>JANLPZ010000215.1:0-22586 GCA_031367535.1 Gemmatimonadaceae bacterium
GCCATGCGCGGAAACTCTCAGATGAGGCTGGAAGGCCAGTTGAGTCCAACAAAAAACCGAATGGATCCAGGCACCCCGATGGGGCCGATATCCATTCGCTGCCGCCGGGTACACGCGGTCTGCGTGGGGACCCAAGGCGCGTCGCCGAAGCGACGTCTCATTTGTCGATCACGCGGCAGCCACAGGGCGCCAGCGCCATCGTTGTGCGAGACAGAACGCGGAAATTAGCGGCGAGAGGCTCCAAGTCAATGCCCGACAAACACATCGGCACCGCAGGCGAGGTCTATCCGCGCAGCACTCTGCCGAGGTGCCGGCGCCAGCGTGCGACCGTGCCTGAACGCGCGTCGGATCGCAGATCGGACCGATCGGCTTCGCCGGCCTCCACAGGCGACGGCCGAGCCTCACTGCGGCCGGCAGCCCACGGCCAGTTGCGCACCGCGTCTCCAAGACCGGCCATGGATCGACGCCACCAGAAGCGCGACCATGCCACAGACGGGCTCGCCGCTGGCGAATGAAACGCCCGCAGGACCCACTCCCGCTCTGCGATCGCCGTCAGCAGCCCTGTCGCGCCCCGAAGCCTGGCAATGACGGTCTCATCCACAGCTGCGCTTCCCACGCGAGACCCCACCCAGAGCGCCCATCCGACAGGTTGCCTTGCATTGATGAGCTCGGCCGCCTCGGCCACGCGAAGCCACTGCTGACCCGCTGAGCCCCATGGTACGGTCAGGCGCTGCAGATCGTGGAGATACTGCCATGTGCCGATTTCGCCCTCGTGATTCCATGACCAGTGCACCGCGGCGTGCACGACATGCCACTCCGGCGGCAGAACCTGTACCGGCCGAGAACCCCACATAAGCGTCACGCCACGAGCGATCCAGGTGGAGGCCGTCTCGTCGCCGAACGGATGCCCCGGCGGGAACAGGCCGTCGTGCAGCTCGAGCCGGATGCCGGCACGCCAAAAGAGCGGTGCGTCATGATGGTGCGTGTCGTACGACTGATCCGGCACGCCGTCCGCCCAGCCCGCCGCCATCAGCGCACGTCGGGCCACGCGGTGGTGTTCAGGGGCCACCAGAACGTCCAGGTCGCCCATGCTGCGGACCGCGAATTCTTCGGCGCTCTGCATCGCCAGCGCGGCGCCCTTGAGCCACAGCGCGTCCACGCCTGCTGCGCGCAGCGCATCACAGGCGGCGGCGGCGGCGTCCGACAATTCATCGCTCCGGAACACCGCCACCCGGAAGATGCCTTGCATGGCTTTGGTCACGTCGTCCGGGACGGCGCCGACCGGTGCCGCGCGCAGCAAGCGGAAGACCTGCGCGGCCGCGCGCTCGAACGATGTCAGTGCAACCAGCGTCGGCCAGTGGACGTCGCTCCACGGCAAGTCGCGCACGCGCGACACACCACCATCGGGATCGGCCGCGGCGACCAGCACGCGTGCGGACGGCGACAGCAGCGCGCGCGCCGATTGAGTCGTGAGCCGCGCCAGCATCGTGCCTCAGTACTGCGTCAGCGTGCCGGCACGACGCGCATGCTGCAGCGCGGCGTGAAATGTGAGACCGCCGATCACGACGCCTGCCACCGCCCATCCGGTGAGTTGCAACAGGTCCGGAAGCACGGCGCTGATGGACTGATCGCGCAGCAGCACCTGACGCGCGGCACGTAACGCTGGCGTCGTCGGCACCAGCACCGCAAAGGGCGCGAATGCCGGAGGCAGGACACTGGCCGGGAAGTACACGGTACCGAGCAGCGCCGAGATGGTGCCGGCGGCCTGCGGAATGAAGAGCGATGAGCGTATCGACAAGACCAGCGCTCCCGCAATCAATCCGATGCCGATGTACGCCGTGGCAAGCAGCGTCATGATCATCGCGAACTCCACCAGACGCGGCCACGCAATCGTTGACGTAGCCCACACCCACGCCGTCACGAGCAGCACCAGTGCGCGCAGCGCCACCCACGCGAAACCGTACAGCGACAATCCACCGATCAGTGACGGCCAGCGGATCGGCGTCGTGAGCAACTGCTCGAGTGTCCCCGATGTGATGTAGCTGTTGATGAACGACGGAATCGCCGACACCGCCTCCACCACCACGAACGATGCCACGGAGCCGACAATCAGATAGGTGAAGTATTCCGTGGATTCCGACGCGATCGCTTTCGCCGCCAGCGGCTGCAACGCGCTGGCGACGAAATAGACCGGCACGACCGCCACCAGCACTGTGAGCAGACTGACCAGCGTGCGCGTGCGATAGGTGAGCATGCCGAGCGTGTAGGCGCGGGCCACCGCGAGGAGTCTACGCATGACGCAGCACCTCGTCCGGTTGCGACGTGACCGCCACCGACTCGAGCAGATCAGCCAGGGTCAGCGGCACCGGTGCGAACTCTGCGACGCGCACGCCGGCCCGCACCAACGCTTCCACAACGACCGGCGAATGCACCGCGTCCGGCAATGTCGCGTCGAGCGTCACCATGCCATCGATCGCGGCTGAGATCACATCCACCGGCAGATGGAGCAGCGTCCGTGCACGCGCCTCATGGGCTGCGTCGACACGCACGCGAACACGTGCACCACCGACCGCCGCATGCAACCGCGCGAGTGTATCGCTTGCCACCACGCGACCGCGCACGAGCAGCGCTGCACGATCACAGAGTTGCAACGCCTCTTCCGTGTTGTGCGTGGCGAGGACGATCGTCGCGCCCAGCTGATTGCAGAGCACATCGCGGATGAAACGTCGCAGCTCGCGCGCCGTGACGGGATCGAGACTGCGCGTCGGCTCATCGAGAATCAGGATCGGCGGCCGTGTCACGAGTGCGCGCGCAATCAGTGTGCGCTGCCGCATGCCTGACGAAAAACTCCCGACCTGCTGCCGTCCGACCGCACCAAGTCCCACCAGATCGAGCGCGCGCTCCACCGCCGTGTCGCGTTCCGCGCCTGACAAGCCATACAGCGATGCGAACAATCGCACGTTTTCAGTCGCGCTGACACGCCAGAACAACGCACGCTCGTCGGCCGGCACCACGGCCATCTTTCGGCGAACCAGCGAGGCCTGCATCACCACGTCGAGACCGTCGACCGTTGCCGTCCCGTGATCCGGCAGCAGCACCGTCGAGAGAATCTTGAGCAGTGTGGTCTTGCCCGCGCCGTTGGCGCCGACGAGACCGAATATTTCGCCGCGCTGCACGGTCAATGAAACCGCGTCGAGCACTGCGCGTGGCGCGGTGCCGGGCACACCGCGCCACCGTCGCCAGAGACCGCGGTCAGCGCGAAACGACTTCGTGACATCACGCAGCGTGATCGCCGCATCGTTCGTGATGGTCATAACGCTCGCACACCGGCACTCGGCGTTCCCGCATGCCACGTCAGCAACTGTGCCGTCACGTCGCGCAATCGATCAAGGTCGCGCGGAATCGCGAGATCGTAGACTGCGACGCCGTGCGCCATCGCCACGCACCGTGACAGCGCATCGCCCGCCGCATCACCGCCAAGAAGCGCTGTGATCTTTCCATGGGCGAGTAACGCAAGCGCGGCCGCCCGCGTTGCGCGCGACGCGCGCTCGATCGGCGAAGCACCGGTCATCGGCTGCAGCAGGTAGATCGCGGCCAATGGCAACGTGTCATCCGCCACACGACTGTCGATGCGCACTTTGCCCCACACGTCGACGTCATCGCTGCGCGCGCCAACGGCAACTGCGGTTTCCGCGCGCAGTCGGAGCGGCACACCGGCCGGCGTGACGGTGATCCCGTCATTCGTCGCACGCAGCACGACGACATCGTCGGCAACGAGTGTGCAACCAGCCTGCACACACGCGACGGCCAGCGTCGACTTTCCCGTTCCGCGCGGTGCGACGAACGCGATCACACCATCGCGGGTCTGCACCGCACTCGCATGCACACACCACGCGCCACGCTGATGCAATGCCATCGGCAGCACGACACCGATCAGATCGAGTGCGACGGCAGCGCGATCCACGCCGTACGGCGCATGATGCGCGATGACGTTGTCGTGCGCGAACAGGTCGAAACGCCCGGTATCGCTGAACACGATCTCGGTCGCAGTGCCGCCGACGGCCATCGTCACCGCGACGCCGCTCGAGTAGTCGAGGTGCCCGATGACGGCAGCATCAGCGGAATGGGCCAGACCGGCCGGCGGTGCGTCATTGGTCCGCAGCTCCCACAACGGCAATTGCCCGTCACCACTGGTCGGGGCAACAGGCAGGCCGGGCAGCGATCGATCGGTGGCGAGCACTCCGCCGAAGACACGAACCCGCTCCGGCGCGCCCTGCGCGTCTGGAGCGGAAGGCGTCACCTCATGACCGCGTGACGCCACCGCCCGGCGGCGCATCACCGGGAATGCAATCGCAGGACGCAGCCGTGCCGTTGACGACATTCGAGTTCAGCGCAAACGCGCCCAGGTTCAACGAGACCTGGGTCAGTTCGCGGAATGTGCCGTAGCGCTCGAGACGCGGACGTTCGTACATGGCAAGCCTCTCAGTCATCGGCGAAATAGTGTCGTGTGCACGCCACAGAGACAAGCCCTGTGATGCACACATTCACCCGCACGACGCCCGTGGCTAGCGGAGCGTCACACCGTCCAACGAGGAAAACGCCCCCCGCAGAGATACAGGCTCAGCAATTGGTATGCCGTCCTGCTCCACCCATGCATGGGCTTCGAAACCCGCCGGTCCGCGGCGGACGCCGATGCGAACTTGCGCCCGGGGCAGTCCTCTACCAATCAGCAGCTCGCGCAGCGCGCCGGCACGAATCAGGCACGCCGAGTCACCCGGCGTCCACCGAAGCGCCCGATCGACCGCTGCGCCCCACCGTTCACCAAGAGCGCGCTCGGCTGATGTCGACGCCGACGGGCCCACCTCAGGCACGGTGGCATCGGAGCGGCCCACCAGCGATCCCACGGGTCGCGAGGCGACAGTACGACGAACGCGGCGCACGGCGGCGCTGGCGACCAACACGTCCAGTGCGGCGCGTGTTTTCCGCGCCAGCACGGTGATCACCCCAGACTCGTCACGGTGTCCACCACCAACCCTTCAATCGACAGGTCTGCCAGCAGCTCGCGCACGTGGCAGGTGACGTCGGTCGGCGTCGCGTCGGGCCACTGCGCCAGTACCGCGTTCACGAGCCCGTCTTCAGAGGTGACACCGGCGCCAAGCGCGGTCCAGATCACGGTGCCTGTTTCGTTGAGGCCGAAATAGACCTCGGTGAGCGGATGAAACAACACACTGCCGTCGGGCAATGCGCGCGCGATCACGTCGGGATGCGGAACAGGAAGGGTCATCACTGCGGAGTGAGGAAGCGGCACGATGCAGTCAGACGAGCGAACAGAGACTTCCGAAACGCACAAAGCGCTCCACGGACCCGGTGACTGACACATCGTGCCGAAGGACTACGCCTCCTGATACTGCGTGTGCACGCATGCGTTCCTGTTTCCGCCGACCTCATCCGAACCTCGTCGTTCGGTCACGGCGCGCGCGCAGCAGTGACGCCAGACACCGGCTTGCCATCCTTCATCACATATCGCACGCGCTCGATCGCCGCGATCTCGCGCGTCGGATCGCCGTCGACCGCCACCAGATCAGCGAGCATTCCCGGTGCCACGACGCCAAGCCGGTCACCCATGTCCAGCACCTTGGCCGCCGTCGACGTTGCCGCGACCAGCGCCTGCGTCGGCGTCATGCCGTAATCGACCATCAATTCCAGTTCACGCGCATTCGTGCCATGCGCGAACACGCCGACATCACTGCCGTTTCCAATCGTCACGCCGGCATCCATCGCGGCTTTGAGACTGACACGCTTCGACGTGATGCGCGCCGGCTCCGGCGCACTGCCCTTCTTCCATCCGCCGTACTGCAATACCGCATCTCCGGCGGCCACCGTCGGCACCAGCACCACACCACGCTCTTTCATCAGCCGGAATATTTCCGGTGTGCCGTCGTCGCCGTGTTCGATGGTCTTCACGCCCGCCAGGATTGCACGACGCATGCCTTCGGGCGTGCTCGCGTGCGCGACGACATGTCGACCACTCGATTCGGCGATCTCGACGACGAGTGCGATCTCCGCCTGAGAAAAGGCCGGTCGGGCAGAACCGCCAGCACCCCAGCGATAGTCCGCATAAATCTTGATCCAATCGGCACCGCGACGAATCTGATCGCGGACGACACGTGCCAGTTCTTCCGGCCCGCCCGCTTCCTCGGCTCCCTGCGGCACGTCCACTTCGGGCGCGAATCCGCTGGGGCCGTATGTGCCCTTCATCACGATCGCGCGCGTCACGACGATCAGTCGCGGGCCTTCGATGATTCCCTGATCGACCGCGCGCTTGAGTCCCACGTCGGTATCAGCGGCGCCCTCGGTGCCGAGGTCGCGCAGCGTGGTGAATCCCGCGCGCAATGTGCGCTGCATGTGAACCGTCGCTCGCGCCACACGCAGTCCGAGTGCTTCCTTCAGCACCTGGTCATTCCAGTTCGTCTCGTTGTAGGGATGCAGCAGCACGTGCGAATGCAGATCGATCATGCCGGGCATCAGCGTCATACCAGGCAGATCGACGGTGATCGCATCACTCGGAGCCTTTACCGAAGCCGGCGCGCCAACCGCAGTGATCCGGCCGTTCTGCACCAGCACTACAACACCGGCTTGCGGCGCCTGCCCTGTGCCATCGAAGACGCGGGCGGGTCGCAGCAGATAACTCGGTGATGGCGTTACCGCTTGTTGTGCTGCTGCAGCGACGGGTGTGCCGAGTGTCAGCAGACAGATCGTACGACGAAGGCGGGACAATGACGTGCGCATCAGCGTGTGCAGAGTGAGGGACGAACAGCGGACGATGGTGCAGCAGACAATGGTGCAGCTGACGATGGCGCAGCGGCACTTTCACGGGGCCAGATGTTGTCGGACGGATCGCGGTCCGGGAATCGGCACCCGGGATCGAACATGACCTGCTCGATCGGGCGCTTCCCGAAATCGAGCACGGCGTCGACAGTCCGGCGGCCAGCGAACCAGACGTCCACCGGATAGGTGACGATCGCTGTGACGCTGTCCTGCATCACCGCATTCTGCATCGGCTTGATCGGTGCACCGGTCGCCGCAAAGCGCACACGCAGCACGACGGGCGACGGCATCTGTCCATCCTGGCGAACAGTTACCGTCGTCTTCGATCCCTTCGTCTGCAGGTTGCTGATCGAACCGTCGACACGCTCCGTCGTGAACAGCCACGCATTCCAGAACCAGCCGAGATCACGCTTGAGCGCCTTGTTCATGAAAAACATGTAGTCCCACGGTGACGGGTGCTTGAACAACCACGCAGTCGCCCACTCGCGATGCGCGCGCTGCACCGCACTGTCACCGACAACGCCGCCAAGCATCGACAACATCAGCGGCGTCTTGCCGTAGGTCGTGAAGCTGTACGACGGGCCGGCGAAGTTCGCATTCCACATCATCGGCGGCTCGGATTCGGAGCCACTGGTGAGACCGTACGATTGTCCGTAGCGATCGAGATTGGCGGGCTTCTTCGCGTTGTCGGCGTTGGAGAGGATGTTCATGTACTGGTTGAATCCCTCGTCCATCCAGCCGTACCAGGTCTCGTTGTTGCTGACGACCATCGGCCACCACTGATGCCCTGTCTCGTGATCGGCGGCGCCAGAATTCGAGTTGATCACCATAGGATACTCCATGCCGGCACTGGGTCCGTCCTGCAGCGTCAGCTGCGGGAACTGGTATGGGAACCAGAGTGCCGAGTAGAACTCGAGTGCGTGACGCGTGATCGGCAGTGCGTTGGCGAACAGTGCCGCGCGACCGGGCAGGAAGAACTGCTGCACCGGGACGACGCCTTTGCCGGGAATTGTCGCGCGCGTCGCCTGCCACACGAACTTCTTCGCTGTTGCCCACGCGAAGTCATTGACGCTGTCGGCCGTGAAGTGCCAGCGCAGTCGCTCGCCCGCGGCAGTCGCCGCGCCGGGGCCGATCTCGTCAGGGCCGACGATGGTGATGGTCGAATCGCTTTCGAGCACGCGGGCCAGACGCGCGCGCGCGGTGGCGGTCAGCACCTCATTCGGGTTCTGCAGCGTGCCGGTGCCGCTCACGATCCATCCCGCCGGCACGTCGATGGTGACGTCGAACTTGCCGAAATTGTTGTAGAACTCCGACGGGCCGAGGTACTGCTCCGGATCCCATCCACGCAGATCGTCGTACACTGCCACGCGCGGAAACCACTGCGTCGGCTGGAAGAGCGAGTCCGCCCAGCGTTGTGTCATGCGATGGCCTGAGCCAGGACCGCCGGGCAGCGCGTGATTCCACTCGATGTCGAGGGTCGCGGTCGTGTGCGGCGCGATCGGCGTTGCGAGCAGCACGCGTGCGAGCGTCGAGCGCAGGTTGACGGCCAGCGGCGCTGACGGACGACCGGTGCGCGGTGCCGCGACGTCGAGCTGCACCGGCGCGCCGTTGATGCGCATGCCGTTGATCACCATGCCATCGGTGAGTTGCGCCGGCACCCACGGCAGTGCTCGGGGGTTACTGCCGATGAAGTGGTTCGGGTCGAGGCGCAGCGCGATCTGCGTGAGCGAGTCGGGGCTGTCGTTGTGCAGCGTGATGGTGGCGACGCCGCTGAGGCGTTGCGCCGGCACGTCGAGGCGGGCGCGGATGACGTAGTCGGTGCGCAACTGCCAGTAATTGCGGCCCGGGCGACCCGACGAGTCACGGGTGCCAGCGGCGTGTGCGGCGCGAATGGCGTTGGTGAGCGGGATGTCGCGGCGGATGGCGCGGTCGGGCCAGGCATCAGGCCGGGATTGCGCGGCGAGATGGGAGCCGACGAACTGGAGGACCGCGCCAACGACGGCGGCCACGCGGGGAAGAGGGTGGTGAGGCATCCGGAATCATCGACGGTCGGGAGCGACGGCGCCAGAGCGTCGCGCGCGAGGGCTGCGGAGGAGCATGGCGTCGGCAGGAGGTCGTCGCTGGCGATACCATGCAGACCCATGCATACTCTCTGATTGGGAGGATCGGGACTCCAGACCAGCACCGCAGCAATGTCGACGCGTTTCCGGAAGTTTGCATGTGCCGTCCACAGGTTCTTGCTTCACCGTCGTGTCGTGCCCTGCATGACCGCACTCGCCTGCCTCGCCACCGCACAGGCCAGTGCACAAGCGCCGGGCAGCGCCGCCGGCTGGGTGCGCGAGTCGTGGAGCATTGTCGATGGCTTGCCGGTCAACTCCATCAATGCGCTGCTCCAGAGCCGCAGCGGCTACATCTGGGCTGCGACGTACGACGGTCTGGTGCGCTTCGATGGCGTCCGGTTCACGGTGTTCAATTCGGCCAACACGCCCGGTCTTCCCAGCGATCGGATCACCACGATCTCCGAGACGCGTGACAGCTCGATCTGGCTGACCACCGAGCAGCGGCATCTCGTGCGCTTCAAGCGCGGACGTTTCACGCATTTTGGTCGCAGCCTTGGCGTCGACGGCGGCGTCACCGCTATACGCGAGGATGGCGCAGGGACGATCTGGATCGGCACCGACAAGGGCGTCGGCGTGCTCCGCGGCGGCCGGTTCGAAGCTGTGGCAGCCGATGCGATCCGCCACGCCGTCACGGTGCTCGTGCCCGATCCCGATGGTGCATTGTGGGTCGGCACCGAAGGGCATGGCGTGTATCGGGTCGCGGGGGAACGGGCACACTCACTGTCCGGCACGTCCTCGCTCGACTCGGCCGTCGTGAACGCGATCTTCGTCGACTCCCGTCGGCAGGTCTGGGTGAGCAGCGCAGACCGGGTGTGGCGAGTGACGAGTGGTGGCCACCCGACCGTCAGCGGCATGACGTGGCCGGGGGTCGCTCAGAAATTCATCGAGCTACCGACGACAGGCGAGGTGCTTGGCTACTCCCCGAGCGGCATCGTGCGCTACGAGCCTGATCGTCTGGTCGTCGTGCAGTCGCGCGTGCACCTCTTCGCGCCGTCCGGGCCTGTCCGGCTTCGTGGCGCTGACAGCCTCTGGGCGGGCATGGGCCCGGACCTTTTCCTCAACGGCCGGCTCGTCTACAGCCTGTCGGGAACCGCTGGCGCAAACATTACCGCCCTGCTTTTCGACCGCGAGGGCGGTATCTGGCTTGGCACAGACGGAATGGGGCTGCTGCGTTTGCGACGCAGCCTCTTCACGGCCTATGGGACCGCCGAAGGCGTGCTGGCGCGGAATGCATACGTGGTGGCGCGTGACTCGAGCGACGGCGTGTGGATCGGGAGCAGCATCAACGGCTTGACGCGCGTCGACCAGAAACGCCGCACTGTCAGCAATTACACCATAATCGACGGCGGCTCCGCAGTGGTCGGCTCGCTGCTCGTCGACGGACCTGACCGCCTGCTCGTCGGCCTGTCCGACGGGCTGGCCACCTGCTCGCTGCCGATACTGCGCTGTTCGCACGAGTTCCGTGTACCTCCCGCGCAGTTGATGGGATGGGAAGGCGTCCTCGCAGTGCAGCGCACGGCACGCAGGCGATTGCTGGCCGGTTTTGGCAGCGGCGTGCTCGAACGCATTGACGGGCGCTGGCGGACGCTGGCGGGATGGACACGCGAGATCCCTGCGCGCGCCTTCGCTGAAGGGCTGGACGGCACGCTGTGGATCGGGACGAACGGCGGCGGTGTCGTGCGCTGCTCCGCCGCGCGCTGCCAATCGATCACCAGCGCCACCGGGTTGCCGTCGGACCTCATTCGCTCGTTGCTGATCGATAGCGATGGCTGGCTCTGGATCGGCACAGAAGGTCGCGGCCTGGTCCGACTCGATACGCGACGCTGGCCTGCGAACGACACCTCGTATGCGCCGCCGCTCGTACGCATCGGGGTCACCGATGGCCTGTATGATCCCGTCGTGCACCAGATTCTGGACGATGGGCTGGGGCGTTACTGGATGAGCAGCAATCGCGGCATTTTCTGGGTCCGACGCACCGACCTGATGGCCTTCGCCGACGGCAGGTCACCACGCGTCCGCAGCGTGTCGTACACGGAGCGGGACGGCCTGCGCAATCGCGAAGCGAATGGCGGCTACCAGCCGGCGGGGGTTCGGGACGCCGACGGGCGGCTCTGGTTTGCCACGCAGGCTGGCGTAGCCAGCATCGATCCGGCCCGCATCCCGAGAGAACAGGCACCCCCGCCCGTCGTCATCGAGCAGCTGACGGCACGCACGCGCACGCTCAGTGCCGACACGACCGAGATCGCGCTCGATGCGACCGAGCGGGACATCGAGATCGCGTATACCTCGCTGTCGTTCCGCGAGCCGCGCAACGTGCGCTTTCGCTATCGGCTCGAACCGTACGACGCGGACTGGGTCGATGCCGGTGTGCGCCGGACGGCGTTCTACACACGCGTTCCACCGGGCAGCTACACCTTTCGCGTCGCCGCCAGCCAGGGCGGTGATCGATGGAGCGAACGTCCGGCGAGCGTACGGATGACTGTCGCGCCACTGTTTCGCGAAACGCTGCTGGCGAAGGGCCTGTTCGCAATGATGCTGGTACTCACCGGTGTCGCCATCGCGCGCTGGCGACTGCAGCAGGTGCGGCAGCGCGAGGTGGCGTTGACGGCGCTGGTCGAGGAGCGCACCGCGGCGCTGCGACACAACGAGCGTGAGCTGGCGGCGCAGAACGACAAGCTCGCGCAGCTGAACCAGCTCCGCTCGCGACTGTTCGCCAATCTCAGTCACGAATTCCGCACGCCACTGACCCTGATCCTCGGCCCGCTCCGCAGCCTGCTCGACGGCCGGCACGGCACGCTCGGCCCGACCATCCGCGAGCAGGCCGAGCTGATGCAGCGCAACGGGCAGCGCCTGCTGCGCCTCATCAACCAGATCCTCGATCTCGCTCGGCTGCAGGCCGGTGCGGTGGCGATCACGCGGCAGCCGCTCGACCTCGTCGCATTCACGCGCACCGTGGCGCAGGCCTTCTCGCCGTTGGCGGATCGACAGGGGATCGCCGTGGTGTTCCGCTCGCCACTGCGGACACTGACCGTCGACGCGGACGGCGATCAGCTCGAGAAGGTCGTGCTGAATCTCCTCTCCAATGCCGTCAAGTTCACCGGTGCTGGTGGCATCGTGGATGTCTCTGTCGCGAGCGACGCCGGAGACGCGCTGATCACGGTCCGCGACACCGGCGTCGGCATCAGCGCTGCCGAGCTTCCGCGCATCTTCGAGCGCTTCTACCAGGTGGACGGCGAGAACACCCGCAATTACGACGGGACCGGCATCGGCCTCGCGCTGGTGAAGGAACTGGTGGACCTTCACGGCGGCGAGATCAGTGTGAGCAGCGTGGTCGGCGAGGGGACGACGTTCGTGGTACGACTGCCGATCGGCGCCGTCCCGACGCAGGCGGCCACGCACACCACACTGGCACCCGAGACGATCGACGACATCCTGGGCCTCGGTGCGGCACTGCCCGCCGGCGAGTTCCCGCAGGAGGAGAGCGCCGACGACCGGGTCACGGTGCTGGTAGTGGACGACAACGACGACATGCGCACCTACGTCCGGTCGATCCTCGCGACGTCGTTCCACGTCCTCGAAGCCGCCGATGGACAGGCCGGCCTGGTGCTAGCGCGTGAGGCGTTGCCAGACCTGATCGTTGCCGATGTGATGATGCCGGAACTGGACGGCCTCGGACTCGCGGCCGCGCTCAAGGGTGATGCGATGACCGACGCGATCCCGGTGGTCCTGCTGACCGCGAGGGCAGCCGCCGAGGACCAGATCGCGGGGCTCGAAGCGGGCGCCGACGCCTATCTCGTCAAGCCGTTCGACCCGGGAGTCCTGACCGCCTGCGTGGAGAACCTGCTCACACAGCGCCAGAAGCTCCGGGAGCGGTTCCGGGCGGGGGAGGCCCCGCCACCGGAGTCGGTGCCCGTAACTCCGTCTCCGCTTGATCTCCACCTGCGCGCGTTGGTGCAGGTGCGGTTGCTGGAGCCGGACTTCAGTCCCGAATCTCTGGCAACCGCGGCCGGCCTGTCCTACCACCAGCTGTATCGGTCGCTCCGCGACGAACTCGGCAGCACGCCGAGCAAATACATCAGGACGGTTCGCGCGGAATGTGCCGCTGCCCTGCTCCGGCGCGGCGAAGGCAATGTGACGGAAGTAGCGTACGCGGTCGGTTTCGAGTCGCTGTCGTACTTTCGGCGCGCGTTCAAAGAGCGGTTTGACTGCTCTCCAAGCGAGTTCATGGCCGCCGATCCTCGCTGATTACATCTGTAATCCGTTGTCATTGAACGGGTTACGCCGTCCGCAAAATACCGTCCCCTGGCTGCAAACATAGAGGGCGCGGCGGCCGGTCGGGATCGCCATGATAGCCTCGCGAGCGCGTGCTGCAGCGCGCTCGAGGTGTCATCAGCGATCGCCAGCGAGGCGTGTATGTCCGGCCCGGACCCGAAGTTTGCCAAGTCGCCGCAAGCCAGTCCCACTCCAGATCGCCCACGATCGGAGGCACTGGAAGCCGAACTCGCTGCCTTGGAGGCCCTGCTCCGGCCCAAGCGTCCCGCGTTGCCGGCAACGGACGCGGATCGCACCGGACCGGACGGAGGTGCGTCATGACCATCGCCCCGGATAGCCTGATGGAGGCACTCGACGACCGCTACCGGTTGGTCGGCGTGATCGGCACCGGTGGCATGGCGACGGTCTACCGCGCGCATGACGGCAAGCACGATCGCACCGTCGCGCTCAAGGTGCTCCACGACGATCTCGCTGCGACGCTCGGCCCCGAGCGCTTCAAGCGCGAGATCCGCATCGCCGCCCGGTTGCAGCATCCGCACATCCTGAGCGTCTTCGACTCCGGCGAGTCGGCCGGCCGGCTCTGGTTCACGATGCCGTTCGTCAGCGGCGAATCGCTGCGAGACCGGCTGCGGCGATCGGGCACGCTGCCAGTGGATGTCGCGCTGGCGATCACGCGCGAGGCGGCGCAGGCGCTCGCGTATGCCCACAAACAGGGTGTGATCCACCGCGACATCAAGCCGGAGAACATCCTGCTCACCGAGGATGGCTCGACGCTGGTCGCGGATTTCGGGATTGCACGCGCGATCGGCGACAGCGTGTTCGATACCGGTGTGTCACAGGGGCTGACGCAGACCGGGCTCGCGATCGGCACGCCGACCTACATGGCGCCGGAGCAGGCCACCGGTGAGAGCGTGCTCGATGAACGCGTGGATCAATACGCGCTGGCTGCCGTGCTGTACGAGATGCTCACGGGTACCCCGCCATTCGTTGGCTCGAATGCGGCAGCGCTGATCGCGGCTCGCTTCACGACGGCCGTGACACCGGTGCGCCAAACGCGCAGCGAGGTGCCGACGGACGTGGACAGCGCAGTGCAGCGAGCCCTCGCGCTCAAGGCATTCGACCGCTTTCCCACGATCACCGAGTTCGCGCAGGCGGTGGCGCCGTCGGTGTCGACGCCGCCGCAGTTCCAGACGCAGCCGCCCGCACGTGCATTCGCTGCGGCACCAGCGGCGCGGACCGGATGGAAGGTCGGCGTCGCCGCGGCGGCGCTGGTCGTCGTCGCCGGCGCCTCGTTCCTGGTGGCGCGGCGATCGACGGCGGCGACACCGAGCGCAGGCCCGATACGCATCGCGGTGCTGCCGTTCCAGAATCTCGGTGATTCAAGCGATGCGTATTTCGCCGACGGTATGGCCGACGAGTTGCGCGGCAAGCTGCTCAAGCTGCCCGGGGTGCAGGTGATCGCACGTGCCAGCTCGGCGCAGTACGCGGGCAGCACCAAGACACCCGAGGTGATCGGCAAGGAATTGGACGTGCGGTATCTGCTCACTGGCACGATCCGGTGGGAGCGGCGTGCCGATGGGAAGAGCGTGGTGCACCTGCGGCCGGAGTTGATGCAGGTCGGCGCGGACAACGCCGCGGCCACGACGCGCTGGCAGCAGGCGTTCGATCAGCCGCTGACGGACGTACTGGCGATGCAGTCGCAGGTCGCGCAACAGGTTGCCACGCAGCTCGAGGTCACGCTGGGCACCGGCGCGAAGACGCGGCTGGCCGCGCTGCCGACGAACAACTCGGTGGCGTACGACGCATACCTGCGCGGCATGATCGAGATCAATGACAATCGCCCTGCGGCACTGCGCCGCATGATCACGAATCTGGAACGCGCAGTCGCCGCGGACACTGCGTTCGCCGAAGCGTGGTCGCGCCTCGCAACCGCTCGTGCCCTGCTCTACGCGAATGCGAACCCTGTACCGCAGCTTGCGCAGCAGACGCGGATTGCGGCAGAGCGTGCTGAGGCGAGCGCTCAGGGAGATGTGGCCGGGCACATCGCGTGGGCCAGCTATTTCAGCAACATCGCGCACGACTACGTGCGCGCCGATCGCGAGCTTCGCGCGGCGCTGCAGCTGGAGCCGAATAACGCGACAGTGATCGTCCGCCTCGGCAATAACCTGACGACCCAGGCTCGGTTCGCCGATGCGATACCGCTGCTGCAACAGGGCACGCGCCTCGACCCTCTTAACCCGCGCACGTGGACGTTTCTCGCTGCCGCCCTGCGACTCAATCGTCAGTATGCCGACGCGATAGCAGCACTGGATCACGTGAAGGCACTCGGACAGCCGACGCCTCTATTTGTCCTCTCGCAGATCGGAGCCCGGATAAGCACTGGTGATCTGGCGAATGCGCGGGCGGACATCCGCAGTGCCTACGCCACCATTCCATCGCAAGATCTCGACGTCCACCTGTCCGTGTATTACGACTACGGCTGGGCGCTCGAGGATGCGGCGCAGCGACGGGTCCTGGCCGCGCCGCTGTCCGCGTTCGACGAGGACACGGCGACGCAGCAGTTGGTGTACGCACAGCTCTATCGCGTTCGCGGTGACACACTGCGCAGCCGCGCGGCTGCCGATCAGGCCGTACGCGCCTACGTGAAGCTGATCAAGCAATCGCCAGACGACG
Organism: Gemmatimonadaceae bacterium; assembly: GCA_031367535.1. Lineage (GTDB taxonomy): Bacteria > Gemmatimonadota > Gemmatimonadetes > Gemmatimonadales > Gemmatimonadaceae > JACMLX01. The sequence goes on from JANLPZ010000215.1 coordinate 15,894, forward strand.
CGCAGCAATGGTATCTGCAGTCCTTTGCGGCTGCATTGGCCGGGAATGCCGCAGCGGCACGAAAGATGGCCGACGAAGGGCTCGCACTGGAAAGCCGCAACGTACAATCACTCAACAACCGTACCTACTTCGCCGAGGTGCGTGCGCGGGTTGCAGTCCTCACGGGCGACTACGACAAGGCCTTCGACGAGATCGAAGCGATCCTCGCAGGCCCGGGCCTGCTGGCACGGGGCCATCTGAAGCTGGATCCGATGTGGGCACCGTTGCGCGCGCTGCCTCGCTACCAAAAGATCATGGCCGCCGGGAATCGTCGATGACCATCGCCCCCGTGAGCCTGATGGAAGGGCTCGAGGAACGCTACCAGCTGCTGCGCGTAATCGGCGAAGGCGGCATGGCGACGGTCTACCAAGCGCAGGACCGCAAGCATGATCGCGTCGTTGCGCTCAAGGTGCTGCACGACGATCTCGCCGCCAGCCTTGGACCCGAACGCTTCAAGCGCGAGATCCGCATCGCCGCGCGCCTGCAGCATCCGCACATCCTGAGTGTGTTTGATTCCGGCGAGACGGCAGGACGGCTCTGGTTCACGATGCCGTACGTCAACGGTGAATCGCTGCGAGACAGGCTGCGACGCGAGGGCTCGCTGCCGGTGGACGTGTCACTCGCAATGGCACGCGAAGCCGCGCAGGCGCTCGCCTATGCACACAAGCACGGCGTGATCCACCGCGACATCAAGCCGGAGAACATCCTGCTCACCGAGGATGGCTCGACGCTCGTGGCGGACTTCGGCATCGCACGGTCGATGGCCGAGAACATGTCTGGCACCGGGCTAGCGCCAGGCCTCACGCAGACCGGGTCCGCGATCGGCACGCCGATGTACATGGCACCCGAGCAGGCCACGGGCGAGATCACCGTCGACGAGCGAGTGGACCAGTACGCGCTGGCCGCCGTGCTGTACGAGATGCTCACCGGTGCGACACCGTTCACCGGCGCGAATGCCGCGGCTCTGATGGCCGCGCGCTTTACGACCGCCGTCACACCAATTTGCGACCGACGGACGGATGTGCCGGACGGCGTGGATACCGCAGTGCGGCGCGCGCTCTCGCTCAAGGCGACCGACCGCTTCGCGAACATCAGCGAGTTCGCGCACGCGGTCGCACCGTCAATCTCGACGCCCGCGCAGTTCCGCACGATGGCGCCGACGGCGCGCGCGGCAGTGCCCGCACGCGGCCGTACGACGCTCGCGATCAGCGGCGTCGCACTCGCGGTCGTCGCAGCGTCCGGGTGGTTCGTGACGCACAAGACATCAGCCAAGGCGGCGGATGCCGGGCCGATCCGGATCGCGGTGCTGCCGTTCCAGAACCTTGGTGACAGCACCGACGCGTACTTCGCCGATGGCATGGCGGACGAGTTGCGCGCCAAGTTGCTCAAGGTGCCAGGCATCGAGGTGATTGCCCGGGCAAGCTCGGTGCAGTATGCGAACTCGGCCAAGACGCCAGACCAGATCGCGAAGGAACTCGACGTGCGCTACGTCCTCAGCGGCACGATTCGATGGGAGAAGCGTCCGGATGGCACCAGCGTGGTCCATCTGCGGCCGGAGCTGATGCAGGTGCGCGATGAAGGGCCGCCCACGTCGCGCTGGCAGCAGGCGTTCGATCAACCGTTGACGGATGTGCTGACGGTGCAGGCGCGAGTTGCCGAGGAAGTCGCGACGCAGTTGCAGGTCACGCTCGGTGCCGGCGCGAAGACGCAACTGGCCGCGCTGCCGACCACCAATGCCGAGGCATACGACGCGTACCTACGGGCGATGAGTGAGATCAGCGACAATCGGCCCGCGGTGCTGCGACGCATCAACGCGAACCTGGAACGAGCCGTGGCACTCGATGCAGGCTTCGCCGAGGCGTGGTCGCGGCTGGCCACCTCTCGCGCCCTGCTCTTCAGCAACACTGCTCCGATTCCATCACTCGCGGCACAGGTCAAGCTCGCGGCGGAGCACGCGGAGTCGAGCGCACCTGGTGGAGTCGCGGGACACCTGGCGTGGAGCTCGTACTACACCGTAGTCGCGGTCGATCTCGTGCGTGCGGAGCGTGAGCTGCGTGCCGCTCAGCAGCTGGAGCCGAACAACGTCACGGTCCTCCTGCGGCTGGGGCAGGTGTTGGTCGGCCAAGGCCGGTTCACTGATGCCGTTCCGCTGCTCGAATCCGCCGCACGTCTCGACCCGGTGAATTTCCGCCCGTCGCTGTTTCTCACCGAAGCGTATCGGCTGAGTCGACGATATCCGGACGCGCTGCGGGCCATCACGCGCGCGCGCGCCATTGCGCCGACGATCCCCACCGCTGTCGTCGCTGAGGTTGGTGCCTATGCGAGCCTCGGTGACCTGACGGGCGCGCGGGCGGCAATCCGCGCAGCGTATACAAGCATCGCCCCCGAAGCGCTCGACGTTTACCTCAGCACGATTTACGATTACGGCTGGATCCTCGACGATGCCGCCCAGCAACGCGTGCTCGGCGCACCGGTGTCCGCCTTCGATGACTTACCGGCACAGAAATCCATCATCGAAGCCCAGATTCTGCGCGCCCGTGGTGACATCGCTGCCAGCAAGGCACGCGCGAAGGAAGCGATGCCGGGATTCGCGGCAGCCGCACGTCAGTCTCCAAACGACCCGCAGTGGCCGTTGTTCGAAGCCTTTGCCGCAGGACTGGCCGGGCAACCCGACATCGCGCGCGCACGGATGACCGACGCGCAACGCATCATCGCACGAATCCCGCCACGCCTCTCCGACGCGTCCTACTACGCCGAAGTCCGAGCCCGCATCCACGTGCTGAACGGCGACTACGACAAGGCCTTCGACGAAATCGAGGCCATTCTCTCTGGCCCCGGCCTGCTCGCCCGCGGCCACCTGAAACTCGACCCGATGTGGGCCCCGCTGCGCTCACTGCCGCGCTATCAACGCATCATGTCCATGGAACCGGTGCCGGTGTCGCGATGACCCTCGAGCGCATCTCCGAGCACACCGCGAGCATCGGCACCGCACCGCTCACACCCACCAGCGAACACCTTCTCGACCTGCCGGGCGTGACCGACGGCCTGCGCTACCAGCTCGCCTACTGGAGCGGCACCGTGCACAATTTGCTCGTGCGCCATCGCCTGCGAGCGGCGAACGTCCAGACGTGTGCGGCACGCGTGCACATCACGCCGGCGCTGCGCGACGAGTGGCAGCAGTTGTACGGAGACGCTGGCGCCGAGGTGCCGGTGCCGTACCTCTACAACCAGAGCGTCGGCACGCTGCTCTACACGAGGATTTTCCGCGACCTCGGAATGAACTTCCGTCATCTGCTGCACGTGCAGCATCAGACCACGCACTATCTCTCGGTGCCCGACTGGGTGGCAGCGGCAGATCAGGAGCTGCATGCCAGCCTTCGCGGTGCGTGGCGCCTCGGTGACGGCAAGGCGCTGATTGCCACCCGCATCGCGATCCATCGGCCGCGCGAGGACGGTGGTGCACTGCTTGGCACGGTCAACGACCGCTTCATGATCGGGAACGTGCGAAGCAACGACCTCGCGAACCTCGCCAGCGGCCGCCCGCTCATGCGCAGCATCTCGGCGCTGCGGCGCAAGGATCCGGAGCTGGATCGCACCGCGCCCGGCACGCGCCTCGCATCGATCCCACTGCCGCACGATCTCGGCCGGAAGTTCGGGCGCGTGTCGGGCGACCGGAATCCGGTGCACACAACCGCATTCGCAGCGCGACTGTTCGGCATGCCGCGCCCATTTCTGCAGGGACTTGGGCTGCGCAACGCGCTGGTGCGGCAGCTCGTGCTGGCGGGGTATCCGCTGACGCGATTCCAGCTGTCCTTCACGCGACCAGCCTACCTCGGCCAGACACTCACGCTGGTCATGCAGGACAGCGAGTTCGAGGTGGTCGATGAGGGAATGCGCGTCGTCGCGTTCGGATCGGCGACCGACGCACGCTGACAGCCTGCGCGTCAGCAGGGCCAACGTGCGGCGCTTCACCTTGCAACCCCTGCACCACGCGCCTGCACGCGCGCACGGCACCGCACGCGTGTGCTGCGCTCAGTTCCCACTGGTGGTCGTCGTGTCGGTGGCGACGATGGTGAAGTCCACCGGCGTCGAGACGGCTGCCGCTGTTGCGGCAACGATGTCGGTGCCTGCGGCGTCCGGTGTGAAAGTGACGGATGCCGCACCGGTGGAGTCGGTGACGCTCGACGTCGCGCTGAGCGCGCCCGTTCCCTGCACCAGCGACCAATTGACGGTGACGCCGGGCATCAGCGCGCCGGTCGTGGCGATGACGCGCACCACGAGCGGACTCGCCGTCGCTGCACCGATCGACACCGTCTGTGAATCACCGCTGATCTCAGCGACGGCCTGTGCGACCAGTGGCGCGGTATTGGAATCCCTGCACGCCGCGATCGTGGCGGCGGAGGCGACAACCAGCAACAGTGACATGCGGCGCGTGACGGTAAGCATGTGCGCGATCTCCGATGAATGTCCGGTGCGACGTCAGGATGTTGGCGTGCGCATCGCAATGGTGTCGCGCGTCGCAATGTGTCGATCATACTGATCGATGCGCGTTGCAGACGTCGACGCCACTGAGGCGTACATCGCATGTGCGATCAGCGTTGGTGCGCGAGTCGCAGTGTTGTGAACGCACTTTCAGTATCGCAGTTCGTTGCACACGGAATCATCGCGCGACTTCGCGATGGCGCGACGACATACTGAGTGATTCAACACACGATGGAACATCCGCTCAGCGCATGTATGGCTATGCAATTGCGCGCTTTGTGCATCGCATCCTGATGTATCAGCGCAGCGTTGGAATACCGCGCAGGACGGCGTCGAGTGCCCCATCGAAATCGGCATCGATGTTTCCGCCGAGCCTGGATGCAGCGGCCTGTTGCATCATCACGAAGCCGTGCAGGAATGCCGTCACGGTACGAGAAGCCACGCGCGCGCGTGTTGTACCGACGAGTGTGGTGAGCGCGATGATCAGTGGTGCCACTGATTCCTGGCGCCACGCCAGTGACTCGTCGCTCCGCGTCGAGTCAGGCGCCACCATTCCGACGTACAGAGGCCCCGCTGGCGTGCTGCAGGTGGGTTGCGGTCGTCGGCGCTTCACCCTGCGTGCAGCACCGCGGCGACGGCTGCAATGCTTCGCGCGACATCGACGGTATTGGTGCGCCAGTTCACAACGCTGACACGCATCGCTCGCCTGCCTTGCCACTTCGTTCCACTGAAGAACGCTTCGCCAGATGCATTGACCTGTGCGATCACGGCATCGGTGCGGCGGTCGTGATCGGCGTTGGTCGCGCCATCGCGCGAATCGAGAAATCGCACGAGGCCTTGATTCAGTCGTGGCTCCCAGACCACTTCGGCTCCGTTTAGCGCACCGATGCCAGTCACCAGCGCATGACAGTGCGCGCAAGTGCGATCGATCAGCGCCTCGAGTCCATCGCGACCGAGTTCACGCAGCGCGGCGAAGACGGTAAATCCGCGTGCACGTCGCGACCATTCCGGGTTCCAGTCGATCTGGCTGCGCACGTCGGTGTCCTCCTCGATGTACGCCGCCGAATGGGTCATCGCCGCGCGGTGTGCCTCGCGATCGCGTACGGCCGCGAAACCACAATCCTGCGGCACGTTGAGCCACTTGTGCGCGTCGGTGGCCCAGCTGTCCGCGAGATGCACACCGTTGAGCAACGGTCGCGTGCTGGCACTGGCACGGGCGATCAGTCCAAACGCACCATCGATGTGGACCCACGCGCCCGCAGCCTGCGCGAGAGGAATCAGCGTCGCGAAATCATCGAACGCGCCGATGTTGAGATCCGCCGCATCGAGTACGACAATCGTCGGACCAGTGTGCTCCTCGAGTGCGGCCGACAGTGTGTGCGCTTCGATGCTGCCGAATCGATTCGTGTCGAGCGCACGCACCGCGCTGGTGCCAATGCCGAGGAATCGAATCGCGCGATCGATGGATCCGTGGCGATGTTCACTGGTGATGACGCGAATTGCGGGCGCGCCGAACAGTCCATTGCGCGAGAGATTCCATCCGGCACGTGTGACCACTGCGTGACGCGCCGCTGCCAGTGCGGTGAAGTGTGCGAGCTGACAGCCGGTCGTGAACGCGAATGAGGCATCTCGCGGCAGGTCGAGCACGTCGAGCATCCACGCGCCGGCCACTTCCTCGACGACGGCCGCGGCGGGCGCGGTGGAATAGATCGCGGCATTCTGATCCCACGCCGACGTGAGCCAGTCGGCCGCGAGCGTCGCTGGCATCGTGCCGCCGATCACCCAGGCGAAGAATCGGCCGCTCACCGAGGCATGCAGGCCACCGCGCGTCATCTCGACCAACTCATCGATAATGCGGGTCGGATCGACGCCTTCGTGTTCGAGCGCGATGTGCATGCGCGCGCGCAGATCGGCAGCGGACGCGATGGCGGCGACCGATCGATGATCGATACCATCGATCCACTCGGTGGCCGCGTCGAATGCGCGTCGGAGTGCGGCGTGTGCTGGGGGCGGTGTCGTCATGGCCAAAATATGTGCGTCTGAACGCGTGGCGCTTCCCGAAACCTGCGTTCAAACGGTCTCGTTCAAGGGGTGAGAGCACTTTAAAAGTTTTAATTGGTGTGACCCCGTGTAACCGACACCCGGCAAAAAGAAACCCGCCCCAAAACCCGG
>JANLPZ010000042.1:0-28716 GCA_031367535.1 Gemmatimonadaceae bacterium
GCGTTGACGCGCATCGTCAGTCGACGGACGCGAGGATTGGCGCGACTGGTCACGCGCGAACGCTTCGCGCTGTGCCTGGTCACGAGTGCTCTGCTCACGCGGGTTGCCTTGCGCCTGACTGTCGGCCGCGGCGCGCATGGCTGCCAGCTCGATCGTCGGCGCGGTGGGCCGCGCGAAAGTGACGGTATCGATGCCGCGGTTGGACGATGCGGCCTGCACACGCACTCCGTCGGCGGTGAGGCCGCGACGTTCGAGTGCCTCGCGCAATTCGCCCAGACGATCCGTCAGTGCGGCAGCCTGCTGTGCGTTGCCCAGACCAAGGCGCGCATCCACTGACGTGCCGCGTGTATCGACGCGGATCTGATCCTCGATGCCGTTCGCATTGTCCATCCGCAGTAACACACTGTTGAGCGGCTTCGCGTCCTGCGTGGCCTGCAGATCCAGCAGATGTGAAATGCGATCCGACATGTTTACGCCCGACACCGGTGTCGCGACGCGCATCACATTCGCCGCATCACTCGACAATGCCAGCGACGGCGCTGCGCTCACCGCGAGCGGTGAGATGGCATCGTTCGTTGCCGGCTGCGCTGCGGCAGCGCCGGGCCGCGCGACTGTTGCCACGCGCGCCACCTGTGCGACACTCGCGACCGTGGCCACACGTGCGACCTGCGCCACATTGGTCACGCGATTCATCAGCGCGGCGCGCGATTCGCCACCGGTACCGCTATTCACATCGGCGCGCATCTGACGCGCGGTATCGCCGGCATCTCCCTGCAGATCACTCAATAGATTGCCGAGGGTTTCACCCGACACACTGGCATCACTCGGCAATTCGACATGGCCCGGATCGCGTGAGCCCAGCGTGCGCAGCCCTTCCTGCTTCGCGACCTCGGCGAGATGCGCATACCCCATCGGATTCTGCCACGCGCCATCGACCATCAGGTCGGCAGCCAGGCCCTTTCCGTGTTTCGAGGTCTTCGTCCAAGTCACCACCGGCCCTGGCTCGGTGCGTCCCTGCGCGAAGAGCGCATCCTGACGCGACTGCGAGCGCACGGTCTCCACCACTTTCACGGCATGACCGAATTCCGAGCGCATGCGGTCGATCACCTTCTGCAAGCGGTCGCGGAATTCGGGATCGAGCTTCGCGAGATCGGTCTGCAGCGAGGAGATGTCGGCTGATGACGACGTGGCGCGCGATGTTGCAGCGATGACGTCCGTGGAACTGGTCGCGACGGTCGCTGTGGTGTTCGCGTTGGTCGATGCGCTGGCGGTCGTCGACGTCGCAGTCTGTGCGGCGGGATCGAGCGCCGCGGCCGGTGCATCGAAGTGATCCTCAACGAGTAGTGTCGTGTCGATGCGCTCAGGCAGCGACGTGACTGGGCCCTGGAGCGACAGCGCCGCATCGGTGGTGTCAGCCGCCGGTTCGTTGGCGGAGTCCGTCGCGGGAACGTCAGGCGTCGGCGCTGCCATTGCGATCTCGATCGGCAGCGTAGCAATCATCTGCAGCGCGGCCGCGGTCACTGCGTTCGATGCCGTCAGATCGACGCCCGCGTCGGGGGTCGCAACGACAGCCGGTTCGTCTGTTGATTCCGGGTCAGGAATCGTCGTGATCTCCGGCATGGCTTGTATCGCGGCGGTGAGCTGCATCGCGACGGGCATGGCAGGCGTCTGCACATCCGCCATCGCAGTCTGCGGCACAATGTCAGCGATGCCGGTCGGTGCAGTTGCAGGCATCGCGGTCGCATCAGCCGCCACGTCGTCAGCGGTCGGGATCGCGATCATGTCCGGCTGCGACTCTGCGACATCCGGCAACGTGGCCGTGGCCGTCACATCGTTCCGCGCGACGGCAAATTTCATCGCGCCGCTCAGCATCAATGCCGAGACCTGAGCGCGCTGCTGCGCCACGAGACGCATCTTCGCGGCCGCGTACTCCTCGCTGTCAGGCGTGGCGTTGGCGAGCGCTGCGCGATCGTTGCGCGTCGGCGAATAGGTACTGACAGGCCCGCGGTCGGTGCGCGCGTCCGCGAGCCTCACCGCGAATTGATCGCGGGAGGTATCCGTGGTACGACGTTCGGCTGGAGCGCTCGGCGCGGCGTCACTGCGCGCACGCGCCGGCTGCGGCACGACGGGAATCAGGCTCATTCCGTGCCTCCAGTGCGACGCAGCTGCACCTGACTCAACGCGGCCGCGCGTGGCGCCGGAAGGTTCGTCAGAATTGCCGCCGCCTGACGATCAGTCAGCAGGCCAAGAATGATGCTCACATCGTGGTCACTCATCTGCGTCAGCACACGCGATGCATCCTTGGCGCCCATCGTCGCGAAGATTTTTGCGAGGCGTCGCTGATGCGCCTGTGTCTCGGCGTCAGTCGGTGCACCGGACGCCGCCGTCGCTGCGACAGTTGTCGTCGGTGTGGCGGTCGACGGCTTCGTTACCGCCGGTGTCGCGTGAGCCACCGGTGCGTGCTCCACCGGTGCGCCATGCGCCGCTTCGGCGAGCTTTGCGACGGCCGCGACGGCTGTCGGTGTCGAATCGTGTTCGGCCGCCTTCACCGGTTCGGCTGCGACATGTTCACCTTCGGCCGCCGCCGTGCGGTCGCCTTCGGCTACGTGTGTCGAATCGCCGGCCGGCTTGAGGCCGTGCTTCTTCGCGCCCGCGATCGCTGTCGCATGCGCCGCTGAGGCTTTGTAGACCGAGAAGAATCCACCGCCACTGATACCCATCAGCAGTCCGATGATGAGTGGCACGATGAGCTTACCCATTGGTCGAGCGCTCCGGATCGGTGGGAGTGGTGTCGGCGTTGTTGTGGAACCGTGTCAGCGCGATCTCGTCCATCAGGGCGCGATCGGCACTCAGCTCTGCGGCGCGATGCGCCTCCTCCTGCTTCTCGCGCAGCGTGTGCAGCGCGTGTTTCGCCTGAAATGCGGTGCGCAATTCATCCTGCGCGCGGCGTACAAGACTGTCGGCCGTGACGATGGTGCTGTCGGCCACCTGCAGTCGCTGATCGAGTGCACCGAGTACGTACTGCATCTGCTGCAGTGTGCCGACAGTGCTGCCGGCGTTGCTGGCATTCGACAGGGTCTGCTGGCCCGCATCGCGTGCCTCGGCGATGGCCGCGCGTGTATCGCGTGCGGCGTTGGCCTGACCTTCTGCGGTCGCCAGCTCCACCGACCGCGCACGCTCTGCTTCCTCGCGCAACTCGAGCACGCGCTGCAGACGGAACCGGAAACGGCTCATGCCGCCGCCCGCTGCTGCATCAGGTGTTCGTACCGCATCTGCAACTGACGCAGTCGCAGCACTGAGTCGTCCGCACTCGTGCTTTCACGTGGCGGCTGACGCAGGAACGCCAGGATCGCTTCGCGCAGGCCGATGGCCGCGTCCACCAGCGGATCACTGCCTTTCTGGTATGCGCCAACGAGAATCAGGTCTTCCTTTTCGCGCCACGCCGCTTCCAGTTGAAGCAGCAGGTTGGCGGCATGTTTGTGCACATCGGTGATCAACAGATCACGGACGCGACTCTTCGACTCGAGCACGTCGATGGCCGGAAAGTGGCCCGCGCTGGCCAGCTTGCGCGTGAGCACGATGTGGCCGTCGAGAATACTGCGCGCGGCGTCGGCGATCGGTTCGTTGAAGTCGTCACCGTCCACCAGCACGGTGTAGACACCCGTGATGCCACCGACCCGTGCATTGCCGGCACGCTCCAGCAATCGCGGCAACGCGGCGAATACCGACGGCGGATATCCCTTTGTGGTCGGCGGCTCACCGACAGCCAGTCCGATTTCGCGCCACGCCATCGCGACACGCGTGATCGAATCGACCATCAGCAGCACCTGCTTGCCCTGATCGCGGAAATATTCGGCAATCGCTGTCGCGACCAGCGCACCACGTGCGCGCACGAGCGCGGCCTGGTCTCCGGTGGCCACGATGATCACACTCTTCTTCAGCCCCTCTTCGCCGAGCGAGTTCTCGATGAACTCGCGCACTTCCCGGCCGCGCTCACCGAGCAGCGCGATCACGTTCACATCCGCTTCAGCCTGTCGCGCAATCATGCCGAGCAGTGTGCTCTTGCCGACGCCGCTGCCGGAGAAGATGCCGATGCGCTGACCGTGACCGATGGTCAGCAGACCGTCGATGGCTCGCACGCCAGTCGGCATCGTGCGCCCGATCACTTCACGATGCAGCGGATTCGGCGGCTCGGCCTGCAACGGCGCGCGCTCTTCCACATCCAGCTTGCCCTTGTCGTCGATCGGATGCCCGAGGCCATTGAGGATGCGACCGAGCAGACCGGGGCCGACGTCGACGCCGAAGGATCGGCCGAGTGCGACCACGCTGGCGCCTGGTGCAATGCCATCCAGTTCGCCGAGCGGCATCAGCAGACAGCCGTCCTGATGAAACCCGACGACTTCCGCGAGCACGGAGCGCGCATCGTTGTTGTTGCTGATGCGCGCGAGTTCGCCGAGGCCCATTTCGAGGCCGCTGACTTCGATCGCCAGCCCGACGACGCGCGCCACGCGACCGAATGTCTGCAGGCGCGGCAGGTCCGCGATGCGGCGCGTCATTTCGCGCGCGACGAGTGTGTCAGGCATTGGTGTGCGTCATGCGGCGATACAAGCGCTCGAGACCTGTATCGACACGTCCATCCACGATGCGTTCACGCCCTTCCACCACGCAGCCGCCCGGTTCGATGCGCGCATCACTCACCCACCGCACCTCCCGACCCTTGGTGAGTCCGACCATGTCCTCGGACGCCGTGCGTTCAGCGGACTGCAGCGATTCGAGGTCGCCCGGATTGACGCGGATCGACAGCGCCTGATCGAGCCCGAATTCCTGCACGGCACGTGTCACGATCTCGAGCACGATCGTGTTCGTCGCCGAGACTTCACGCGTCACGATCTGCTGCGCGACGCCGACGGCAATCGCCGCGATGTTCTCCTCGATGTTCGCCAGCCAGCGTGATTCGCCGGCGCGCAGATCGTCGAGGGCACTTTCGGTGGCCATCATGGCACAACGCAGGCGCGCACGTTCCGCCTGTTCGCCCTGCTCGCGGCCGTCGGTGACGCCACGCAGATACGCGGCATCCAGTTCGGCCTGCCGCTCGAGGGCTTCGGCGGCCTTCGCCGCCGCGCGTGCGGCAACATCGCTTGTCGACGTGAAGTCGATGACGTCGGTTTCGAAGACCGGCGGCGTGCGTGGCACGGCATCACCCATCGCGGCAGGCATCCAGGCATTCGCCGAGGCGACTTGCGCCACCACGCGTGGTGTGATGCGCGTGAAACCGTGCGCCGTGAAGAACGGCTCAAATGAGGACATCGTCGCCTCCCTTGCCACCGATCACGATTTCGCCCAGCTCCTCGAGACGTCGCACCTGTCCGACGAATGCCGTCTGCGCCGCTTCGACATCCTTCATGCGTGCTGGTCCCATCATCTCCATCTCTTCCTGCAGCGCAGCCACGGCGCGCTGCGACATGCAGCCGAGGATTTTCGCCTTGAGCTCCGGGCTCGCCGCCTTGAGCGCCAGCGCAAGACTCTTCGCCTCGACTTCGCGCAGCACACGCTGAATCGCCTTGTCGTCCAGCGATGCGAGGTCCTCGAACACGAACATGAGATTCTTGATGATTTCGCAGAGCTCTGGATCGCGCTCCTCGACACCCTGCAGCAGTTCCTTCTCGAGCGCACCGGAGATGAAGTTCATCATCTCGGCCACTGCCTTCGGGCCACCCGACGCCGTGCCTTCCGACATCATCGACGAGGTTTCGGCGCCGATGTGCTTCTCGATCAGCATCAGCATTTCGGGCTGCACCTTCTCCATGCCCGCCATGCGATAGACCACTTCGCCGCCTTTCGCCGACGGGATCTCCTTCAGGATGTTCGCCGTCTGCTGCGGTCCGAGGTGTGCGAGCACGAGGGCAATCGTCTGCGGATGTTCATTGCGCAACGTGTTGCCGAGCTGCTGCGGATCGGCACGACGGAGGCGCGTCAGACCGGCCGTATCGGAGATCTGGCTCTGCACACGCCGCAGGATTTCGTCAGCGCGAGTCACGCCGAATGCCTTCTGCAGCACTTCGCGTGCGAACTCGACGCCGCCATTCGACAGCGAGCCAATCCCGATCGCGGTCTCGATCCATTCCTCGAGCACCTTGTCGATCACATCGCCCGACACGTCGTCCATGCGTGCGATTTCGAACGACAGCAGATCGACTTCGTCGTTGGTCAGCTTCTGCGTGACTTTCGCCGCGGCATCGGTGCCGAGCGCGAGACAGAGGAGGGCGGCCTTCTGTCGGCCGTCCAATGATTCGAAGGAGATTTCTTTCGTGAGTCGCATTGCCTTAGGCACTTCGCATCCAGTTGCGGATCACCTTGGCCGAGACGTCGGGATACGCCTCAGCGGTCGCGACAACGCGCTCCTTCAATGGATTGACCGGCATATCGAGTGGCTGGAATACGACGCTGGGTCGCGGTGCGACATCGCTCTCGGCGTGTTCCGGCAACTGGGCCATCGGCTGACCGGCCGAGTTGAACTGCGGTTGACGACCGGCGGCAATTGCCATCGCGCGCGCGTCAGCTGACTGCGCCTTGAGCGACTTGAGCAGCATCATCGCGATCACCATCGCCATCGCGAGGCCGGCCAGGCCCAGCACCGGACGCTGCACGAGTTGCACGGTGCGCATCATCTTGTCGGTCGCGGACTCCGGTGGCACCGCCGTTACACCTTCGAAGGCCGTGCTCACCACTTTCACCATGTCGCCGCGCGTCGAATCGAAACCGACCGCGTTGCGCACCAGCGCTGCGATCTGATCCAGTTCCGGCTGTGGACGCGTCGTGCTGACACCCTTTGTATCGACGCGATCCTTCACCAGCACTGACACCGTGAGTCGCTTCACGACACCGGTCGCCGACTTGATGGTTTCCACGGTCCGCGAATTGTCATAGCTGCTGGCCACGTTCGTCGACCCGGCGCCGCCATCCGTCCCCGGTGTGATCTCGGCCTTCTGCTCCGTGCTCAACGCCTGCTTCTCCGGGTCCATGACCTGCGACATGCGCTCCACCTGATCGAAGCTCAGATCCGCTGCGACACTCACCGTCGCATTGCCCTGGCCCACGATCTGGCTGACCATGCTGCTCGCCTTCTCGGCGAGATGATCTTCCACCGCGCGCTGCTGCTCGAGCTGTGCGCTGCTCAGTGACGCGGGATCGTTGGCGTCGAGCATGCGCGACAACAACCGGCCACCATCATCGAGCACGGCGACCCGCTGCGCCTCGAGATTGTCGATGCTGCTGGCGACGAGCTGCGAGATGCCGCGCACCACATCGGCCTCGGGTCGCTGACCGTTGCGCAGCTTCACCACCACGCTCGCTTCGGCCGGCGTATCACCAGCGCGTCGGAACGCCTGCGTCTCCTTGATCGCGAGATGGACCTGCGCACGCTCGATGCCTTTCATCGTGCTGATCGTGCGCTCCAGTTCTCCCTCGAGCGCGCGACGATAGTTGATCTTCTGCGCGAAGTCCGTCATGCCCCAGCTGGGCTGATCGAACAGTTCCATGCCTGGGCGACCCTGCGACGGCAGACCGGCCGACGCGAGCACGACGCGTGCTTTTGCGAGATCGGTGGTGGCTACCATGATGTCGGTGCCACCACGCTCCAATGCGTACACGACACCGGCAGCGTCGAGTGCGTCGGTCATCTTGCCGACGTTCTCGAGCGGGACGCCAGTGAATGCGGGCACCATGTCCGGCTTCGTGGCCCAGCGCGACAGGCCGAAGATGGCGATCAGTGCCACCACGCCGACGCCGAGAATTCCGACGCGACGGGCACCACCGATCCGTTCGAACAACTGCTCAATGGCGGGAGGCATCGTGATCAGTTCTGCATGGACATCACTGTCCGGTAGGCGTCAATGACTTTGTTGCGCAGTTCGATCATCGTGTCGAGCGCGATGCCCGCTTCACTCGCCGCGGCCATCACCTGATGCAGCTCGACCTGTTCACCGTTGAGGAACCGGCGCGTCGTCTCACCGCTCACATCCTGGGCGGCGCTGACTTCATTCACGGCGCGGGTGAGCACATCACCGAATGCGCTGCCGTTGGTGGGTTCCGGCAACACGGGCACGGATTTTCCGCCTTCGCCCGGCAATCCGAAGTCGGCCACGCGTTGTGCAAAGGCACCGAAGCGATCGATCGTCATGAGTGGTCAGCCTCGAACATCGAGATGGACGCCGCGCATGCCGATCGGCGCGGCAGCGGGTGCGTCGACCGGCATGGCGCGCCGGCCGTATGTCAGCGGACCGAGTGCCGCGCGTCGCGCCAGCATCCGGGTGGTGTCGTCGGAGGCGCGTGCGGTCATCGCACGCTGTTCATCGGGTGTGGAGGCGTCGGCCGCAGTGTTGGCGGCAGCCGGTGCTTCGTCGCCACGGATCGGCGCGGAGTCGTTGCGCCGAAAGAGATCGGGGAGGGCGCCGGCGAGTGCCGGCAGCTGGGCGGTGAGAGCGGAGATGGCCATGGCTCAGAGCTCCAGCGACTTGCGGAGGAGCTGCTTGGCCGACTGGAACACCGTCGCATTCGCTTCGAACACGCGCCGCGCATCGAGCAGGTCGACGAGTTCATTCGTGCGACTGACGTTCGACAGCGTGACATAGCCGTCGGCATCCGCATCGGGATGACCGGGCATGTGCACACGTGCGCCTGGCGTCGTGTCTTCCTGGATGCTGGCGACCGTGACGCCGAAGTTCGGGTCATCGACGTTGGTCGGCGATGACGTTGCTGCTCCCGCTGGCACATCGAACTGTGAGGTGCCGAATGGAGCGCTCGTGAACGGGAGCTGATTCGGAAACCGAAAGCTTGCCTCGTGTTCATCGCTGGTCGCGGGACGCAGCTGCACGACGCGACGATTGTATGCTTTGCCGTCGGTGCCGCGGGTGACGTCGGCGTTGGCGAGGTTGCTGGCGGCGACTTCGATGCGCGTGCGCTGCGCCGACATGCCGCTGGCGGCGATGCCCAGGGCGCGGAACATCGGGCGGATCGCGGGGCCGCCAATGAACGGCAGGAGGCCGGGGAGTTTCGGCATCCCTACTTGTCCTGCAGCGCGCGGCGGATCGAGTCGTAGGTGCCCTTGAGACGGGTCGCGGCGGTCTCGAAGAACATCTGCTCGTTGGCCAGCGCGGCCATTTCCTGTTCCGTGTCCACCGGTCCGCGCTCACCCGAGACGGCGGCGGCTGCCGTCCCGCCGGGCGGGAGTGCGAAGCCGTCCTTGTTCACCAGGGTGGCGTTCGCCACGCGATCGGCGATCTGCCGATGCCTGATGACGCTCTGGTCGAGCGCTTCCCGTAGGGAACCGGCCGATGAGACCCGATTGATGAAGTTGAACAGCGCCATGATCCGGTACCGAGGTGAGGAGACACGCGTCGGGACCAAGGGGAAGCACGGCCGGTGCCAGCTGAGGACGGAGCCGAATCCGTGTCACGCTGATCAGTGGAAGTCGTTGTTATGTAGGCTGTTAAGCCGTGTCTGTCGGATAGTCGCTTCGGCCGCACGCGAGCGCCATCTGCACGGCAGAGCTGGCTCCAACGGCAACTCTTGCCGAGCAGTGTGTGGCGAGAGTTGCCGCTGCCGGGGCGTGAGAGGAATGGAACGAGTCTGTCGCGTAAAGGTTGTACGCGGACGGTGCGCACGCGGTAGCTTCGGCGTGCGTGACGGGGCGCTTGAGCGGACGTCCTCGCTCTCGGATGCGACCCGCGCCGGTTTCCTGTCGTTCAACTCACACGTGACACACCTGTGCCGTCGCAGGGATGCTGAACATGGCCACTGATATGCTGTCGCAGTCCGACCTGCTCACCGCGCTCGATCCGCGTGTGGCATCCATTGTCTCCCGCCTGAGCGACCGTCCTGAGCTGGCCGCCGTGATGGAGCAGTTGCTCAACATGGATGGCCCGGCGTTGGCGCGGGCGAAACGATCGATTGCGAAGGCGAAGGTGGCCGCGCCGTCGTCGCCCGAGATCGATGTCGACTTCCTGCGGTTGTTGCGCGATTTGCCGAGTGATGTTGAATCGGCGCGATTGCGCGCTCGGGAGTTCATGGATCGGGAGGTGGAGCCGATCGCGAACGATTATTGGGAGCGGGCGGAGTTTCCGTATCACCTGATTCCGGAGTTCGCGTCGCTGGATCTGCTGGCGTCGATTTTCCCGACCGCGCCGGACGGCACCGTGCACCACGATTCGGTGGCGGAGGGGGTGCTGACGATGGAGCTGGCGCGGGTGGATTGTTCGTTCGCGACGTTCCTGGGCGTACATGGCGGGCTGGCCTTCGGGTCGATTCTGTTGTGCGGATCGAAGGAACAGCAGGAGGAGTGCTGCCCCGGATGCGGAAGTGGGAAGTGATCGGGGCGTTTGGTTTGACGGAGCCAGATGTAGGCTCTGGCGTTGCTGGCGGTATCACGACGACATGCCGGCGCGATGATGCTGGGTGGATCATCAATGGGGAGAAGCGCTGGATCGGCAACTCCACGTTCGGCGATTTCGTGGTCGTTTGGGCGCGCGACGTGGCTGACCAACAGATCAAGGGCTTCATCATCGAGACGAGCGCGCCTGGCTACTCAGTCAGAAAGATGGAAGGCAAGATCGCGCAGCGGACCCTGCAGAACGGCCATATCACGCTCGACCACGTGCGCGTGCTGGAGAAGAACCGCCTCCAGAAGGCGAACGGCTTCAAGGATGTTGCCCGCGTACTGGGCATGACCCGGGTCGGCGTGGCCTGGATCGCGGTGGGCTGCGCGGCAGGCGCCTACGAACGCGCCCTCGCCTACACGCAGCGCCGGACCCAGTTCGGGCGCCCGCTGGGCAGCTTCCAGCTGATCCAGTCCATGCTCGCGAAGATGGTCGGCAAGCTGGCCTCGATGCAGGCACTCGCGCTGCAGGTGAGCCGACTCCAGAACGCCGGCCAGTGCGAGGAGCACCACTCCGCGCTCGCAAAGCAGTTCTGCGCTGCGCAATGCCGAGAGGTCGTCGCGCTCGCCCGCGAGTCAATGGGCGGCAACGGCATTCTGCTCGACCACTCCGTCGCACGCTTCTTTGCGGACGCCGAGGCAATCTACAGCTACGAAGGGTCGAACGAGATCAATACCCTGATCGTCGGGCGCGCGCTCACGGGCCACGGAGCGTTTGTGTAGCGGACGTTCGTGCTCACCGTGGCAGACTGCTTTGGGACAGGAGCGGACGGAGCGGACGGAATGCGTCATTTGCTGCCAGCCGCTTCGGACGCTGCATCGCTGACCTTTTTGGGTGAGGAGCGCACCGAGCGCACGGAGTGCTTCGGTTGCAGCGATTGTCGCTATGCGCGACAACCTTGACTTTTTGTTGGAACTGCTGCTCCCCCAAAATCATCGGTGCGCGATGCGCAGAACGACGCTGACGACGCACTCCGTGAGCTCCGTGCGCTCCCACCCCCAAGTCAGCGATTGTGCGAAAGAAGCAGTTGGTTGCAACCGACGCACTCCGTGAGCTCCGTGCGCTCCCATCCAAACGTCAGCGATGGTGCGCGAAAACGGCGGGTTGCAACCGGCGCAAGCGCTCGATCCACCAACGGCCCGGAAGCTGCTACAGATTGCTGCAGTGGTGTGGGTACCGATGCCGGTTTCCGCGTGCTGACTCGATTGATCCGCCCCATGATGCGTCCTCTCGCTCGCCTGCTCTCGACTCGGTCTTCACGCCTCGCGATGCTCGGAGTGGCGCTCGCGGCCTGCCATCCGCGCCCGGGAACGGTTGAAACGGCGGAAGCGGGGCGAATTCGGAGCATGCCAGCCACGCTCCCGTCGGCGTCCAGCAATGCTCGGGATGGCGTCGAGGCCGCGGCTGACCAGTCGCCGACCACCGGCGACACCCTTGAATTCAGCGTCCTGATGTCCGGACGCTCTGCCGGCAGACTGCGGCAGTGGCCCGACAGTGGTGGCACCGTCACCACGACCTACAGCTACAACGACCGCGGTCGCGGACCGTCGCTGACCCAGACGCTTAAAGTGGACAAGGCCGGTCTGCCGGTTGGGCTGAACCTGCGCGGTACCAGTTATCTGAAGCTGCCGGTGATGGAAACGCTGCAGCTGACCGCCGTCCCGCAGCTCGCCTGGCGCAATGAATCGGCCGCCGGGCGCACGACGCCGGGGGCCGGTTTCTATCTGCCGATGGAAACGTTGCCGACCGACGTCGCGGTGCTCGCGAAAGCGATGCTGCTCACGAAAACGAAGGCGATCACGCTGCTGCCGGATGGCGCCGCGTCGCTCACCAGCGGTGCGCCGCGCACCATCACGGCGGGGGCGCGCACGATGCGTGTCACGCCGTATCAGGTCAGCGGACTCGGTCTGACCCCTGAAACCATCTGGCTCGACGCCGACGGTCGCATGTTTGCAAGCGGCAGCAGCTGGATGATGGTGATCCGTCGCGGCTTCGAATCCGCCGCGAAGGATCTGATCGAGGCGCAGTACGTCGCGTCGTCAGCACGCGACTCGGTCACTGCGATCCGACTCGCGCGCAAGCCGACCCGCGCTGTCGCGATCATTCACGCCAACCTGTTCGACGCGACGCAGAAGAAGATGGTGCCGTCGCAGACTGTGATCGTGCGCGGTGATCGTATCGTGGCGGTCGGTGCCGACGGTGACGTGGCGCTGCCGAGCGATGTGGAAGTGATCGACGCCGGCAACAAGACGCTGCTGCCCGGCTTGTGGGACATGCACGTGCACGTACAGGACGACGACGGGCTGCTGCATCTCGCCGCCGGCGTCACCACGGTGCGTGATCTCGCGAACGACACCGACGAACTGATCGCGCGTCGCAAGCGCTTCAACGACGGTGCAGTGCTTGGGCCCCGCATTCTGATGGCCGGATTCATGGATGGTCCCGGCCCGTTTGCCGGCCCGAGCAAAGTCCTCGTCTCCACGCGCGACGCCGCGAAGGCGGCCGTCGACACGTACGCAGGCCTCGGCTACGAACAGATCAAGGTCTACTCGTCGCTCGATCCGCAGCTGTTCCCGACCATCGTGCGCACCGCGCATCAGCACAACATGCGCGTGAGCGGTCACGTGCCGTACGGTATGACGGCGGAGCAGATGGTGCGCGCCGGCGCCGATGAACTGCAGCACGCGAATTTCCTGTTCCTGAATTTTCTCGCCGACTCGAATATCGACACGCGCACGCCGGCGCGCTTCACCGCTGTCGCGAAATACGCGGGCGGCGTGAATCTGAAGAGCGAACGCGTGATGCGTTTCATCGCGCTACTGAAGGAGAAGGACATCGTTGTCGATCCGACGTTGAACGTCTTCGAGCAGATGTTCATCGCTCGGCCAGGCACGATCGATCCAGGCTCGATGGCGATTGCGAATCGGTTGCCCGCTGTCGCGCGACGCGGATTGCTGACGGGTGGCTTGCCATTCAATGCGGCGCAGGAGCCGGTGTATCGCAACAGCTTCATCGCGATGGAACGACTCGTGAAGAAGCTCAACGACGCCGGCGTGCGTATCGTCGCCGGCACCGATGCGGCGGCGGGTTTCTCATTGCATCGTGAACTCGAGCTCTACTCGGAAGCTGGCCTCTCGAATACCGACATTCTCTACATCGCCACACTCGGTGCTGCACGCGTGATGAAGCACGATGCGGAGTGGGGCAGCATCGACGTCGGCAAGCTGGCGGACTTGGTGCTGGTGGATGGCGATCCGAGCGTGCGCATGCGCGATCTGCGTCGAGCCGAGCTGGTGATGAAGGGCGGTGTGATGTACGTGCCCGATTCGCTGTACGCCGCGGTCGGTGTGAAGCCGGCGCCGCGCAAAGGCGTCATCTCGACGAAGGAAGTGCGCGCCGAAGATGTGGTGTGTCGCGGTCCGGCCGCGGTGGTGAAGAAGGGCACGGCGGGGCCGGTGCCGCTCAACTGCAGCGTGATGGATTCGACCGTGAGTGCGGGTCGAAACAAGCGACCGGCGCGCGCCACTCGGCGTCCGGCGACGCGGCCACGCGCCACGACCGCGCCGGCGAAACCCAAGCCGTGAGCATGTCGTACCACTGAGTGCGCGACCGGCGTCTCTCGGTGTTCGTGTCCGCGCTCACGATTTCCGGATGACCTGCGTGTGGATGTCATGGCGTCGCATTCACAGTGTCCGTCTGCTGTTCATCGGCTGCGCGGTGTTGTTCGTGGCGTCGTGTGTGAGTAGCAGCGGGCGCCGGCCGTCGAACGCAGGCCAACGAGTGCCATCCGCCATTCGCAGACTGGATGGCTCGACCATCCCGATCGTCAAGGCGGATTCAATTGCGCGCGCGCTGGTCGCGCAGCATCACATCACCGGCCTGCAGGTCGCGGTGGTGAATGATGGTCGCATTGTGTGGAGCAGCGCGTACGGGATGCAGCTCCGCAATCCGGATGTACCGATGTCACCGACGTCGATCCTGTGGGCGGCGTCGATCACGAAGGCGGTGTTTGCCACGCATGTCATGCAACGAGTCGCGGCTGGCGCGCTGGATCTCGATCAGCCGATCGTCACGTTGCTTCCGCGTCCGCTCGACAGCTATGAACCCTATCGCGAAAAGGCGTCCGCGCTCGTGCAGGACAGCGCGTGGGCACGCGTCACGCCGCGGATGCTGCTCTCGCACACATCGGGTCTGCTGAACTTCGCGACGATGGAATCCGACGGGAAAATGCGTCTGCACGATGCACCAGGTCGCGCCTATCGGTACTCAGGCGAGGGGTTCAACCTGCTGCAGTTTGTGCTCGAGCAGCGCGACGGTGTGTCGCTCGATCGCACGATGGATTCGACCGTCTTCAAGCCGCTCGGCCTTTCACGCACGGCGTTCGCGTACCGCGCCGAGTTCGAGAAGGAGATGGCGGACCGTTTCGGGAGTGACGAACAGTTTCTCTCCAAGACGAGGCGGAACGCGCGCGCGGCGGGGTCGATGACCACCACCGCAGATGACCTGTCGCGCTTCCTGATCGCGCTGATGGACGATCGGATTCTGCCGCGAAAGCAGCGCACGCTGATGCTCAGCCCTGCCGTGACGATCCGGTCGCACACGCAGTTCGAAGTGCCCGGTACGGCAAACGCTGGCGACACCAGCGAAGCGGCCCGCGTGGACCTCGCGTACGGACTCGGCTGGGGCCTGTTGCAGCGCACGCCGTACGGACCCGCCTTCTTCAAGGAAGGCCACGGCGATGGCGCGCAGACCTATGCGATCTGCTTCCCGAAGCGACGCGACTGCATGGTGATCCTGTCGAACAGCGACAACGCGGAATTCTCGTTCCGACCGTTGCTGCAGCAGGTGTTCGGCAACGATGTCACGCCGTGGGTGTGGGAGGGGTACACCGACGGGCAGTTGCGGGCACGCCAAGCCCCATAGGGTGAAAGTGTTGCGTCGACCCTGAAACCATTCGCGGCGCGACCGGGTTGCACGCATCACGAAGCACCTTGACACGAATTGATTCGCGAACCATCGTTTTCCGCACGGCGCTGTCGGAACGCCACCGGTCCGCGGGCAGGGAATGTCCCATCCGATTCGCTATGGATTGCACGGCACAACACACCTCTTTTCGGGCCCTCCAGGCGGACACGGGCCATCACGAAAGGAGGCAGTGTGTCCGACAACGGCTCTACCACGCCCGACAGCACGTCCCTCAGCGACATCCGGTCGCTTCCGCCACAGCCCAGTCTCGAGTTCGAGCGTAAACGGGCCAAGGTGCTGCTTCGCCAGCTCCGTGCGGGTGAACCCGATGCGCTCCATCGTGCTCGAGCGCGCCACGCCGCGTTTCGAAGTGGTGCGCCAGACCGTGTGACGCTCGCTGATGCACAGCTGATCATTGCGCGCGAGTACAGTTTCACCAGCTGGCCACGTCTCGGTCGCTACATCACCACCATCGCGCGTGAAGCGGGCGCGAACCGCTCACTGAGCATGGGTCAGTCAGGTGATCAGTATGAGCAGCAGGTGAAACGAACGCTGGCCATGCATGCACACGGTTGGGCATGGGCCGGGCGCGCCTTCGCGGCGTACGTGCCGCGATTCTATGGTCAGTCCATCGCCGGCGTACTGGCCGCACCGGTCACGATCGAGGATGCGCGGCAGGTGGTCGCGCGTGAGCGCCACTGCTCGAGTTGGGAACAGTTGCTCGCGCACTCCGCAGCGATGCTTCCGCGAGTGAGGGTGGATCCGTGGGAACGCGAGAGCGCACCACTCGCCCGTGCGCGTCGCGCCATCCGTGATCACGATCTTGTGGCGCTTCAAGACATCGTGCGCGCGCACCCGGATGTACTTGTTCCATCAGACGATCAGGCGCGGCTGGGCTGGTCGCTGCTCGCCGCAGCTGTCGACATGGAGCCACGCGACGGTCGGAGCGATGCCCACGCGATCACTGACTGGCTCGCGACGCATGGCTTCGATGTGCAACTCACGCTCAACCGCGCGTTGTTCGTCGATCGTCATCCGTGGACTGTGGCCGACGTACGCTGGCTGCTGGAGCGCGGCGCTGATCCGTGGTGGCTGCCGCCAAGCGGCATCAGCGCCCTCGATCATGCAATCGTGTCGTACTGGAATGGCAGGGCCGTCGATGTGCTGGCGCAACGAGTCACGCCACGGAACGCATTCTGGATTGCCGCCGGACTTGGCGATGTGGCTGGTGTGCGTCGGTTCTTCGATCGACGCGGGAAGCTGACACCGGCGGCCTATCGCGATCGGCCACCGTTGGAGTTGATGAGTGTTCCGATGGCGATTGCGACACTGCCGGACCCGGATGATGTGGAGGTGCTCGCTGAAGTGGCGATCGTAGCGGCGATGAACGGCCGCGCTGAAGTACTCGGTGTGTTGATCGACATGGGTTATCCAGTGGACCACCGTTTCTGGTGTGACATGCCCCTGACCAACTTTGCGATCCAGCACGACATGGACACGATCATGGAACTGCTGATTCAGCGCGGATGTGATCTGGATCTGAAGGTGCAGGGCCAACAGCCCACGCCTCGGGAGTTCGTGGAGACGATGATGACCAATAGCGCACCGGGTCCGACGGCGCGCATGCGTCGGATCGCGCAGATGTGCGGCGTGGTCATTCCGGCGTCCGACAGTGCGGAGAACGATCAGGCGCAGCGGACCGAGTACGGCGTCCAACTCGCGATCGGCCTGGCCAGTGAAGACGCCGTGCAATCAGGTGTAGCGGTGATCGACGATGAGCATTTGTGTGTCGCGCTGATCCGCATGTCGCAGGAGTTCGGCCTCATGTTGTTGGCGAACGGTCATGTGGATCTGTTGCGATTGCAGGAGCGTCTGGGCGACCGGGTTCGCGCAGTCGAGATGAACGCGCCGACCGAGACTCTGCCGTTGAGCGATCATGCACGGCGCACAATTGCACGTGCTCGAGTGATCGCGGGCGGTCATGGGCACGCCGTCTTGAGCTCCAGTCATCTGTTCACCGCGCTGCTGGAAGATGAAGCGGGATACGCGGCGCAGCTCTTCATCGCAGCCGGTGGTTCGCTGACGAGGTTGCGGGCCGAGTTCGCGCAGGTGCAGGAATACCGGATGCGGCGTCTGGAGTAAGCGGCCTGAATTCTGTGTCGCGGTGTGATCGCCATCACCTGCGTCGGCAACGCGCGCCGATTGGAAAGACGGCGCGCGTTGTCACGTGTGGAGACATGGCTACCCCGCAGTCCAGTGCGCCATCGGTCGCCGCAGGAACTCCTCGGCCGAGATGCCATCCCCACCGATCAACAATGCGCGATCAACTTGAAAGCGATCGCTGAAGGCCGAGAGGCCGCGATGTCTCCGTGGTGCGTGACCGCTCTTCACCTCAATGGCGAGCAGTCGACGACCGGTTTGAATCACGAAATCCACTTCGTCATCACCGTCACGCCACCAGAACACACGATAGTCGTCGCTGGCGGCGCCGTTGACGAGATGTGCGCCGACCGCTGACTCGACGAGGCGTCCCCAGTGCGTCAGATCGGCGCGCGCTTCCGTGGGTGAACGGTCCGACATTGCGCTCATGAGCGCGGTATTCAGCACCTGCAATTTCGGACTCGAGCCGCGTCGGCGTGCCGCGTCGCCCGCAAACTTCTGGAGACCAACCACCATGCCTGCGCCGGCGAACAATTCGAGATAGTGCGCGAGCGTGGTCGAGTTTCCGGCATCCTGCAGTTGTCCCAGCATCTTCGTGTACGAGAGCTCCTGCCCTGAGTACTGGCAGGCCAGTTCGAACAACCGTCGAAGCAGTGCCGGCTTCGTGACGCGTGTCATCAGCAGGATATCGGTGCTGATCGATGTTTCGATGAGGCTGTCCGTGATGAACCGGCGCCACCGTGTCGGATCGTTCATCAGGTGCGCCGCACCCGGATAGCCACCGAAATAAATGAATTGCTCGAGCGTGACGCCGAACGCGGCGTGCATCTCCGCAAATGACCAGTGTGGCAGACGCAGCGTCTCGAATCGCCCGGCCAGGCTCTCCGTCAGGCCGTGCGTGAGCAGGAGTGGCGCCGAGCCGAGGAGGACGACGCGGAGCGCGCGTCTCTCTCGCGAATCCTCGTCCCACAGCGCTTTCACCGTCTCTGACCATCCTGGGATTTTCTGGATCTCGTCGAGCACCAAGACACCGCCTCGCTCACCGGCGTCCCGGGATTCGAGGCGGGCCGTGTCCCACTGCTGCCGGATCCAGTCGCGTCCGCGCAGGGATGGTTCGTCCGCGCTGGCGTACCGTACGGGGGTGCCCAGTCGGGCCGTGACCTGCCCGACCAGCGTGGACTTTCCGACCTGTCGCGGTCCGGCGACCACATGTATTGACCGCCGTGTCTCTGAGAGACGCCGGAACAGCTCGGCGGCCTGATGGCGCTCAAAGGATTGAGTATTTTTACTCAACATACTGAGTAAAAGTACTCAACGTATTCAGTAAATCAACAAAGGCTCGGGCTCCGACTGGCGACGCGACCGTCCAGCCTCACCCCTCGACCTCGTCCTCCACCACTTCATGCTCGCCCGTCCGCCCCGGCCCATTCAGCTTGTTGCGCAGCGTGCGCACGCTGATGCCGAGCAGTTCGGCGGCGCGCGTTCGGTTGTTGCCGGACGCTTCGAGCGCACGCTGAATCAGCGCCGTCTCGGCTTCGTTCACATTCAGCGTGCCAAGCCACACACCATCGCCGCCGCCGGCGACTGGTGAGCCGCCCGGCGTCGGTGTCCGCACGCTTGGCGTACCCGGACGCGGCGGCGGTGACATCACGCTGCTCGCCACATCGAGTCCGTAGCGCACCGCATCGAAAGCGGCCGGCGACAGCATCACTTCGTTGGAGAGAATCACCGCACGCTCCACCGCATGCTGCAGCTCGCGCACGTTGCCGGGCCACGGATAGCGCTGCAGCATCTCCATCGCTTCAGGCGTGATGCCCTTCACATCCTTCTTGATGTCGGCCGCGGTGCGCATCACGAAGCGATACGCGAGCAGCGGAATGTCTTCCGGGCGATCACGCAGCGGCGCGATCAGGATCGGGATCGTGCTCAGGCGATAGTACAGATCCTGTCGGAACGTGCCATTGGCGGCGTCCGCCTGCAGCTTGCGATTGGTGGTCGCGATGATGCGCACGTCGACGCGAATCGGACTGGTCCCACCGACGCGCTCGAACTCCTGCTCCTGCAACACGCGCAGCAGTTTGGCCTGCAGGTCGAGCCGCATCTCGCTCACTTCATCGAGCAGCAGTGTGCCGCGATGCGCGCGCTCGAACGCCCCTTCGACACGCTTGAGCGCACCGGTGAACGCGCCTTTCTCGTGGCCGAACAGCGCACTCTCGATCAGGCCTTCGGGAAGTGCCGCGCAGTTGAGCTGAATGAACGGCTTGTCGCGACGGTCGCTCTGGTCGTGCAGCGCCCGCGCGAGGAGCTCCTTGCCAGTGCCCGACTCACCCTGCAGCAGCACGGTGGCGCGTGTCGGCGCGGCCATCGCTACGGTCTGCATCAGCCGGCGCATGACCTGGCTGTCGCCGATGATCTGACGCTCGTTGCGGAACTCCATCACCTCACGCCGCAGCGCGTCGTTCTCGCGGCGTAAACGGACGAGTTCGAGCGCCTGCTCGACGGCCAGCTCGAGCTGCTGCGGCCGGACGGGTTTGGTGATGTAGTCCACCGCGCCGGCCTTGATGCTCGCCACGGCGTGCTCGATGGACGCGTAGCCGGTGAGCATGATCAGCGGCACATCGTACCCCTCGCGCCGGAGCAGCGAGAGGAATTCGAGGCCTGAGAGGCCCGGCATCCGGTAGTCGGAGATGACCAGGTCGATGTCGCCGCGCGCGAGCACCTGCAGCGCCTCGGGGACATTCCGGGCCCCGATCGGCGTGTGGCCGGCCTGCTCCAGCGTGTCCTCGAGAATCAGACCGACACTGGGTTCATCATCGACGTACAGGATCGTGGCCATGCAGGGGCAGCTGCGGGGAGGTTCTCAGCAATGGTGGCCAGGCGCCGCCGAACCGGAGCACAGATGTTCAAGCGGCAAAACGTTCCGACCGATACCTGACAACAGTAGAACCGCATCTCGCGGGTGCAAGGCACGTCGGGCAGGATGTTCCGGCAAGTCAGCTGGAAAAGACTTCTCCTCAGGAGGCAGGGCAGATGCGGGTCACCACCTCACAGGCGCAGCGGTCACAGCTGGATTACATCCAGAACAACCTCCAGCGCCTGGTGAAGGCACAGGATCAGGCCGCGACGGGCAAGCGCTTCCAGAAGGGGTCTGAGGATCCGGGCGCCACCGCCAACGTGTTGCGCGCCGACAGCACCCTCGCGGCCTACGCACAGTATGCCCGCAATGGTGATCTCGCCGTCGCCCGCGCCAACGAAGAAGACCGCGTGCTCAGCAACCTGCAGCTGATCACCGAACGGGCGCGCGAACTCGCCTCTTCGCAGATCGGCTCCAACTCCGACGCCTCCACGCGATTGATCGCGAAGGCGGAAGTGGACCAGCTGATCGAATCGGCAATCGGGCTTGGCAACACCCGCTTCAACAACGGCTATCTGTTCGGCGGCTCGCGCGCGACGCAGGAACCGATGGCCAACACACCGAACTCCGTGCCGCCGTTCATGGCCAACGCGGCTGCCATCACCAACCCGCAGTACGAAATCGCCTCCGGCCAGCTCTCGTCACCGAATCACAACGCGCACGAGATCTTCAACGACACCAACGTCATGGTGGCGCTGCGCAACCTCTCGACCGCACTGGGCAGCAACAACGCCGCGGGCATCAGCGCCGCCATGCCGGCCCTCGACGCGTCGAGCAACAGCATCGGCGGATTGCTCGGCGAGACCGGCGCGCGCGTGAACCAGTACGAAACGCTGCGGGCGCAGCTGGCCGAAGCGACGGTCGATATCAAGACGAGTCGTTCGCTGCTGTACGACATCGATCTGTCTGATGCATCCGTCAATTTCGCGCAGGCGCAGACGGCATACCAAGCGGCACTCAGTGCTGCCAACAAAGTGCTCAACCTCAACGTGCTGGACTATCTGCGATGAGTATTGCCATGCCGTCGGCCGAGTTGGTGAATCTGAATTCGGTACTCCTCGGCCCGCTCGAAATCCGGTCCGACACCGTGATCACGTTTCCAGCCGGGCTGCCGGGTTTCGCGGCGCTGCGCAACTTCGCGCTGGTCGAGACGCAACGCGACGATCTGGTGTGGCTGCAGAGCGTGGACGACGCCGAGCTGACATTTCTGCTCGCGGACCCGTTCGCAGTCGTGTCGGGCTTCGAAGTGGAGCTGCCGGCGGCGGACCTGGCGGCCATCGGCGGCGCGGAGAATGGTCCTGCGTTGCTCGTGTTGACCGTGGTGCAGCTGGACGGTGGACATCCGTCCTCGGCCAATCTGCAAAGCCCGATCGTGATCGATCGTGAGCGCCGTGTGGGCCGTCAGGTCGTGCTGCCGGATTCGCGCTACGGCATGCATCATCCGATTGCGATCGCGTAAGCACCACTGGGTGGGTGTAATTCGGCGACAG
Source organism: Gemmatimonadaceae bacterium (assembly GCA_031367535.1). GTDB lineage: Bacteria > Gemmatimonadota > Gemmatimonadetes > Gemmatimonadales > Gemmatimonadaceae > JACMLX01. The sequence continues at coordinate 21,963 of JANLPZ010000042.1, forward strand.
TGCACGCAATTGCACGGCAATTACGTGCACTGTCGCCGAATCACACCGTCGCCGAATCACACGAACAACACACGTTTTAGCCGCCGACGTCCGCCCCACTCAGTGCCGCATTCACATTCGTCAGCACGCGTGACCAGTCACCGCGCGCCGGCTGCCGGAAGAGTCGGACGCTCGCATACCAGGGCGTGCTGCTGCCGCTGATGCCCCAGCGCCAATCGGGCACGTGCGACACGAGCAGCCACACCGGCACTCCCAGCGCACCAGCGAGATGCGCAATGCCGGTGTCCACCGTGATCAACAGATCCAGTCTACACAGCTGACGGGCGGTATCGAGCCAGTCACGACATGGCGGCGCTGCAACGGTGCCCATCGGCACGTCGCGGCCGCTCAGACCATGCTGCAGACACACGAACTGCACTTCCGGACGTGAGTGCAGCAGACCATGCCACAATTCTGGCGACATCGAGCGCACGGCATCGTTGCGATGCGCCGGATTTCCCGCCCACACAATCCCGACGCGTTTGACCTGTTTCCGTTCGCGCGTGCGCGCATCCGGCACGGTGAGATACACGTCGCCGGCACCGCGCCAGTCGGCACCGACGCCGAGGATCACTGGCAACGACAGCAGGGGCGCGTAGTAGTCGGTGAACACGGTCACGTCACGCGGCACGGCGTTATACCCGGACGTCCGCAGCAACGACACCGCGTCGGTCTGGCACGATACGATCACGCGCGAGGCGGCCTGCACAATAGGATGATGTACGTAGCGCAGAAACTGGAACTGATCGCCGACACCCTGCTCGCCGATCACCAGCAGCGACTTGCCTTCGAGCGACTCGCCGCGCCACCGCTCTGCCGCCGTATTCGGCACGGGCAGCGCGCGCGCCTCGAAGTCGCTCCAGCCGCCGTCGCTGTCGCCGAGCAGTTGGCGCAGATAGCCGCGGGTCACGCGTGCGCCGGACGAATCGGGTCGCACCGCCAGGCTCTTCTCACACCAGTGCAATGCGCCGGTGAAATCGGAAAGGTCGTGTCGGATCATCGCCGCGGTGAGCAGTGCGACCGGCTCGTTCGGCGCCATGCGCAGTGCAGCCGATATCGCATCCCAGGCTTCCTCGGGACGCTGCGCGTCACGCAACGCGGCGGCATGCGCCGATGCGGCCCCGGCATCACCGGGAAACTCGGCACGCACGCGCCGGAAGCAGGGCTCGGCATCCGCGCCCGCACCGGCGTCCACCAGCGCCTTGCCGAGTGTGAACTCTGAGGCCGCGTCGGGTCGCGATGCCACACGCAGTGCATGGCGCAATGCGGCGCGAGCATCCACCGTGCGACCATCGAGCAACAGCGAGTTCGCGAGAATGAGATGCAGCGCGAGCACGGACGGCGCCAGCTCGATAGCGCGCGCGTAACACGCGATCGAGCCCGCCGTATCGCCGGCGTCGGCGAGCATCGCACCTTCGGCGCAGAGTGTGATCGCGGACGTCTCGGCGGAGAACGTCGCCGTCATGTCCTGGTGGCCGCCAACGCGCTCACATGCGCGCGCACACGACTGATCACCGGCGCCCATTCGAACAATGATTCCTGTCGCATCAGCTGCACGGAGCGATACCACGGCGTGTCGTCCCGGTTCACCATCCAGCGCCAGTCGGGCACAAATGGCACGAGCAGCAACGTCGGGACGCCGAGTGCGCCGGCGAGATGCGCGACGGACGTGTCCACCGTGACCAGCAGGTCGAGTTGCTGCAAGGCGTGTGCGGTATCGTTGAACGTGTGCAGCGCGCCGCCCAGATCACGCACACCGTAGCGCAGCGGCTCAGGGAAGTCGGTGGTGCCATCGTGCCGCTGCAGCGAGACGTAGTCCACCTCGGGCGAACCAAGCAGCGCCTTGATGTAGCGCGGCGGAATCGAACGGCGCGCATCGTTGCGATGCTGCGGATTGCCGGACCAGACAATGCCGACATGTGTGCGCCCCGGCACGAACGAGGTGCGGATCACATTGGGACACGCGCCAATCGGCTCCAGATACGGCGCCGTGCGCACATCGTCGGCGTCTTCGAGCCCGAGCAGAAATGGCAGTGACATGAGGCTCGCGCGGATATCGTGCGCCGGAATCAGGTCACCATCGGCGATCACTTTCGTGACACCACGCAGCGTCTTGAAGAGCGTCACCAGCGGCGCACTGCAGCGCAGGATCACCTGCCCGCCGCGCGCCGCGACCTCGCCGACGAACCGCGCGAACATCAGCTGGTCGCCGAGTCCCTGTTCGTGATCGATCAGGATGCGCTGACCGTCGAGCGGTGAGCCATCCCAGAGCGGCGTGGTCAGGCGCGCTGTGCTGAGGGGCAGATCGGGCACGAGCAATCGCTGTTCATGTTCGCGCCAGCCTTCCGCACATGACCCGAGTGTGAGCAGATGCAGCGCGCGGGCGTAGCGCAGCGCCGGATTGTCGGGCTGCAGTGCGAGCGCGGCCTCGTACGTGTCGCGCACGATGTCCCATTCGCCGAAATCCTTCATGATTTCGGCGGAGTTGATCAGCGCCGGCACACTCGTCGGATCGAGCTCGATCGCGCGCGTGATGGCCTGCAGCGCCGCGCCGGGATGTCCGGCGGCTTGCAGCATGCCACCGAGGTTGCTGAAGGCATCGCTGCGATCGGGATACTGCACCGTGATGCCATGAAAGGCTTTCACGGCCGCATCGTGGTTGCCCATGCGACGCAGCGTGTCGGCCTGCCGCACCAGCATGTCGTGGCTGGTGAGCGGCGGTGGCGCCGCATGGCGCGGTCGCGGGCGTGCGTGACTGGTGCGGATCATGGGTGACGCGCCTGGCAGAGTTGGGCGATCTCTCGACGGATCGCGTCGAAGACGTGAGTCCAGTCACCGGACTGCTGCTGCCGGAACAGCCGCAGGCTCGGATACAGGTCCGACTGCGCCCCGCGCGCGCCCCAGCGCCATTCGGCCGGTGTCGCGAGCATCAGCCACGTCGGGAGTGCCAGTGCGCCCGCGAGGTGCGCGACCGATGTGCACATGCTGATCACGACGTCACACTGGGAAGCGACGACGGCGGTGTCGTACATGTCACTGCAGATTGCCGCGGCGTCGCGCAGCGTGCTGCGGATGACGGGGTCGATCGTGTCCAGCTGCTCGCGGGCCGGGCCCTGCTGCAACACGATGACGTCCACGTCCGGGCGCACGACGGCGGCCAGCAAGCCGGGCAACGGCACTGAGCGGATGCGATTGTCCTCCTGCAGCGGAGACCCACCCCAGACGATGCCGACGCGCAGCGTGGCGTCCGTCCTCGCGAAAAACAATCGGCCGCTGCTCGCGTCGGAGGCTGTCGTGCTGAGGTAGGGTACGAGATCGGCGCGCAGATCATTGCCGGTGCGCAGCAGATGCGGCAGCGAGCCACAGTCCACGTGCACGGAGTGTGATGGTGCCGGCCGGTCCGATGCGATCACCAGGTCGACGCCGGGCGCGCTGCGGAACAAGCGCACCAGTGGCGGTGCGGCCTGCACGATCACACGCGAGGCACCGCGCGCATGCAGCATCGATGTCCAGCGGAGAAACTGGATCTGGTCGCCGAGCCCCTGTTCGGCGCGCACGAGAATGCTGCGGCCGGCCAGTGGTGTGCCGTCCCATCGTGGCGACGTCGGTGCGAAAGACCGCTGCGTCAGCGCGGGCAGTTCGAGCCGTCGTTCGTAGAGCGACCAGCCGATGTCGAACTGTCCGAGCGTGCGGCAGAGCATCGCGTGCGTCAGCGACAGATGCAACGCGTCGGGCGTGGTGGCGCGCGCACGCTCGCACAACGCGAGCGCCTCGACGAACCGACCGGCGCGATGCAGCAGCAACCCGGTGGTGTTCGCGATATCAGGATCGGCCGGCGCGAGAGTCGCGGCATGCTGCGCCGTCGCCAATCCATCGTCAATACGATCAGCGAGTCGCAGTGCCTCGGCGGCGTCACGCCACGCGATCACATCGGTGACACGCAATCGTGCGGCGGCGAGAAATGCATTCGCGGCCTGCACACGATCACCGGCGATGCGATAGGTCTGCGCCAGTTGTGTGAAACTGTCAGCGCGTGTTACATCGAGCGCGATTGCGCGAATCAATTCGCGTTGCGCTTCTGTGAGGCGTGCCGCGCTGCGCAGTGCGACGCCGTGCAGTGCTGCGACATCAGCATCGTGCGGTGCCAGTGCGACGCCGGCGGCGTACCGCTTGAGGCCCGCATCGGTCTTCCCCATCTGCAGCGCGAGCGCGCCGGCTTTGCATTCAGCGAGGGCGCGATCGCGACGTGACGGCGGGCCCGGACGCAGGGCGATGTTGCGTGGCGAATTCGATGGCATGTCCGCCTGAGGATCGGCAGCCAAACAGATGCCGCTGAAGCAGGCGCGACCATACGCTCAAGTCCGATTAGAACCTGCCGAGACTCGGGGGGGAGCCGGATACCGATTCGCGGGCCCGGGGGGAGCAAGGATGCTCCACTAGTCAATCACGGAGGATTTGTCCCATGCGTATCAACACGAACGTCGGTGCACTGAACTCGGCCAAGAACGCGTTCATCAACAACATGGCCACGGAAAGCTCGATGCGGAAACTGTCGTCGGGCCTGCGGATCAGCCGCGCCGCCGATGATGCCGCCGGTCTCTCCATCGCCAACAAGCTGCGTGCGCAGAGCCGCTCGCTGACTGTTGCCGCCGCGAACTCCGAGCAGGGCAACGCGATGCTGCAGATCGCGGAAGGGTCGGCCTCGACGATCCAGAAGATCCTCGAGCGTCAGAAGGAACTGATCATCCAGCGTGAATCGACGGGCAACAACAGCTCGGTGACCGCCACGCTGAACACGGAATTGACCACGCTGAGCTCGGAAGTGGATCGCATCATCAGCTCCACGAACTTCCAGGGTTCGACGGTGTTCACGAGCCTCGCCTTCCAGGTGTCGGATGGCACGACGGGTGGTACGGTGACGGTTGACGCCACGCTGGCAGCATCGAGCGTGACGTTGGCGAGCGGTGCTTCGATCTCGGCCGTCGATACGGCGCTGACGTCGATCAACAGCGTGCTGGCGAACATCGGTGCCGGTCAGAACCGGCTTGACTACACCGTGGCCAACCTAAAGGCCGCTGTCGTGAACGTGAAGGCTGCTGAATCGACGATCCGCGATGTCGACATGGCAGAAGAAATGGCCAACTACACGAAGAACAACATCCTGACGCAGGCAGCACAGGCGATGCTGGCGCAGGCGAACCAGAGCTCACAGAGCGTTCTGAGTCTTCTCCGCTAAACCTGACTGGCCGTGAATGACGGTGGCCGGCCGTCGCGCATTACGCGAGACGGTCGGCCATCGCACAGGAGAGCACAACACCATGTCCACCAGCATCAGTTCGTCGAGTGGCACGATCAACATCGGAGGCCTCGCTTCCGGCGTGCAATGGCGCGACCTGGTCGACCAGCTGGCCGCCGTCGAAACGGCGCAGACAGTCACTCCGCTGCAGACGCAGGTGTCCGATGCCGAGAAGCGCAAAACCGCGTGGAACAGCCTCTCGGCGCTCGTCACGAAATTGCAGGATGCCGGCAATGCGCTGAAGCTGGGCAGCGCGTTCACGAACTTCGCCGCCACTGCGTCACCGAGCTCGCAGACCAATCGCACGCTGCTGTCGACGACCGCCAACGCCAGCGCGTTGCCTGGATCGTATCGCGTAGAAGTTGTCGACCTTGCACGCGCCGAAAAGCTGAGCGGCGCTGTCGTCAGTGATTCCGCCGTCGCGATGAACCTCGCCGGCTCATTCACCGTCGGCGGTCAGGCGGTCACCGTCGAAGTGACCGATACACTCGACGCAATCCGCGACAAGATCAATGCACTGAACACCGGTGGCACACCGACCAAGGTGTCCGCGTCGGTGATCACCAGCGCGGTTGGCCAGAAGCGTCTCGTGATTTCGTCAGATGCTGCAGGCAGCACCGGCACCGGCCTCGCTGACGGTGCGTCCGGCGTCCTCAAGGACCTCGGCTTCATCGACACGCAGTCGCGTGCAGTGCCGTCGGCGGGACTCGCCATCGCCGCCGCCCTCGGCGTGACGATGCCGCCGCCGAGCAGCATTCGTGTCGGCAACACGACCATCTCCATCGATCTCTCGGTCGATTCGATCTCGATCATCGTCGCCAAGATTCGTGCGGCCGGCGGCCAGGCCGAGGTGCAGAAGGACACCGTCGGCGGCGTGCCGTCGTATCGTGTCAGCATCGGCGGCAACGTCACGGCCACCAACGACCCGAACAGCGCCAGCACGATTGCGGCGCTCGGATTGTCGTCGGGCGCGCAGACGAGTGTACAGCAGGTGCTCGCGTCCGGCCTCGCGTTCCAGGATGCGACGAACAACGTGGCCGACGGCGCGACACGCCTGACGGATCTGCGCTCCGGTGGCGTGTCGTTGGGCGTGAACGTCGGCGACACGATGACGTTCAGTGGTTTGCGCGGTGATGGCACGACGGTCTCGATGTCGTTCGTGGTGGGCGGAGCCGATACGCTGCAGACGCTGCTCTCGAAACTGAACGACGCCACCACCGGCTTCGGTAGCGGCACACGGCCGGCGCAGGCATCGATCGATCCCGATGGCAAGCTGCGCATGAGCGACAGCGTCGGCGGCGACTCGCGTCTGCGTCTCGCGATGACGCTTGCGCCGGCCGCCGGCGGTGCACCGGTGTCGCTGCTCGGCAACTTCCCGGCGGAAACCGTCGGGCGTTCACGCGCGATGGTGAAGGGCAG
>JANLPZ010000089.1:0-80076 GCA_031367535.1 Gemmatimonadaceae bacterium
CGTCGTCGGCTCAAGCCGGGACAGTATGTGTTCTCGAGTGCCGGCCTTGGCTTGTCGATCTGCCAGAGTCTCGTGCGCGCGATGGACAGCGAACTGCTGGTGGACAGCGTGATCGACGTCGGCAGCGCGTTTCAGTTCGAGTTGGAACTGCCGCGCCACGCGCCATTCTGAGCGCGCGTTGTGCTGGTGTGCAGGGCGTCAGCCGGTGCGGCGAAAGACGTACTCCACACATCCCACGGATCCGTACTGCGTGTTCAGATTCGTGAGCGTGAAGCCCTGTGTCTGTATGGGCAGAATGATGTCCTCCGGCTTCGCCGCCTCAAACGGATAGCCGCCAAGCCAGTCATGCCAATCGTGCCAGAGCGACATGCCGCGATTCTTTCCGTACGTGGTCCATGTGTACCACGGCGCGCGGCCGCGCACGACATCGGAGAGTGCGATGCGACACGCCCACCACGGCACAAAGACTGAGGAGACGGCGAGCTTCCCGAGCACGCCAGCGCAGTACACGCGCTTGATGCGGAACCAGCGCTTTGTCCAGACGCCCTGATCGTTGTAGAGCGCGAGAAAAAGAATCCCTTGCGGCCGGACCATCGGCAGCACGTTGTGAATGGCGTTCCACATCTGGCCGGTGTGATGCAGCACACCCCACGAATACACGACGTCGTAGGTGCCGAGTGTCTCGAGGAACGCGGCGTCGAGCGCGGATCCGTGCAGGATGCGCCAACGCTCGCTGTCCTTCGCATACCGATCGCGCATCTCGAGCGTACAGCCGACCGACGAGGGGTCATAGTCGAACGAGGTGACGTCGGCACCGAGTCGGTGCGCGGCGAGACTGGACAACCCGCTGCCCGAACCGATGTCGATGAAACGTTTGCCGTCGAGCGTGGTCACGCCCAGCATCTGTTGCAATGCAGCGACCGATTCGGCGATGCGCGACTCATCCACAGTCCGCAGAAAGTCGCGCCAGTTCTCACCGAACGTGAAGCGCTCACCGGAGCGCACTTCGGCGGCGTGTTGAGACTCGATAGCTCGATCAAGCGATTCGATACGCATAGGGGGCGTTGAGAGAGAGAGAGCCGCGCTGACTGACTCACTGCGTTGCGACCGCAGCACCGAACGTCCGTCTCGCCTCGCGGCGACTGAGCCAGCGGTCACGCATCGCGAGACCCGGCTGTTCCACGAACACGTACGTGATGGCGGCAGTCATGGCCGACGCGAAAATCGTGAGCGTCAGGCCGGCGAGAAATGCGGCGTGCGATCCCACGCCGAGCGCCCGATTGACGAATGCGATGATCGTGTCCGTCGGTTCGCGCAGCACGAGGTGATTGAGGTACATGCCGAATGACAACCGTGCGAGAGGATACCAGATGCGCCAGCGCAGCACCGCTGTGAGCATCGAGCGATCAGCCAGTGCCACGCAGAGCGCCGCTCCATACACGCATCCGAGCGCGAGATACGCGAAGGCTTCGCGATTGAGCATACGCAGCGCCACACCGGCGACGGCGACCGCGCCGCTGCCCGCCAGCACACGCAGCGCGACGCGCGAGTGAGCCGTCGGCTGAAGCCAATCGCGTCGACGCAGCGCGATCCACGCAACGATGAGACCGATCAGCAGTGCTTCCGCGTGCAAGTGGAACGGGGAATACATCAGCACCGCGATGCGTTCAGGAGTCAGCTGCTGCGTCGAGAGCGCCGCGAATGTGACGGCGCGCGCGGCGGGAACGAGGGCGATCAGGCCAAGCACACACACCGGCCACATGCGCGCCGGTGCAAGCTTGCGAAAGACGAGCAGCAGCGTGGGGATGAGCAGATAGAACTGCTCCTCGGTCGAGAGTGACCAGCTGCGGGCATACCGTGTGTAGACGTAGTTGCTGAGCATCACCCAATCGGGCCACTGTGGCGCGCGTGTCGAAGAGAGGAGCAGGAGCAATACCATCGACACGTAGTACAGCGGCCAGATGCGCAGCCCACGACGCAGCACGAATGTACCGACCCTTATCGTACCGGTGCGATAGAGTTCGCCCCACAACTGTTTGCCGATCAGAAACCCGCTCAGCACGAAAAACAGATCGACGCCAGTCCATCCCCAATAGAAGAGCGGAAATTTCACGAACGAGGGAGATGGGAGATGGGCGATATCGACCCATTCGAACACCCAGTGATCGCAGATCACGAGCAGGACTGCCATCGCCCGCAGTCCGTCGAGCGCCGGCAATTGACTGGCCGGCCGATGCCGCAACTCGTGCAACGCACCGAGCGGCCAGCGTGACGTGGCGGATGTGACAGCGATGCTCACGCCGAACGCGCCGCGACTGCCGGCCTCGCTTCCGCGCGAAGAAATGCCTGAAGGGACAGGACGGCCCAGAGACGGTCGCCGTGATTCGCGAGGCCGCCCAGATGCTGCGACCAGAGTCGGCGCACACGCGCGACATCGAGTACGCCACCGGCGGTGATGGATTGCGCCGACAGCAGGTCTTCGGCCCATGGGCGCAGCGGACCGCGCAACCAGGCGGCCAGCGGTACTGCAAATCCGCGCTTCGGTCGTTCGACCAGCTCGCGCGGCACGTAGCGAAAGAGCAGACGGCGCAACGGTTGTTTGCCGACGCCGTCGATGACCTTGTCTGCGAACGCAATGCGCCAGGCGAATTCGAACACGCGGTGGTCGAGTAACGGCGCGCGCGTTTCCAGACTGAATGCCATTGCGGCGCGATCGACCTTCACGAGAATGTCGTCGGGCATGTAGCTGGTGGCATCGAACAACATGCGCGACTCGGATGCTCGTGCGTCGTCGAGCCATGGGCCACGGAGGGTGCCGAAGCCGGCACGTGCTCGCAAGTCGGCGCGCATCAGGTCGGCCGGCGTGACACTCTGTGCGAGCACGGACTGATAGGACGCTTCGTGCCCTGGTGCAACGAGGCGCGCGCCGAGTCGCGTGAGCGCGTTCGCGGGACGATCACCGATCGCGCGATCACCGTCGGTGATGAGTCGTGCGATGAGATCAGGCGGCGGATCGGGAATGCTGCGCAGCACGGAGCCGACCATCTTCCGCATCAACGCGGGCGTGGAGTGCGAGAGTCGGTCAGCGGCACCGATCGCGCCGGAGTACCAGCTGTATCCACCGAAGAGCTCATCCCCACCATCGCCGGACAGCGCCACCGTCACATGCTGCCGCGTCATCTGCGAGATGAGCAGTGTCGGCAATTGTGACGAGTCGGCCATCGGCTCATCGTAGATCGCGGGCAGGCGCTCGACGAATCGGAGCGCGTCCTCGCCGCTCACCATCAGCTCCGTATGTTCGGTGCCGAGATGGGCGGCGACCTCGCGTGCGAACCCCGCTTCGTTGAATCGCGGATCGTCGAACCCGATCGTGAATGTGCGCACGGCCCGACTGGACTGCGCCTGCATCAGTGCCACGATCAGCGACGAGTCGATGCCGCCGGACAGGAAGGCCCCGAGTGGCACATCGGCGACCATTTCATCACGCACCACGGGACGCAGCACGGCGTCGAGTGCGGTGGCGATGTCGTCGGCGCTGCCGGTGATCGGGTTGGCGAGGCCAGCGCGCGCCGCCGCTTCCGCCGACCAGTACACGATCTCGCGTGGCGACTTCCCGACGCGCAATTCGACCATCGTCCCGGGTTGGACTTTGGCGATCCCGTCGTAGATCGACGCCGGCGCCTGGATGTAGCCGTGCCGAAGGAACTGCGCGACCGACGTCACGTCGATAGTCGCGCGCCATCCGGGGAATGCGCGGAGCGCTTTCAGCTCGGACCCGAACAGCCAGCTGCCGGCCACCTGCCCGTAAAACAATGGCTTTTCGCCGAGCCGGTCGCGCACGAGCCAGAGCGAGCGCTCCTGGCGATCCCAGACGGCCAGCGCAAACATGCCGGCGAATTTCGGGACGCTGTCCTCGATGCCCCATCGATCGAAGGCGGCCAGCAACACCTCGGTGTCGCTGTGCCCCTTGAACGGATAGCCTGAAAGGCCGAGTTCGGCGCGAATTGGTGCGTAGTTATAGGCCTCGCCATTGAAGGCGATCACGTATCGGCCGCTGGCGGCGTGCATCGGCTGGGCGCCGTGCGGCGACAGATCGATGATCGACAGCCGTCGATGGCCCAGGGCGATGCGGGCCTCATTGTCACACCAGGCGCCGTCGGCATCCGGGCCGCGATGTGTAATCGCATCCGTCATCGCTTTCACCGCAACGTCCGGTGTGCCCGACGCCGGGTGCCCAAGAAAGCCTGCGATGCCGCACATATCGATCAGCGTCCTGGAAGAGCGGGAAACAGCGGGGTGCGGCGTGGCGCAGTTGCCGAGCACACAAAACCCGTCGTCGGAGACTGGCGAGAGCCGTGCCACGTCACGGCGCGACAGGGCAAGATGCGCGGGCCGCAGCGGGGCGACAATCACCGCCGGCTCGTGTGATGCATGAGTATGTCGTGCTGCTAAGTTCGAATGCAGGTTACGTCCCGATCCGATGCCGGACCCTCGTGCGGCGGCCTCGGGTTGTTGGACTGCGCGGGAATCCTCCGGGTTGAGCCGGAGCGCACAAACTTCCTCTGGAGACCGCAGGATGAGTGACACGAACGCCGGTGGCACCCTCGAGCTTCGCGACAGCCGCACCGGTTCCGCTTACAGCGCGCCGATCGCCACCGACGGACCGGAAGGTGACACGTACATCCGTGCCGGCGACCTGAAGCAGGTCAAGCGCGGCGATCCGGGCGAATTCGGGCTCCTGAGTTACGATCCGGCCTTCATGAACACGGCGAGCTGCAAGAGCGCCATCACGTTCATCGACGGCGACAAGGGCATTCTCCGCTATCGCGGCTATCCGATCGAGCAGCTGGCCGAGAGTGCAACGTTTCTGGAAGTCGCCTATCTGCTGCGGCACGGTGAGCTGCCGACGCAGGCCGAGTACGACGTGTGGGTGCATGACATCACGTTCCACACGTACGTGCACGAGAACATCCGGAAGTTCCTCGAAGGTTTCCGCTACGACGCGCATCCGATGTCGATGCTCTGCTCGTCGGTGGCGGCGCTGTCGAGTTTTTATCCGAATGCGCACAATATCTTCGACCCGAGGGAACGCTACATTTCGGTGATTCGCCTGCTGGCGAAGCTGCCGACGCTGGCCGCGTTCTCGTATCGCCACGTGAAGGGGTTGCCGACGATCTATCCGGACAACCAGCTCAACTATGGCGAGAATTTTCTGTCGATGGTGGCGCGCATGAGCGAGCCGAAGTACGAGGCGAACCCGGTGTTCAGCCGCGCACTCGAAGTGCTGTTCATCCTGCACGCTGATCACGAGCAGAACTGCTCGACGAACGCCGTCCGGGCCGTCGGCTCGAGCCACGTGGACCCGTTCAGTGCGGTGTCGGCCGGTATCGCAGCACTCTTCGGGCCGCTGCACGGCGGTGCGAATGAGCAGGTGCTGAAGATGATCAAGGAGATCGAGCATCCGAAGAACGTTCCGGCCTTCATCGAATCGGTGAAGAGTGGGAAGGGCGGCCCGAAGCTGATGGGCTTCGGGCACCGTGTGTACAAGAACTACGATCCGCGCGCGCGCATCGTGAAGAAGCTGGCCGACCAGGTGTTCGCGCAGATCGGCATCGACAAGGATCTCGAAATCGCGCTCGAGCTGGAGCGCATCGCGCTGTCGGACGACTATTTCGTGGCGCGCAAGCTGTATCCGAACGTGGACTTCTATACGGGCCTGATCTACCGCTCGATGGCGTTCCCGACCGACTTCTTCACGGTGTTGTTCGCCGTGGCGCGCACGGCCGGCTGGCTGGCGCAGTGGGAAGAGATGCTCGACGACAAGGAGCAGAAGATCGCGCGGCCGCGACAGATCTACGTCGGTCACGGTGAACGTCAGTATGTCGATCCGCTCACCAACAAGTTCCCGCGCGCGTACAAGGACGTCCTCCGCAAGTGATGCCGGCGAAGGACGTGCCATCGCGCGCCGGCGTCCTGCCGCGACGCGTTGCGGTGGCACCGGGCGGCGCCTCGCTGGGTGGGGCGCTGGGTGACCTGCAGCGCATGGTGCGTGACCTGATCGCGTCGCGTGAGTTGCTCTATCAGCTCACCCGACGCGACATCACGATCCGCTACAAGCAGGCCGTGATGGGGTTCGGCTGGGCGCTGTTCATGCCGCTGCTGATCGTGTTCAGTGGATTGGTCGTGCAGCTCGCGCTGGCCAACTTCGCCGGACGCAGCATGTCGGCGGCGGGGCTTGGCGGCATGGCCGTGAAAGCGGTGCCGTGGGCGTTTTTTGTCGGGGCGATCGGGTTCGCCACGAACAGCCTCGTCCAGAACATGAGCCTTGTCACCAAGGTCGCGTTTCCGCGTGCTGTTTTGCCGTTGTCGGCGGTCGGTGCGCAGTGCTTCGACTCCGGCATTGCGCTCATCGCACTCGCGCTGCTGCTGCCGATCATGGGTGCGGTGCAGCTGTCGTGGGCACTGCTCTGGGTGCCGCTGATGCTGGTGCTGCTGGTGGGATTCACGGTCGCCTGCGCGCTCTTCCTCAGCTGCGCCAACCTGTTCTTCCGCGACGTGAAGTACATCGTGCAGGTGCTGCTGACCTTCGGCATTTTCTTCACGCCGGTGTTTTTCGAGCCGGCGATGTTCGGGGCGCGTGGCGCGGCGATTGCGATGGTCAACCCCATGTCGCCAATTCTCGAAGGGCTGCGTCTGGCCGTCACGTCCGGGCACAATCTGCTGGACACGTTGACCACGACCCTCGCCAGCGGTGCGGTCGTCACGGTCTGGTCGCCATGGTATCTCGCGTACGCCGTGCTGGTGACGGCGCTCGGGTTGCCGGCCGCTGCGCTGCTCTTTCAGCGCTCGCAGTATGCGTTCGCCGAATACATCTGAGTCGATCGATGGGTGAGTCTCATGTCGGGTGACGCGGGCATCGTGTTCGATGGCGTCTGGAAGAAATTCCGGCGCGGCGAACGGCACGACAGTCTGCGCGATCTGATTCCAGCCGTGCTGACGCGACTGACGGGCCGCGCCGCGCCGCGCGATGAGCTCGAATCAGGTGACTTCTGGGTCGTGCGCGATGTCTCGTTCTCGGTCGGTCCGGGCGAATGCCTTGGCATCATTGGTGGCAACGGCGCCGGCAAGAGTACGACGCTCAAGCTGCTGACGGGCATTCTGCGACCGACGCGCGGCGAAATCACCGTCACTGGGCGCGTCGGCTCGCTGATCGAAATCGCCGCCGGTTTCCATCCCGATCTGTCGGGACGGGAGAATGTGTTTCTGCAGGGCTCGATCATGGGCATGAGCCACGCCATGATCCGCAAACACTTCGATGAGATCGTTGCGTTCGCCGGCATCGAGGAATTCATCGACATGGCGGTCAAGCGCTACTCGAGCGGCATGAACGCGCGACTCGGCTTTGCCATCGCGGCGCACCTCGATCCGGATGTGCTGATCATCGACGAAGTGCTCGCCGTCGGCGACATCACGTTCCAGCAGCGCGCGTTCGGACGGCTGCAGGAGCTGTCGCGCAGCGGCATCCCGGTGGTGATCGTCTCGCATCAGCTGGATCGCGTGCTGCAGCTCTGCACCTCGGCGCTGCTGCTCGAACGCGGCGAAGTGCTGACGATCGGCAGGCCGCGCGACGTCATCGCGCAATATTTCGGCGGCGGCCTTGCCGTCACCGGCGGTGAACTGCTGAAGGACTACGCCGCGTACGAAATTCTCGAGGCGGGAATCTCGGCGCCGACGACAGGCTCCGGCGGGTTCGTCGAGGTCGCCATCACGGCGCGTCGACGCACGGGTCAGCCGAAGCGCGGTGACGAAGCGGTCGGCATCGTGTTCGTGTCACTGGCCGGCGCCACGCAGCTGGCGGCGTTCGGGACGGCGGAGGCGAATATCGCGTTGCCCGACGAAGGTGCGTTCACCCTGACGCTCCGCATGCAGGCGAATGTGGTGGCCGGCTCCTACAGCATCGAGACGTGGGTGTGGGCCGAGCATCACGGGTTGTATCGCGGGCCGAACCTGGCGCTCGATGTGACGGACACACGCCGCTTCGATGGCACGGTGCAGATGAATCCGACGCTCACTCTCGCAACACACGCAGCGCCACATCCCACCGACGTGATCGCGTTGGCGTCCGTTGCTTCACCCAACTGACATGTCCGTTTCTGACGGCATTCAGCGACGTGGCATCGTACTCGCCGGCGGATCCGGCACCCGTCTCTATCCGATCACACGAGCCGTCAGCAAGCAGCTCCTGCCGGTGTACGACAAGCCGATGATCTACTACCCGCTCACCACGCTGATGCTGGCGAAGGTGCGCGAGGTGCTGGTGATCACGACGCCGCATGAACAGCCGTTGTTCCGGCACCTGCTCGGCGACGGTTCGCAGTGGGGCATGTCGATCGAGTACGCGGCGCAGCCGTCACCGGACGGACTGGCACAGGCATTCATCATCGGTCGTGAGTTCGTCGGAAACCGATCGAGTTGTCTTGTGCTTGGCGATAATATTTTCTATGGGCAGGATCTGTCGGCGTCGCTGCAGCGCAGCAACGCGCGCACGAACGGCGCGACGGTTTTCGGCTATCGCGTCAGTGATCCGACGGCGTATGGCGTGGTGGAGTTCGACGCGTCGGGTCAGGTCGTGGGTATCGAAGAGAAGCCGGTCGCACCGCGCTCGAACTTTGCCGTCACCGGCATGTATTTCTACGACCAGCGCGTCTGCGATATCGCGGCGGAGATCCGGCCGTCGGCGCGCGGCGAGCTGGAGATCACGGATGTGAATCGTGCCTATCTCGCGCTGGGATTGCTGCACGTCGAAATCCTCGGTCGCGGCACGGCCTGGCTCGACACGGGTTCACATGAATCGCTGCTGCAGGCGGGGCAGTTCATCGAGACGATCGAGCAGCGACAGGGCCTGAAGGTGGCATGCCCGGAAGAGATTGCGTGGCGACTCGGCTGGATCGACGCGGCGCAGGTCGAAGCGCTTGCGGCGCCGCTGCTCAAGACAGGTTACGGCAGGTATCTGATGGCGATGCTGAGCGAGGCGACGTCACGATGAAGGTCACGTGGCTGGCCATTCCCGACGTGTGCCTGATCGAGCCGCAGGTGTTCGGTGACGAGCGAGGATTTTTTCTGTCGAGCTGGCAGGACGCGTCATTCCGTCGCGACGTCGCTGACGTGACGTTCGTGCAGGACAATCTGAGCCGCTCATCCGAAGGTGTGCTGCGCGGTCTGCACTATCAGGCCGAGCACACACAGGGGAAGCTGGTACGGTGTGTGGCGGGGAGCGTGTGGGACGTGGCGGTGGATGTACGTCGTTCGTCGGATACGTATGGTGCGTGGGTCGGTACCGAACTGTCGGAAGCGAATCATCTTCAGCTCTGGATCCCGGCGGGCTTCGCGCACGGCTTCATCGTGCTCTCCGAATCGGCCGACATGCTTTATAAAGTCACCGATCGGTACCATCCGCAAAGTGAACGCACGGTGCTGTGGAACGATCCGGCACTCGCGATCGACTGGCCGATCGCGACCGGTACGACGCCACTGCTCTCCGCGAAGGATGCGGCCGGACAATTGCTCTCGGCGCTGGATGGTCTGCCGTGACGGTGACGGTGCTGCTCACGGGCGCGAGTGGACAGCTCGGTTTCGAGTTGCAGCGTCGCGTCCCTGCTGATGTGACGCTGGTGGCACTCGACCGCGCGCATCTCGACCTGCGAGATGCGCCGGCGATGCTGGCGTGTCTCGACAGGCATCGGCCGGATGTGATTCTCAATTGCGCCGCGTACACCGCGGTCGATCGCGCGGAATCGGAGCCGGCTGACGCGTTTGCGGTGAATGCGGCGGCCGTCGCGATGCTCGCGTCGGCGGCGCGCCGCATCGACGCCCGGCTGATTCACACGTCGACCGATTTTGTATTCAGCGGACCGGCGTCAGGACTGCGACAGCCTGACGAGCGTACATCGCCGGCGTCAGCGTACGGGACCAGCAAGCGCGATGGCGAGGTCGCGGTGCTCGAGACTCTCGGCGATCGTGGGCTCGTGATGCGGACGTCGTGGCTGTATTCGTCGCATGGCACGAATTTTGTGAAGACGATACTGCGCCGGATGCGCGAGAAGGACGAAGTGCGCGTGGTCAGTGACCAGATTGGTGCGCCCACCTGGGCGCATGGTCTCGCAACGGCACTCTGGGCGGCGGTGGCGGCGCCACAGGTCTCTGGCATACAGCACTGGACGGACGCGGGCGTGGCCAGCTGGTACGACTTTGCTGTCGCCATCCAGGAGGAGGCGTTCGCACGCGGTTTGCTGTCGCGCGCGAGTCCGATCGTGCCGATTTCTACCGCTGACTATCCGACACCGGCCTCGCGACCGGCGTTCAGCGTTCTCGACATTCGTGACACAGCGCGTGCGCTTGGACTGACGCCGACCCATTGGCGCGTACAGCTTCGACTCATGCTCGATGAACTCGCTAATGCGTAGACTCCTCGTGACCGGCGGCGCCGGTTTCATCGGCGCGAATTTCGTGCATCACTGGCTCACGTCACACGATGAGACCTTCGTCGTGGTGCTCGACGCGCTGACGTACGCCGGCAACCTCGCCAGCCTCGCCGATGTGCTCGATGATCCGCGACTTGTGTTCGTGCACGGCGACATCACGAGTGAGGGCGTCGCAGCTGACCTGTTGCGCACGCACCAGTTGAATATGCTCGTGCATTTCGCGGCGGAATCGCATGTCGATCGGTCGATTCACGGACCGGATGCGTTCGTGCACACGAATGTGGTGGGGACACACGAACTGCTGAAGGCCGCGCGTACGGTGTGGCTGGTGGAGCAGGCGGTACCGGCACCCCACCGTTTCCATCATGTCTCGACCGACGAAGTGTTCGGGTCACTCGGGCCCGACGACGCACCGTTTGCCGAGACCACGGCGTATGCGCCCAACTCGCCATACTCAGCGAGCAAAGCGGCGTCGGATCATCTGGTGCGTGCGTACTTCCACACCTTCGGCCTGCCCGTCACGACCAGCAACTGCTCGAACAATTACGGGCCGTACCACTTCCCCGAGAAGTTGATTCCGCTGCTGATCGTGAACATTCTCACCGGCAAGCCGTTGCCAGTGTATGGCGACGGCCTGAACGTGCGCGACTGGCTGTTCGTCGCCGATCATGCCCGTGCGATCGATGTGATTCTCGAGCGCGGGCAGCCAGGCGAGGTGTACAACGTCGGTGGCAAGAATGAGTGGACGAACATCGACATCGTGCGCCTCGTCTGCCGTCTGGTGGATGACGCGACGCATGCTGATCCGAGTCTGACTGCGAAGTTCCCGCTGTGTCCGGCAGCACAGGGTTTTGCGGCAGACCAGCTGATCCGTTTCGTGACCGATCGGCCCGGCCACGATCGTCGCTACGCGATCGATCCGACGAAGATCGAAGGGGAGCTTGGCTTCCTGCCGACGGAATCCTTCGAAACAGGCATCGCGCGCACCGTAGCATGGTTTCTGCAGAACGAGGCGTGGTGGCAGGCCGTCATGGATGGCAGCTACCGTGGTTGGATCGAGAGTCACTATCGTCACCCCCCCGTGTGACCGTTTCCGTCGTCATTCCCGCCTACAACGCCGCATCGTTCATCGCCGAAACGATTGCGAGCGCCGCGGCGCAGACGTACGCGGCACACGAAATCATCGTGGTGGATGACGGATCGACGGATGCGACGGTGGCCGTCGCGGAGGCGTGTGGTGCACGCGTGATTCGCCAGGAGAACCGTGGCGTCTGTGCGGCGCGCAATACGGGAATTCTGGCCGCCACCGGTGCGTGGATCGCACTGCTGGACCACGATGACCTGTGGACGAAAGGCAAGCTGGAGCGGCAGATGGCGGCCGCGACGCTGCGCCCGGACGTGGCGTGCATCGCCACCGATTTTCTTCGACTGCGCGGTGGCGAGCTCGATCCGGTGTCATGCCTCGAAGACACGACATACGATGTGTCGAAGCTCACCACCGTCACCATCGCGCCCGACACACTGTACTTCCCGCGCGCCGGTGAGGACGTGATGGAGACCGGATGGTTCCTGTTTCCAAGCTCGATGCTGATCCGACGCGATGTACTGATCGCGACGGGGATGTTCCGGCCGGAGCAGCGGCTGTGCGAAGACGTGGATTGTTTTCTGCGCGTGCTGCATCGAACACCGCTGATCCTGATCGTCGACCCGCTCTGGTACTGGCGTGAGCATGCCACCAACACGTCGCAGAATTCGCGCGGCATCGCGGAAGGGTGGCTGCGCATGGCGGAGTACGTGGGGACGACACCCGGCGACTATCCTCCCGGGACGTTGAATCGCATCCAGCCGATTCTCCGGACAGTCCGACGCGGGCTCGTGAACGCGTACACCAGCGACGGTGACTTTCGCAGTGCGCGACGCGTCGCCCGTTCGGCGATCGGCGGGCCGCTCACGCCAACAGACGCTGCGCTGGCCGTGGTCGTCGAACTGCCGCCGAAAGTCTGGGGCGCGCTCCGACGCGCGAAGCGCGCGCTACGGTCATTCTTTTCCTGAGCACCATGGTCGATCAGCACGTCCAATTGCCATGGTGGAAGGATCGATTGCTGGTCGGGGTGGCGATCGTGTTCGGCGGCTGGAGTCTGCTGTCGCTGACATGGCCGCTGTCCGGGGATGCAGGCGTGTTCGCGTGGATGGCGGACACGGTGCATCGCGGTGGCGCGCCGTACGTCGACTCGTGGGATACGAAGGGGCCGTCGGCCTGGTTGCCTTCGCTGCTCGTGCAGTCGCTCTTCGGTCGCACATCGTGGGGCATCCGCCTGTTCGACATCGCGATGGTGCTGTCAGCGATCGCGGCGATGCGCGCCATCGCACGACGCCTCGGACAACCTGGATCGGGCCGAGTGGCGATCGCGCTCTATGCGCTCTGGTACGCAAGCCTCGATTTCTGGCACAGTGCGCAGCCGGACGGGTGGGTCGCGAGCTGGCTGATCGTCGCGTGCTGGTGCGCACTCAGCGGCGGCAGCGGGGGGGCGGTCGCGGCCGGGGCACTCATCGGCGTCGCCACGCTCGTCAAGCCGTTCTATCTTGGCTACGCGGTCGTGTTGTGGATGATCGTGGGCTTCGCGCAGGATCGCACGCTGCGTCAGCGGATTGTGCAGGCGATGCTGGTGGTCGTCGGCTTTGGGCTATCGATCAGCGCGCTGTTGCTCGCCACGCGCGCGTGGGGTGGGCTCGATGGGTTCTGGGAAGTGCAGCGATGGAATCGCGATGTGTACGCGCGACTGGGTGATCCCTGGCTGACGCGCATCCCCGCGATGTTCAAGGGCATGCTGTTGATGCCGTGGGGCATCGTCGGACCGATCGCACTGTTCGGTGCGGTGCGGCCCACGCGCGCGCATCGTCGCACGATTGCGGCGCTGGCCGTTGGGTTTCTCGGTGCAGTGGCGGGCGTGATGCTGCAGGGCAAAGGCTGGATGTATCACTGGCTGCCGATGCTGCCCTTTCTCGCACTGCTGGCCGACATCGGGTTCGCCGCGTTGCGCGAAGAAACCGCCGGCGAGATTGCGGGCCGCTTCCGTCGGTTGGCGCTGCTGCTGGCGTTGGCAGTCGCTGCATTGACGCCACTGCAGCAGTTCTTTCGCTACCTGCGCACGCGGAACTCGGCCGACGCCATCGCCGCGTACGAGCGCCGCGAATTTCGCTACTACGGTCGCTATCCCGGCTCAGCGTACAACATCGTCGACAGCCTCGCGCGGATCGAACCGCAGCGTGCGCGCATCATGCTCTGGGCCATGCATCCGGCGGCATTTCTGCTGGCCGATCTGCGTCCGCCGACGCGCTTTGCCGTCATCCGGCCACTCTTCGATGGTGCGGGTACCGTCGAGCGTGCGAACTATCGGGTGCAATTCATCGCCGAACTCGAAAAAAATCCGCCGCGATGGTGGTTGATGCCGTCGAGCGACCTGCTCAGTCGAGAAGATGAGCTGCGTGGGTATCGACTTGGCGCCTTCAATACCGCGTCGGACTTTCTCCAGAGTCGGTATCGCCTGGCCGGTGAGAGCAGCGACTGGATGATCTACGAACTCACCGACAGATCCGGTTCCAGCGCAGTTCCTGCCATCCGCCCGCACCCATGACCCGACTGCCACACGCCGTCTACGATTTCGCGCGTCGCGTACACGCCCGACTCGGCTATTCACTCATTCCGACGGCGGAACTGAGCCGCTATCCGCAAGCTGACTATCTGCGTCGCGTGTTCCGCGAGTGGAAGATCACCGGTGTGATCGATGTCGGTGCGAATGAGGGCCAGTATCACGACTTCGTGCGCGCGGAAATCGGCTTCGATGGACCTGTCGTCTCTGCTGAGCCGATTCCCGCGCTCGCGAAACAGATCACCGCCCGTGCTGCCACGGAATCCGAGTGGCGCATCGAAGCGATCGCGCTTGGCGCAGCGCCCGGCACATCCGAGTTTCTTGTCACGGCGGGCTCGCAGTTCAGTTCTTTCCTCGAACCACTCGAATCCACGAAAGACCAGTTCTACGGCCAGACTGCGATCGAGCAGTCGATTCCGGTCACGGTAGACACACTCGACGCACTGATCGAGCGTCACGCGGCGTTTCTCGGCGAGCGCATCTATCTGAAGATGGATACGCAGGGCTTTGATCTCGAGGCGCTGAAGGGATTGAGTCGTCACGCCACCCGCGTTGTGGCGCTGCAGTCCGAGGCATCGGTGAAGCCGATCTACAAGGCGATGCCGGACTACACCGAGACGATCCGTGCCGTCGAAGGGATGGGCTTCACGATCAGTCAGATCTTCCCGAACAACGACGCGAACTTCCCGGTGCTGATCGAGTTCGATTGTCACTTCGTGCGATTGCAGTCGTAACGCGGCGTCAGCCTGTGAGTCGCGCCAGTCGGCGGCGCACCACCAGCGCGACAAGCGCGCACCAGCGCGCAACACGGCCTGATGCCGCGCCGCGCGCCGCCATGCGACTGCGCTGAACGAGAGCCGCGAGTGCTGGCGCCGCGGCGTCGATGGTGCAGGTCTGGCGAGCCAGTTCTGTCGCCGCGTGACTGATCGTGTCGCGCAGCTCGGAGTCGCGCAGCAATCGCACCACCGCATCCGCGAACTCCGACGGCGTATCCGCCAGCAGATACGCGCTGCCCGCGCCACGCTCGAGCCCCTGCGCGCCCCAGCGTGTCGTGACGACCGGCACGCCGGCGGCCAGGGCTTCACTCACCTTGCCTTTCATGCCGGCACCAAACGTGAGCGGCGCGATCGATACCTGCGCCGCATCGAGCCATGGCGCGGTCGACTCCACGAAACCGGTCACGGTGATTCCATCGCTTCCATCCAGCTCCCGCACTTCTGGCGGCGCATCACTGCCGACGATCATCCAGCGCGCATCCGGAACACGCTGGCGTACGCTCGGCCACACCTCCGACGCGAACCAGTGCACCGCCGCGCCATTCGGCGGGTGTCGGAAGCCGCCGATGAACAACACCTCCGACTCGCGCGACCGCTCGGCGCGCGGAATGAGTGGCACGATGTTGGGTACGATTTCCAGCGATTTGAATCCGAGGCCACGCAGCACATCGCATTCACTGCCGGTGACGACGATCGTGACGTCGGCCTGTCGGTACACGGCGAGTTCGTCTGTCTCGGTGCGCGCGGCCGCGGCCAGATCACCCGCGCCCAGTCGCGCGGCCTCGCGCTCACGCAGGAAGTGCAGGTCGACGGAATCGACCACCAGCAGCGCCCGCGGCTGCAGCGCGCGAACGAAGTGGCTCATGCCGATCGCGGTGTGATAGAACTCGAAGCAGACCGCGTCGAACGTCTCGCGCACGAGCGCGGCGATGCCGACCTTCGCGCCGTAGCCGACACAGCGCACGCCGGCGTCGATCAGCGCGCGCTCCGCGGCCGCCGCATCAGGCTCGCGTGAGGCGAGTACGAGCAGTGCCACATCACAGTCGGCGGCCAGCGCCGCAAGCATCGCGAACAGGCGTCGATCACCGCTCGCCCGCTCCGGACGCGGAATCTGTGGCGCGATGAACAGCCAGCGTGGCCGATATGCAGCTGCCAAGTGAATCGGACCGATCCGTCGCGGAAGTGGTGGCACCGCTGGCATGTGCCTCGCGCATCACGCAGCTTTCAGTCTGCCATGCAATCTACACGCCGTCAGTTGCTTGTCGGAGCACAACGTCGCACGCGTACTGCCATGCCGGATGTGCGGCATCGCCAGCCGCGACATGGCTGACGACTCAGGTCGCCCGTTCGATGGGCTGCGCGTGCTGGCGATTTCGCCGACACCAACGCATCCGACCACGGCAGGCAATCGTGTGCGGTTCCGCGCGCTGCTCGATCGGTTGCAGGATCTCGGCGCCACGGTGCGCCTCGTGCACATCGCCCACGAGCCCGGCGACGCGCCAGCGATGCAGGCGCACTGGACCTCCGGTGGCGCGACTGTGATTCCCTTTCAATATCCCGCACCACGTCATGCGCGGTGGAACCGTTTTGCCGAGCGATGCCGCCGCGTCGTCGGCCTGCCGCTGCAGGATCGCGCCGACGTGGACGACTGGTACGATCGCGCGTCGGGTCCGCGCATTGCCGAAGAGGTTGAAAAATTCCGACCGCACGCGGTTCTGATGGTGTACGTGTGGAATTCGCTGCCGCTCGAGTCGCTGCCACCGGACATTCTGCGCGTGCTCGACGCACAGGATGTCTTCACCGATCGCACGGCGCGCATGCGACGCTCGGGCGTGCCGCAGCAGTGGTTCAGCGTCACTGCCGAGGAGGAAGCGCGCGGGTTGAATCGCTTCAATGTGGTGCTCGCCATTCAGGAGCACGAGGCGGCGCACTATCGCGCGATCGCGAAGCGCGAGGTGGTCACCGTCGGGCATTTTCTGCCGTTGCTCGACACCGGCGATCCGTCGCACGAGCCGCGACTGTTGATCGTCGCATCGGGGAACGCGGTCAACGTCGATGGCGTGACCTGGTTTCTGGATACCGTCTGGCCGCAGATTCTCGCCGCGCGTCCGGATGCCACGATCGATGTGGTCGGTCGTGTCTGCGAAGCCCTCGCGCCACGGCCCGGCGTGCTATTGCGCGGCGGTGTCGACGACCTGTCAGCGGTGTACGCGCAATCCCGCCTCGTGATCAACCCGCTGCGCGGCGGCACGGGGCTCAAGATCAAGGGTGCCGAAGCGCTCGCGGCCGCGCGCGTTGTTGTCTCGACGTCAAGCGCCGCCGAGGGGCTCGAAGCGGCGATCGGCCGTGGCGTGGTGGTGGCCGACGGCGCGTCGGCGATGCGCGATGCGGTGCTGCGCCTCCTCTCGGACAATGCCGAGGTGACGCGCCTCAGCGCAGATGCACGACAGTTTGCGTTGGAGTGGAATGCCAAACACGCCGCCGCATTCGACGCCGTGTTTGCGCGGGCCATGCCGGCACAACCGTCCCGCTAGCGAGCCGCCTTCGCACGAGTCAGCGCGACGGTCGCGCAGACTGTACTCAGCGGACACTGCTCACATCGCATCACGCGCGCCGTACACACCAGCGCTCCGATTTCCATCAGCGCCTGATTGTGTGTCCACACGGCCTCCGACTTCCTCGGCAGTGAACGTTCGGCCAGCTCCCAGAGCGCATTCTCCGTCGACGCCACTTTGCGTTTCGCCTTCGGCAGAAATA
The DNA here is from genome assembly GCA_031367535.1 of Gemmatimonadaceae bacterium. GTDB lineage: Bacteria > Gemmatimonadota > Gemmatimonadetes > Gemmatimonadales > Gemmatimonadaceae > JACMLX01. The sequence continues at coordinate 17,665 of JANLPZ010000089.1, forward strand.
CGCGCTGCAGCACACGTGCCACGTTCGTGTCCACCAGTGGCGTGCGCTGTCCGTAGGCGAAGCTCGCCACGGCACCGGCCGTGTATCGACCGATGCCCGGCAGCGCGCGCAACGCATCGGCCTTCGACGGCAGTGTCGCCGCCGCGTCTGCGCCGTCACGCGTGACGAGTCGTGCGGTGCGGTGCAGGTTGCGGGCACGCGCGTAGTAGCCGAGTCCTTCCCACGCCTCTTCCACCTGCGACACATCTGCGCTGGCGATGGAATGCAGGGTCGGAAACTGCGCCAGAAACTCATGCCACCGCGGTTCGACGCGCAGCACCTGCGTCTGCTGCAGCATCAGTTCCGAGACGAGAATCGCATACGGATCACGCGTCCGTCGCCACGGCAGATCACGCGCATTGCGCTTGTACCAGGCGCGCAGCAGACGCCCGAACCGCCGCAGCGCGTCGTCACTGACGCGTGCGGCGGGCGAAGTTTTTCGGGGGCGCTTTCGTGCCGCCAGCGTCAGCTGACCCTTTTGGTCTTCTTACGCAGGAAATCCATCAGGACAAACTGGCCGAGGCTCATCGTGTTGGTGAAATACGCCTTGCCACGCGAGATCGCCGAGACCCGCTTCACGAACTCCACCAGCGCATGGTCGCGCGCCAGCATGAAGGTGTTGATCGTGATGCCCGAGCGACGGCAGTCCGCCACTTCACGCAGCGTCTGGCCGATCACATTCATGTCCAGCCCCATGCTGTTCTTGTAGATCTGGCCGTCCGGCATCGTCAGTGCGCTTGGCTTGCCGTCCGTGATCATCACGATCTGCCGCATGTCCTTCTTCTGCGACATCAGGATCCGTCGCGCAAGCTTCAGTCCCTCGGCCGTGTTCGTGTGATACGGCCCCACCTGCGCGCCGGCCAGCGCTGCCAGTGGAATCTCCTCGGCGCTGTCATGAAACAGCACGACGCGAATCGTGTCGCCGGGGAACTGCGTGCGGATCAGGTGTGTAAGGGCGAGCGCCACTTTCTTCGCCGGCGTGAAGCGATCCTCCCCGTACAGGATCATCGAGTGCGACGTGTCGAGCATCAACACCGTGGCGCAGCTCGAGCGATACTCGGACTGGCGCACCATCAGGTCGCTGTATTCCAGATCCATCGGCACATCGAGCGAGCCGGTGCGCAGCATCGAATTCTTGAGCGTCTCGTTGACGTCGAGATTGAGCACATCGCCGAACTCGTACGGCTTGCTCCACGCGTCGCTCTCGACACCGGTGGCCAGGTACGGCGTATCGTGACTGCCGAACGTGCTTTTGCCGAACGACCCAAGGATGTTGCGCAGCGACTTGTAGCCAAGAAAGTCGATGCCTTTCTGCGAGAGATTGAACTGCACGTCCTTGCTGGCCGCGTGCGCCAGACCGCCCTTGCCGGTGACCGGCTGGTGCGAGTCCATCGCTTTCGGCGGCACGTCGGTGTTGATCAAGCCGTCGGCGATCAGCCGCTGCACGATCTGGTCGAGAAGTTCGCTCAGTTTCTGCTGCGAAACTTCATCCCCCTCACCGCGCAGCGCTTCGAGCATTTCCGGCGTGAACTGCCCACTCTCGATCAGCGCATTGAGAATCGCTTCCTTGAGCGCATCCATCGACCGGTCGGCGGGATCTTCGTTGTTACCCCAGTACGGGTTGTAGCCTCCCGACTCGGCGAACCCGCTCTGCAGCAGGAAGTCCGACAGCCCATCGAGCAGCGCCTGCAGATCGACCGCATCGGCCATCTCGGGGTTGTACTTCGTATAGGTGTGGAACTTCATGCACCCTCCCGGCGCCGGCATCGCAGCGCGCGTCATGCGCGCCGCTCTCTGGATGATAACAGCCAAATGCCGACACTCGTGCCCCGGGAAGTCGATGGCGCGCCAAACCCCGCCGCGACGGCTATTTTGCGTTCATCCACCCATTCCGCCCAATCGTACATGTCCCTCGTCATTCCATCCCGCGCCCGTCCGATCACGGGTCGCCCGATTCGCTTCGGCCTCGTGGGCTGTGGTCGCATTTCGGCGAATCACATTGCCGCGATCAAGGTCCACAGCGAACGCGCCGAGCTGGTGGCGGTTTGTGATGCGAATGCCGAGCGACTGCAGTCGACGGCGACGGAGACCGGCGCTGCGGCCTACGACACCCTCGAAGGCCTGCTGGCGCACGAACCGGCGGTGGATGCGGTGATCCTCGCGACACCGAGCGGACTGCACGCATCGCAGGCGATCGCGGTCGCGAAGGCAGGGCGACATGTCGTGACCGAAAAGCCGATGGCCACGCGCTGGCAGGATGGCAAGGCGATGGTGGCGGCGTGTGACGTGGCCGGAGTGCATCTGTTCGTCGTGAAGCAGAACCGGCGCAATCCGACGCTGCAACTCGTCAAGCGTGCGATGCAGAAGCAGCGCTTCGGCAAGATCTACATGGTGAATGTGAACGTGTTCTGGAGTCGCCCGCAGAGTTACTACGACAGCGCCGCATGGCGTGGCACGTGGGAATTCGACGGTGGTGCGTTCATGAACCAGGCCAGTCACTACGTCGATCTGCTGGACTGGCTGATCGGTCCCGTGGAGAGTGTGCAGGCGTACACCGCCACCCTCGCCCGCAACATCCAGGTCGAAGATACCGGCGTGCTCTCGATCCGCTGGCGCACCGGGGCACTTGGCTCGATGAGTGTGACGATGCTCACGTACCCCAGGAATCTCGAAGGCTCGATCACCATCCTCGGCGAAAAAGGCACCGTGCGACTCGGTGGCGTGGCCGTGAACAAGCTCGAGCACTGGGAGTTTGCCGAACCGGATGAGGATGATGCGCTGGTCGAGAAGGCGAGCTACGACACCACGTCGGTGTACGGTTTCGGGCATCCGCTCTACTACGACAACGTGATCAGTGCGCTCATGGGTGAAGTGGAGCCGGACACCGATGGACGCGAAGGGCTGCACTCGCTCGAGCTGTTGATCGCGACATACCTCAGCGCACGGGACGGCAAGCGCGTCGCGCTGCCGCTGGAGTACTGAGATGGCGGTGACGATTCACCCGACGGCGATCGTCGACGACGGTGCCGTGATCGGTGACGGATCGCGCGTGTGGCACTGGGTGCACATCAGCAGCGGTGCGCGGATCGGCGCGCGTTGTTCGTTCGGACAGAATGTGTTCGTCGGCAGTCGCGTCGTGATCGGCGACAACTGCAAGGTGCAGAACAACGTCTCGATCTACGACAACGTGACGCTCGAGGATGACGTGTTCTGCGGGCCAAGCATGGTCTTCACGAACGTCTACAACCCGCGGTCGGCGGTGTCGCGCAAGGACGAGTATCGCGACACGCTGGTGCGCCGCGGTGCGACACTTGGCGCCAACTGCACCATTGTCTGTGGCGTCACGATCGGTGCCTGTGCGTTCGTCGGTGCCGGCGCGGTCGTGAATCACGACGTGAAACCGTACGCGCTGATGGTTGGCGTACCGGCGCGACAGGTTGGCTGGATGAGCGAACATGGCGAACGTCTCGCGCTTCCGCTGACGGGTGACGCGGACGCGGCGGATCCCGTGACTGGCCAGCGCTACGCGCTGCGCGACGGCTCGGTATCGCTGGTCGGCTGAACGCCGTTGCGGCTCGCCGGCAGCCGTTCCGCTGCACGAGCGCTGGTCGTCGGGAAATAGATCGACACTGCAGTCCCGACATGCGGTTCGCTTTCGACGCCGATGGTCCAGCCATGTTCGGCTGCGATGCCCTGAACTGATGCGAGGCCGAGTCCCACGACGTGATTCGCGTCCCGTTTCGTCGAGTAGAACGGGTCGAACATGTGCTGCCGCACATCGTCGGACAGCCCTGGACCCGTGTCGGCAACGGTCAGTACGATGTATGTGCCGGGTGGCGCGACGAATTCTTCGTCGGACTGCGGCGGAATCTCCAGATCGGTGGTCGCGAGCGAGAGCATGCCGCCACCCGGCATCGCATCGCGAGCATTCGCGACGAGCACGGAAATGGCATGATGCAGCAGCGCGGGATCGGCGTGCACGCTCGCCAGTGACGTGTTGAAGAGCACCTCGAGCTGCACATCGTCGGCGAGCGTGCCGGCCAGCGACTGCGCGACGGCGGTGATCGTTTCATTCAGATCGACCAATTGCGGGTCGAGCGCGTCACGCTGACCGTACGCCTGCACGTGCCGCGCCATCGTCAGGCCGCGATGTGCCAGATCACGAATGCGATCGATGGCGATGGCCGTGATCTCCGGATCCTCGGCGCTGTCGCGCGCCAGCGTCGTGAATCCCTCGATGCCGTTCAGCAGCGCCGTGAAATCCGAGGCGACGTGGCCCGCGAACGACACCAGCGAATTCGGCTGCGATGCGGCCTCGCGCGAGACGCCCAATGACAGCTCGGACGGTGACGCCAGCGCGGCTGCAGGCGCCTCCACCGATGCTGCCGGCGCCGACGTTGACGCTGCCGCCAGTGGCGTGCCGGTGTGGCCGAAAACCGTGACGATGCGGATCGCCTGCCGCGCCATACTTGGAAACGAGACGAACACGTCGTGCTCCTCCGCCGCGACACCATTCCGCCGGATTCGCACGTGACCGGTGCGGGCCGCACGGGGCTCGGCGACGGTGGGCACGGCGAACAGCGTGGCACTCGACTCGATCAATTCGCTGTCCCGTTGCCCGATCAGGCCATCCACTTCCACGCCGAACAACGATTCGGCGGCGCGATTCGCGCGCTGAATGCGACCGGATCGTGTACCACCCACGGTCGCATCCGTGATCCACATCGGCACTGGCGACTCATCGAACATCTGATACGCGCGCGTGACCTCCGACTCCAACTCGGTGCGTTGTCGCTCCGTGTCGGCCGCAAGCGAGTTGATGGCCGAGCCCAGTGCCCCGAACTCGTTTCGCTTCGAGACAATCGACGTCCGGTGCGTGAAGTCGCCGCCGGCAATCCTCGACGCGTCGTCAACGAGTTTTCGCAATGTCGAGCGGACCGTCCGTGACGCGAGCATGACGCCGACTGCGGCGATCGCCAGCGCGATCGCGGTCAGCAGCGCGGTCTCTTTCATCCGCTGGCGCGGCGCGATGAACACGCGTGGCGCGGGCAGCCCGACAAACACGCGCAGGGGCAGCAGCGCCGACGCCATGAAGCCGACGGCGCGCGTCACGCCGTCGGCCCCACGCACGCTGAGCGAACCTTCGGGCAGAAGGATTGTGCCAAGCACCGCGGTGTCTCGCGCGTCGGGCGCCAGCCAGCGCTCCGGCGTTGCGAGACGGCTGATCGGGACTCCCGCGGTGCCGAGCAGGACCACCGTGCCGCCGGCAGCGACCGCTTCACTGCCAAGCAGTTGGCGGATCGCCTTGTCACTGAGCGCAGCGAGCAGCACGCCTCGCGTATCGGCCAGACAATTGCACGGCGACGATTGCCGGGACAGCGCCCGGACGAGGAGCAGCGCAATCGAATCACGCTCCAGGCGGGCGGCGCTTTCATCCAACAACGTCGAAGGCATGACGCCTCGACTCCGGCGCTCCAGCACCAGTGCGGTCGCCAGCAACGCCCGTCGGCGTTCAATCGGAATCTCGTCGATCCGCCGTCCGTCGCCGTAGAGCAGGGTCTTCCGTGCCCCGCTGGAGTCGAGCAGGGCGATCGATAGCGACTGCGTGAGGAGCTCCGGCAGCGAGTCGATCAACGTGATCGAGGTCACGTTGCCGGGCGTGCGGCGCAACCGCGTCTGCGCCGAGTCGAACAGTCGCTCGATCGCCTGGAGATGGTCATCCAGCCGTCTGGTAGTGGCGCGCGCGTGCGCCAGACTCGTTGCCCGGATGCCCGAGTCCGGGTCCTGCAACTCACGAATCCCCGACAACGCCGCGTTGAGCAGGAAGGGCGTCAGCGCGGCAGCCACGACGAGGAACAGTCGGCCGCGAAGGGTGGCGAAGGGCAACACCATTACGCGTGGGATGGAGCGAGTGCCATGCGTGTTCTCATGCGCGCTGCGACAGCGCGAACCTTACCCAGCGGGCACGGACGTCGCCCGACGCACAGAACGCCTGCCCAGACCGGTCAGGAGTGGACAAGCGTTCGAAAACTGTGCTAAGGACTGGTGAGAGGCCAGCGCCTCGATCAGAAATCGTCGCTGGGCCGGCGCCGCTTTTCCGGAATGGCCCGGCCATACGCGCCCGCATCGCTGCGGCTGATCTTCTTCCGAGCCACCAACGCTTCGAGCACCAGCTCACAGGCCGCTGCGGTCGTACCGGCGTCCGTGGCGTCCGCGATCCGGAGCGCGCGGACGATGTTGAGCAGCGTCGGGACCGTCTCGAATGCCTGCACCATGGTGGCTGCCGCCACGTCGTCCGAGACCTGAAGCGCGCCGCCTTCATCGAACCAGATCACGATCTCGTCGCTCGAGAACTCCCGCCCGATGCTCGCCAGCGTTGCGTCGGCGGCCCGGCGAATCAGTTCGCGCGCGATCTTCTCGCCGCCGACCAGCTCCCCTTCGTATTCGAGCTCGATCTTCCCGGTGATCGCCGGCAGCGCCGAATACACATCGCTCATACGCGGTACGGCCAGATCCTCATTCGTCTGCAACGCACGACGCTCGGCGTTCGAGACCACGTTCTCGAGCACGGAGATCGGCATACGCTGCGACACGCCACTGCGCCGATCGATGCGCTTGTCCTCGCGGGCCTCGAAGGCGATGCGCTCCACCACTTCGGCCATGAACGACGGCACCCGAATGGCGACCGACTCGCGTGCCGTCCAGGCTTCCTGCGACGTGATCGAGACGCCGAGGTCCACGGTCAGCGGATAGTGCGTCACGATCTCGCTGCCGATGCGATCCTTGAGCGGCGTGATGATCTTGCCGCGTGCCGTGTAGTCCTCGGGGTTGGCGGTGAAGCAGAGCATGACGTCCAGCGGCAGGCGCACCGGGAAGCCTTTGATCTGCACGTCGCCTTCCTGCATGATGTTGAACAGGCCGACCTGCACCTTGCCGGAGAGATCGGGCAGTTCATTGAGCGCGAAGATGCCGCGATTGGCGCGCGGCAGCATGCCGAACTGAATGGTGAGTTCGTCGCTCAACATGTGGCCACCGCGCGCGGCGCGGATCGGATCCACGTCGCCGATGATGTCGGCGATGGTCACGTCCGGCGTGGCGAGTTTTTCGATGTAGCGTTCGTCACGATGCACCCAGGCGATCGGCGTGTCGTCGCCGGCCTCGGTGAGGCGCGTCTTGGCGTATTTCGAGATCGGCGCGAACGGGCTGTCGTTGATCTCGCTGCCTTCCACGATCGGCATCTCGTCGTCGAGCAGCGCGGTGATCGCGCGCAGAATGCGACTCTTGGCCTGTCCGCGCAGGCCGAGCAGAATGAAGTTGTGTCGGCTCAGCAGTGCATTGACGAGCTGCGGCAGGACGGTGTCTTCATAGCCGATCACGCCCGGCAGCAGCGTACCGCCGGCGCGCACGCGCGTGAGCAGATTGGCGCGGATCTCGTCCTTGACGGACCGCTTCGCGCGAGCGGGCTCACCCCACGATGAGCGCTTCAGCGCACCGAGGGTGCTGGGCAACTGGGACACAAAAACTCCGAGGTCGGAAATGACAGGACTCTGCGTCGCTCAACGCCGTAGACCGGCGCGATCGTTTCAGCCCTGAAAATACTCCCGTCGGGAACCCTCTGGCTGTTGCGCGACCGAAAGAGCAACAGCCGCGTCGCAAGGGCGCCCGCGGCGCCCCCGCAAAACAGAACAGCCGCAACACAGCAACGGCTTTGACGCAACGGCGCAACGGCGCAACGGCGCAACGGAACAACGCGATCTGAGCACGATATAGTCGTTGTATCGCACGGCATCCAACGCAAGACCGATTCTGGAACTACGCTCGCGAATGCAGTTCCAACAACAGTATTTCAGAAGCTGAATGGCGCTCTTGGAGGCAATACTGCTCTCGGAGCGCGTTGCGTCGTTGCGCCGTTGCGTCAAGGCCGTTGCTCTTGCTGTTCAGCGGCTGTTCCGTTTTGCGGCGCGCGCAGCGCGCTTGCGATAAGGCAGTTCGCGGTTCGCGGTTCGCAGCTGAGTCCGTGTGCGGAAACTCAGCCGACGGGAGTGACCTCGACGAGGTTGTCGTAGAACACCGGTGCCTCACCGAGATCCGTCAGTCGCTGCGACGTCGTGTCGTTCGGATTGCGGTGATCTTCCGTCAGCTTCGTCCACCAGATCGATGGCGCCCAGATCACGCCCGGACGAATGCCGTCGCTGATCCGCACGCGTGCGCGAAATGCGCCGCGGTCGTTCGCAATTTCAACCACCTGATCACTGGCGACACCGCGCAACCCCGCGTCGTCAGGATGCATCACACACTCCGGCTCCTTGGCGGCGCGGCGGAGCGACGGCACGTTCACGAAGCTCGTGTTCAGGAACTGATGCGCCGGGCTCGAGATCAGCTGCAGCGGAAAACGCGCCGCCAGCAGCGGGTCGCTCTCTGGCGATTCGTACGGTGCGATGTACGTCGGCACCGGATCGAGCCCCAATGCAGCCAGCCGCGGCGACACGAACTCGCATTTGCCGCTTGGCGTCAGAAATCCGCCCTCGGCGAACGGCAGGAATGGTCGCGGCAGATTCAGTCGCACCCAACCTCGTTCCAGCAACGCCTCGAACGACACGCCGGTCATGCGCGAATGCGTGGACTCCAGTGCCGTGCGGATCAGCGTCAGGTCGTCGTCGCGCAGACAGGGATGGTCGAGTTGCATCACGGCGGCCAGCCTGCGGAAAATCTCGGTGTTCGGCAGCGACTCGCCGACCGGTGCGATCGCCGGACGATTGAGCGACGCATACAGATGGCCGTACGCCGTGTGCACATCCCAGTGCTCGAGCTGCGTCGTGGCGGGCAATACGTAGTCGGCCCAGTCGGCCGTATCGGTCTGGAAATGTTCGAGCACGACGGTGAACAGATCCTCGCGAGCAAGGCCGCGCCGCACGGCGGACAGATCAGGTGCGACCGCCGCCGGATTGCTGTTGTACACGATCAGCGCCTGCACCGGTGCGCCACCGACGCCGGCGTCACGCTTCGTCAGCGCGTCGCCGAGGAGGCTCATGTTGATCGTGCGCGTCGGCGGGCCGAGATCCGGGCGCTGCAGCCCATCCTTGTTCATCGCGAAGGTGCCGCTGACCGACAGACTCACGCCGCCACCGACGCGCCGCCAATGTCCGGATAGCGCAGGAAGGCAGGCAATCGTGCGCACCGCCATGCCGCCGCCGGCGTGCCGCTGCAATCCGTAGTTCAGGCGAATGAACGCGGCCTTCGCGGCACCGTAGGCGGCGGCCAGCGCGGCGATGCGTTCGACCGCGAGTCCGGTGACCTCCGCGGTCCGCGCGAGCGTCCATTCTGCCGCGCGCGCGCGCAGGGCGTCGACCCCCGTCGTGTAGCGTGCGACGTAATCGTGATCGATCCAGTCATGCGCAAAGAGCTCGTGCATGATGCCCAGCGCGAGTGCCGCGTCGGCGCCCGGCCTGATCGCGAGCCATTCGTCGCACTGCTCCGCCGTCCGGGTGCGGATCGGGTCGATGCAGATCACCCGCGTGCCTTTTTTGCGGGCATCGAGCACGAACGGCCAGAAGTGCGGATTGGACGTGAGCGTGTTGGTGCCCCAGAGCACGATCAGATCACTCTCCGGCACACCTTCCGCGTCCGCACCAACACTCGAGCCGACCGTCATCATGTAGCCAACACGCCCGGCCTCGGCGCAGATCGTCCGATTCAGCTTGCTGGCCCCGAGCGCATGGAAGAACCGGCGGTCCATCGAGCTGCCCTGCAGCTGACCCATGGTACCGGCATACGAGTACGGCAAGATCGCTTCGGCGCCGTGCGGACCACGCCGGATCACGTCGAGGCGAGCGCCAATATCCGCCAACGCCTCGTCCCACGTGCAGGCTTCGAATTGACCGGCGCCCTTCGGTCCGATGCGGCGCAGTGGCGTCGTCAACCGATCAGGATGGTAGGTGCGCTCGAGATAGCGGTTGACCTTCGCGCACAGAAACCCGCTCGTCACGGGATGATCCGGATCGCCCTGAATGCGGGTCGCGCGGCCGGAACCGTCGACCGTTACGAGCGTCGCGCAGGTATCCGGACAGTCATGGGGACACGCGCCGCGCACGATTGTAGCATCAACATCGGCGGTAATCGGCACAATCCGGAAGATTTTGGGGGCCAAAACGGTAAAAACGCATCAAAACCACTTGACAGCCCGGCTTGCTGGAATATCCTTCACGTCGCTTCCAGCCGGCGGGCCCGCCGACCGGGAGCTTCTGTTTGCTACCACCTCGGATATCCCAGGAGAATTCCAAATGAAGCGTATCGCCACGTTTGCCGCTATGTTCGCCCTCGCCGCTTGCGGCGCCAAGACCGAAGCCCCGAAGGCTGATTCGGCTGCTGTCGCCCCGGCCGCAGCTCCGGCACCGGCTATGGCCGCACCGGCTATGGACAGCGTCAAGAAGGACAGCACCGCGATGGCAGCTCCGGCCGCCGACACCGCGAAGAAGATGTAATTTCGCCGCTCGGCGAATTACTGCGGGGCTGCTCTCACGAGCAGCCCCGCTTTTTTCTGTCGTAGTTCGAGGGCAGTCTGCAGCGATCAGGCTTCGTCAGCAGCATCGAGCACAACCACTGAGTGCGGCTGTTCGTGGCCGTCGAGCCAGGTGAGGGTCGCATTGGCCGGAACCTCGCGGCGCAGCATCGCCAGACCAATCGCGGTTCCGCCATCGACCTCAGCCGCGCTGCGAGCATCGCCCAGCGCGGCCCCGTCCGATCCGCTCAGTGTCGTGCCGATCGCGGGAATGGTGCCATCGGCGTGGCGAACGCACCGCAACGTGCGATTCACGTGCCCACGGAAGTGCACACGCGCCACCGTCTCCTGGCCCGTGTAGCAGCCCTTTCGGTACGAGATTGCGTGCAGCGCATCCATGTTCGCTTCCTGCGCCAGCGTGCTCTCGTCCATGTCCGCGCCCCACTCGGGACGACCGGCCAGCACACGCCGGCGATTCCACTCGGCGGTGTCGCCACGCAACGCACCGGCCGCCGTCAGCGCGGCGGCGAGAACTGCGACGGCATCCCGGTCGACGTGCAGATCGAATGTCGTGTCGGCGCCGAGGTCTGGCACGCGCACCAGTCGCACTGGTACGCCGGCCGCGACGATGGTGCGATGTGTGAACGCCGGTCCGCTCGCCACCGCGTCCGTTTCACTCGCATCAGCACCGAGTGTGTTCAGCAGTGCGATGGCGCCAGCGCCGTCGAGCGTCAGACACGACGTGGTGGCCGAGACGTCGACGTACTTCGCGAGTCGCGGGTTCACGTATTTGCGGATCATCGTCGCAAAGCCAACGCCGCCGGCGGCATTCGCATCCACGAGCAGTGACGTCACCGCCGCATCGTCGGCCGGCATCGCGAGAATGCGAACATCCGAAATCACACGGCCCTTCGCCGTCAGTGCACAGGCATAGAGCCCGTCGCCACCGCGCAGCGCGAGGACATCGTTCGTGACGAGGCCCGTCAGTGATTCGGCGGCCTTGGGGCCTGAGAACTGCATTCGCAACCGATCGCTGCGATCGAAGCTCACGACAATGTGTTCGGGACTCGGCGAAACGGCGTCGGTCATGGCGGCTCGTGGAAGTCAGGAAACGGAGCGCAGGAACGATGCGTCGAGTAGCGCGAGCGACACAAGCGTCGCGTCGGTCTCAGCCGACGTCTCGTCGATGGCGACGGTCGCAAAGCCTGCGCGCCGCGCCGCGGCGAGCAGTGGTCGCCGCGCGATGGCGACACATCGGTCGGCAAACAATCGGCTACGTGTCTCCGCCCAGACATCGTGCTGCGCCGACTCCGGCAGATCGCCCAGTGATCGGATCGTGCGAATGCAGACATCCAACTCTGCCTGTTCGAGCATCCGTTGCGCGTCGTGTCGATCCGCGCGCGTGACCACAGCGAGCGGATATTCAGTCGACAATTGCGCGAGGCGGTCGCGCGCCACCGCCTCGAAACTCGGTGTCCCGCGCTCGAGGATCGCGCGCACTGCCGTGGCCGTGCGAGCGAGCACGAGATCGCGTGCCACGACGTCCATCGAGGCCGCGACAGCCAAAGCATCGAGTGCCATGGCGGCGGTGGCACCAGCATGCGCGCGACGCACCACGTCGTGAGTCAGCGGATATCCCTCGAGTGTCAGCGCGAGCTGCAATGCGTCGGTGCGCATGGTCAGCGTATCGAACACCAGCTCCTCGATTTCGAACACCAGCGCGATACTCACGTGGGTCGTGACGAGTCGGCGTATGCAGCATCGAGCAAATCGATCGGATGGACCACCCGCGCGCTGGCGCCCGCGCGCAGCAAGCCAGCGCCGATCTGCATCAGGCAGCCCGGATTTCCGGTGACGACGAGTGTCGCGCCCGTCTGTGCGATGTTGCGGAGTTTTGGCGCCAGCACCGCGTCGGACACCGACGGTTCAATGAGGTTGTAGATGCCCGCCGACCCGCAACACTGATCGCTGTCCTCGAGCGGTATGTGCGTGAGGTTGCCGATCGCGTCGAGCACTGCCAGCGGCGGTGACGTCAGGCGCTGCGCATGCTGTAGATGGCACGGCGCGTCGTACGTAATGCGCACGGGCACACGCAGCGACGCCGGTTTTGGCCCCGCTGCGGCCAGTAACTCGGTGGCGTCGCGCGTGCGTACGCTGACGGCGAGTGCGCGATCGTGCCACATCGGATCGTCGTGCAGCAGGTGCGCATACTCCTTCAGCATTGCGCCGCAGCCGGCCGCGTTCACGGCGATGACTGCATCCGGCGTTCGTTCGAACGCGCGGATGTTCGCGCGCGCCAGTGTACGCGCCGTTTCGAGATCGCCAGCGTGTGCGTGCAACGCGCCACAGCAGCCCTGCATGGAGGTCTCGACAACGTCGTAGCCGTTCACACGCAATGTGCGAACGGTCGCTCTGTTGGTCGCGGCCTGCAGTCCCTCCATCACGCAGCCACGCAACAGAGTGACACTGCCACGCGAGACTGTCGTCGCCGTCGGGTACTCGTGCGTGTCGAGCACGTTGCGCGTGCTGGCGAGCATCGCCATGCCGGCGCCGAGTCGACCGGGCAGGCGCGCGAGAAGCGGTGGCACGCCGAGCGCACGGAGCATCCGTCCGCCGAAGAGTGCGAGCGCCAGCAGCGGTCGCGATGCAAACACGCTCAGGATCACGCGCGCGACCCACGGCGGCGCGGTCACCTGTCGCATGGTGGCGCGCGTGGCTTCGAGCAGCTGACCGTACGGTACACCACTCGGGCACGCCGTTTCGCAGCCGCGACAGCCAAGGCAGCGATCCATGTGCTGCTGCACCACCGGATCGCTGATCGAGACCGCGCCATCGAGCAGTCCGCGCATCAACACGATTCGACCACGCGGACTGTCGTTTTCGTCCTCGAGTGCGAGGTACGTCGGACAGGCCTGCAGACAGAATCCGCAATGCACACACGCGTCGATTCCCGCCGCCGCCAGCGCCAGCGGCGTGCCCGGCAGTGCACATGGTGTGCCAACACTCGATGTATCCGAAACCGGCAGCGTGTCACGCATCTGGTGCCCGCCGATTGCAGAGGTGCTGCGGATCGAACGCTGCCCGAATGCGCCCGGACAGCCCGCTGGTGAACGGATCCGGCTCGGCCGCCCACCATGCCGACGGCAGTCGCTCTGCGATGCGGTGTTCATCCGCCAACTGCTGCTGCAGCGCGCAACGCACGGCACTCGCGTCACCAGACACGATCACACGCACGATGCCGCGCGTGATGCTCGCGTGCAGGACCACCGACGGTGCGCCGGCAAATGCGGCGCGGATGCGCACGATTCGGGCGGGCAGCGCGCTGACGGACCCACTCAGTCGTATCACCGCGGTCGCGTCTCGATCGAGTGCCGAGAGCAGCCCCCACGTCGCGGGATCGCACGGTCGACAGGTTGCGATGGAATCCAGCACGGCGCGCTGGCCACGCACGAACGTCTCGGTGCCGCCGAGGCGCAGCAGGATCACGTCGCTGCCGTCGCTGACATCGAGTGCACGCGCCGTCACACCATCCACCCACTCGCACGCAAGCAGCGACAGTGTGTTGCGCCGCAGCGACGCGATCAACTCACCCAGTGCACGGTCGTGAGGAACCGGTATTGCGAGCGTGACGTCGTGCACCGGCAGCGCGCGAAGCCGCAATGTGGCGGACGTGATCGCGCCGAGCGTCCCCCAGCTGCCGGTGAGCAGCCGCACCAGATCGAATCCCGCGACGTTCTTCACCACGCGTCCACCCGGCTTCACGAGCTCGCCGTAGCCGGTGATTGCGTCGAGGCCCAGCACCAGATCGCGTGGTGTGCCGAACGCGTGCGCGAGTGGACCGGCCGATGCGGTTGCGAGTGTGGCGCCAATCGTGCCCATACGATCACCCGCCGGATCGAGCCCGAGCCACTGTCCATGCGCCGCCGTCTCGTGCGCCAGCTCGGCCAGCGTCGTGCCGGCCCACGCAGTGATCGTCAGATCGCCGGGCACGTAGGCAATGACACCCGACAGCGCGCCGAGTGTGAGCGTGTGCGTCGCAACAACCGGTGGTCCCGCGTCGCGCCAGGTTAGCGCGCCGACAATGCGCAGTGGCTCACGCCGCGCTATGGTGTCGCGCATCACCGTCATCGCCTCGCCGACGGTGCGCGGTGACAGAAGCTGTGCACCACTCATGGCCGTCACGACGCGCGACCCGCCGGCGCCTGATGCCATTCGCGACACGAGTGCACCGGCACGACCTTGCCGCGATTCGCGCGATGGTCCGGATCGAATACGTCACGCAGCCGACACATCGCCGCCAGAGTATCGCCGTCAAACAGCGACGGCATGTAATCGATCTTGTCGAGCCCCACGCCATGTTCACCGGTGATCGTCCCGCCTTCGCGGATGCAGGCGTGCATGATCTCCGTCATGCAGAGATGCACACGATGCGCTTCATCGGCGTTCGTGCCGTCGTAACTCACGCTCGGATGCAGGTTGCCATCACCGGCATGGAAGATGTTCCAGACGGCCACGCCGTGTCGGGCGCCGATGGTCGCAATCTCCTCGAGCACCGCCGGGAGGCGCGTGCGCGGCACGACCGCATCCTGCAACACAAGGTGCGATGCCGCGCGTCCCATCGCGCCGAATGCCTTCTTCCGCCCCTGCCAGAGCTTCGCGCGTTCCGCGGCATCGGCGGCAATGCGCACCTGGCGCGCACCATGTTCACGACAGATCGCAGCCACCGCGTTCACATCGTCGTCGAGACCGTCCTCCACACCATCCAGGTCCACCAGCAGCACCGCCGCACAGTCGGTGGGATATCCCGCCGCATAAATCGACGACTCCACGATGCGCACCGCCGCGCCATCCATCATTTCCAGTGCGGCCGGGAGAATTCCGCTGGCGATCACCGCGCTCGTCGCGCGCGCAGCATCCTGCAGCGACATGAAGTCGGCGAGCAGCGTGCGTACCCGTGGGGCATTCGGCAGCAGTCGCACCGTGCAATCGAGCGCGATGCCGAAACACCCTTCAGAGCCCACGAACGCACCGAGTGTGTCATACCCGGGCACTTCACCGAACCGCGATCCGAGCGTGACGATCTCTCCAGCCGGCAGAATCACGGTGCATTCGACGGTGTGATTGAGCGTCACGCCGTACTTGAGGCAATGCGGACCGCCCGCGTTCTCGGCCACGTTGCCGCCGATCGTGCATGCCGTCTGGCTCGAGGGATCGGGGGCGTAGTGCAGGCCGTGCAAAGCGGCCGCCTTCTGCAAGGAGGTGTTGACGACCCCAGGCTCCACGGTCGCAATCCGGTTCACCGGATCGAGGGCGAGAATACGCGTCAGTCGATTCAGGCCGATGAGCACGGAGCCGTCCGCCAACGCACCGCCACTGAGTCCGGTGCCGGCACCACGCGGCACGAACGGCACGCCGGCGCGGGCGAGCGCGCGCACCACGGCGATCAGTTCATCGCGTGTGCCGGGGAAGACGGCCAGGCTCGGCGTCTGAGTGTAGCCGGGCAATCCATCGCTCGCATACGCAACCAACGCACTACGGCGCTCGAGTACGCGGCGCTCGCCAACGATGGCCGAAAGTTCCGTGATCACCCGCGAAAACTACCACCCGACGCGAGGGGTCGGGTGCCGGCTAGCGCGCGGGCCGTTTCGCACCCTCGGCCGCGATGCGCTCGACGGCGGCCAGCAGCGACGCGAGTTCGAAGGGCTTGGAGATCACCGGGCAATGTGTCCGCGCCAGAAATTCCACGGCTTCGTCGTCGCCGGTATCTCCTGACGAAAAAATGAAGCGACGTCCGAGCGACGCATCGATCTGAGACACGAGATCGTGCAGCGCCATGCCAGTAAGTCGCGGCATGCGCATATCGCTGATCACCGCATCAAAACCACCGCCGATCTCGTCCCCGTCGAGCAACATCGCTCTCGCCTGCTCACCGTCCTCCGCTTCCATCACGCGCCATCCGCGTCGCATGAAGTACCGGCGCAAAGCCGATCGCAATGTCGCTTCGTCGTCGACGAGCAGGACACACCGTGACACGCCGTCACACGGCGATGTCGCAACCGATGACGTGTTACCGGGCACATGGTGATTCGAACTGATCATCCAGTTGGCCATCGCGATGAGTGGACAGTCAAGCTACACGCGTCCAACGCGGCGACCAGCGGTATCGTTGGGCGAAATGATTAGCCCGGACACACGAACACCACGACATCGTATCGACATCGTGGTGCTGATGAAAAGCGACTAATGAAGCGAGCGATCCAGTGTGCCAGCGGGTGATGCTCACGGCGTCACCCGCCGTGTCCGGTCAGGCCACCTGCCAGAAGCCGGCAAGCGCATTGCCATCGGCACTTTCCCGCAGCTTTTCGAACGCCCGTTCGCGAATCTGGCGAATCCGTTCGCGTGTCACACCGAGCAGGTCGCCAATGCGCTCCAGCGTCATCGGCTCGGCTTTGTCATCGAGACCGTAGTACATGGTCAGGATCTGGCGCTCACGGATCGTGAGATGCTTCTGGATCGCTTCCTTCACGAAGACGCGCATCAGACGCTCGTCGGTCGCTTCCTCGATGTCACCGCCGTCGCTGATCGAGAATCGTTCGCCAAGCGTGCTGGCGTCGCGGTCCGACTTGTCCACCGGCGCGTCGAGGGACGTTTCGCTGGTGGTCATCTGGCGCTGGGCGCGGACGGTGTCGGCGTCCTCGTTGATCATCTGCCCGAGTTCGGCGTCGGTCGGCTCGCGGTTCAGCTTCGTGGCGAGGATCTGCTCGGCCTTGGCCATGCGGAGCAGGGCCGAGTTCTGATTGAGCGGGACGCGGATGCTGCGGGTCTGCTCGGCGAGCGCCTTGAGAACGGCCTGGCGGACCCACCAGACGGCGTACGAGATGAATTTCACGCCCTGATCGGGATCGAACTTGCGCACTGCCTTGAGAAGCCCCTCGTTGCCGATGGCAACGAGTTCGGCGAGGTCGAGACCATGCCCCTGGTACTTCTTCACGTAGCTGATGACGAAGCGGAGGTTGGCTGTGACGAGCCGCTCGGCTGCGGCGGCGTCACCCTCCTGTGCGAGTCGCGCGAGCGCCCGTTCTTCGGCGACGCTGCCGATCAGGGGAAGTCGCTTGATGTCGGCGAGATACTGGTCGAATGTGCTGCCGCCATTGCTGCGCGTCGAGGTGGTACGGGTGCGTGATGACGCGACCTTCTGCATGTGGTGTCTCCCGGTGCAGGACGCCGGTTCAAGCGGCGCCAGCCTTTGGTTCACATCTGCTCGAGGGCTGGTCGATCAGGTGGTCGAAACCGGGGCATGCCGATTTCGTGGCCACAATAACCGTCATGGTACGTTTACATGTCAAGTGTCAATCTTTGTGGACACTTTCTCCCAGCAAACACTCAAAATTGCCATTCGCGTTAGCACTCGCGGTCTAAGAGTGTCAACTTTTGTGTAAACAGCCAATGGTAGCGTCCGCTTCAAGTTGTCGAGTACCAACAACTTCTGCCGTCTTGATCACAACGATTGGGTTACTCGCTCCGACGGACCAGCTGGGCATATCCGCGCCTGCGGCCGAAGCGTCTGGCTGCGGCACAGTCCGCCATCCAGACGTCAATGATCGCGCCCTTGATGACCCCGCCGGTGTCGTCCGCGAGAAAGCGACCGTACTTCGTGCGGCCGAAATACAGGTCGACCTCGCGGCCAAGCGGAAACACTCGGCGATCAACGGCGATGATCCCATCGCGCACGAGATGGTCGCGACGCGTGCGACCCTGCAGACAATACGCGGTCACGCTGACGGCGATGCGTTCGCCGGCGCGCGCCCGTTCTTCGATGCTGCGAAAGAGACGGCCGCGCGGCACGATGGCACTCGGGAGCGCTTTCGTCGGCAGGCGACCGAAGGGCGCCAAGGCGGCCGTGGTGTCCGGCGCGTCGTCGGTACTGTCGGCCAGCGTGGAATCGGTCACGATCTCAGGTCGTCGCAGCTGAGGAAACGCGGTCGGATGCATCACGAATCCGATCGCGGCACCGCCCACGGCCAGCTCGAGGGCAATGCGGATGCGCTGTCGGCGTCGCCGCTTCTGGCGCAGCGTCGGTGGTGGCGAGGTCACGCAGTCTGCAGTGCGCGAATCACGATGTCGCGCGGCACCGGAGTGCCATAGCCGCGGTCAGCACCCGCCATCGCGCCGAGTCGGAGCGGCAGTGCGTACTCGACCACACCGCCGCGCGATTTCTTGTCGCCGCTGGTCGCATCGACGATCAGCTCTGCGGTCAGGACGGCGGGCATCTCAGCGGGCAGGCCGAAGTGTGTCAGCGTCCTGAGTATCGTATCGGCGAGCGATGGATCACAGATGCCGAGTGTGATGGCGATACGCGATTCGACGAGCATGCCGTACGCGACACAGGCGCCGTGCGGCACCGTGAAGGCCATCAGCTGCTCGACCGCGTGTCCGATCGTGTGGCCGAAGTTGAGCACTTTGCGGAGGCCCTGCTCGCGTTCGTCTTCGGCCACGACGCGCGTCTTGATGTTCACGCTGCCAGTGACGATGGCCTGCCAGTCGGCGCGCGTGATGTCGGTGGCGGCGACGGTCGCGAAGTAGACTGCATCACAGATGATGCCGTGTTTGAGCGCTTCCGCGAGGCCGTTCACGCGCTCCAGGACGGGCAGTGTCGGGAGGACGTCGAGATCGGCGATGACTGCCGCCGGCGGATGAAACGCACCAACGAGATTCTTGCCGTGTGGTGTGTCGACGCCCGTTTTGCCACCGATTGACGCATCGACCATCGCCAGCAGCGTGGTCGGCACCTGCACGAAGGGAATACCGCGCAGGTAGGTGGCGGCGACGAAACCGGTGAGGTCGCCGATCACGCCCCCGCCGAGAGCGATCAGCAGGCTGTCACGGCCGAACCGGGCGTCGAGGAGCGCATCGGTGATCTGTGCCCAGGTCTCGCGCGTCTTCTGCGCTTCACCAGGCGGAATTGAGATCAGGATGCAACGATCTTCGCCCAGGCTCGCGGCGATGCGATCGGCATAGAGCGGTCCGACGGTATCATCCGTCACCACCGCGAGGCGATGTGCGCGACCGACCTCGGGTACGAGCGATGGCAGCGCCGTTAGCAGGTCTCGGCCGACGTGCACCGGGTACGGCAGCGTACGGCACGTCGTCACGGTCACGCGGCGGCCCCTACCAGGTCACTTCACCGGCGCCGGCGCGCTTGTTCGCGACTCGTGCGAGAGTGAAGAGGAGATCTGACAGCCGATTGAGATAGATCACCACGAGCTCCGGCACATCGGCATCGTGCTGGAGGGTGACGACACGCCGTTCCGCGCGCCGGCAGACGGTGCGTGCGACGTGCAGCGCGGCCGCCTTCGGCGTCCCGCCCGGCATGATGAAGCTCTTGAGTGGTTCGAGCTCGACGTCGCCGGCATCGATGGCGCGTTCGAGCTGTTCGATCCGCTCCTCGTCGATCCGTGCCTTGGTCAGCTGCTCGGCCATCTTGTCGCGGTCCGGTGTCGCGAGAATCGCGCCGATCGAGAAGAGGTCGCGCTGGACCGGCACCAGCACTTCATCGATGCGCGGCATCAGTTCCACGGCGCGGGCCATGCCGATGACGGCGTTCAACTCATCGACATCCCCATACGCGTCGACCCGCGGGTTGTCCTTGGCGACCCGTCCGCCTCCGAAGAGGCCCGTGTCACCCTTGTCGCCAGTGCGGGTGTAGATCTTGAAAGACATGCGCGCAAACTAGCAGCGCTGCCGATCAAGGGGTCAGAGCACTTGAACCGCTGGCATCGCCAACGGCATGGGAATCGGAGCGCACGGAGCTCACGGAGTGCGTCACTTGCCACGCTCCTCGGGGTTCCTTGCAACGCTGACTTTTATGGGGGATAGCACGGGGAGGCCGGAGAGTGCGACGGTTGCCGAGGTCGTCGCTGCGCAAGGCATCGCTGACTCTTTGGGGGGATAGCACGGGGAGCCCGGAGAGTGGGCCGATTGCGACCTCCGGCGCAGCGCGAGGCATCGCTGAGTTTTTGTGAAGTGCTGTTCCCCAAAAATCATCGGTGCGCGATGGGCAGAGCGCCGTGACGCGCACCCTCCGTGCGCTCCGCGCGCTCCTCACCCGAAGCGGTTGAAGATCGTTCGCGAAGAGCGCAAGCCCGAGCGTGACGCACTCTCCGGCCTCCCCGAGCTATCCACCCCAAAGCAGTTCAGGTGCCTCGAATGCTGTAGGACTTCGAGTCGAACAAACGGCTGTCGAATGCACCTGGGGTTTCGGCGCGGGCCTGAAGTCGTGAGTTTTGACAGACCATGACTAACGAGCTGAAGGACATCACGATCATCGGCGCCGGGCCGACGGGTCTCTACGCGCTGTTCTACGCGGGCATGCGTGGCGTGTCGGCGCAGGTGGTCGATGCGCTGCCGCAGGCGGGGGGACAGCTGGCTGCGCTGTATCCAGAGAAACTGATCTTCGACGTCGCCGGCTTTCCGCGCGTGCTGGCGAAGGACCTGGTGGCCGGTCTGCACGATCAGGCGGGACAGTTCGGGAATCCAATGCACCTCAATCGGACCGTCACTGGTCTGGATGAAGTGGACGGTCACTTCGTGGTCCGGACCACCGACGGCGACTTCCCGACACGGTCGGTGGTGATCGCGGGCGGCATCGGGGCATTCTCCGCCCGGAAACTGCCGCAGACTGCGACGCATGCGTGGTATGGTCGCGGCATCGATGATGTCGTGCTCGATCCGACGATCTACACGAACAAGCGCGTGCTGATCGTTGGTGGCGGCGACAGCGCGTTCGATTGGGCGCAGCAACTCCGTCCGCGCGCTGCACATGTCACGCTGATCCACCGCAGCGATCGCTTCCGCGCCCATCAGGCGACGGTCGATGACGTGCTGGCGGCGGCAGCGCGCGGAGACAGGACCGAGGTGCTGACCTTCCACGAGCTGCATGAAATCGAATCGCATGACGGTGCTCGACTCTCTGGCGCCGTTGTCCGTGCGACGAAGGACAAGACGACGCGCTTGCTCCAGGTGGATTCGATTCTGCCGATGCTTGGCTTTGTGAGCGACATCGGTGCGCTGGCCGAGTGGGGTCTGAATGTGGAGAAGGACGAGATCATCGTCACGCCCCAGATGGAGACCGGCCGTGCCGGTGTCTACGCTGCCGGCGATATCACGACCTATCCCGGCAAGCTGAAACTGATCTCCGTCGGATTCGGGGAAGCCGCGACGGCGATCAACCAGGCGGTGCATTGGGTACATCCCGAGAAGAAAGTCAACCCGGGGCACTCCTCGAACCTCGCGATCTTCGGACAGCCGGCAGAATAGCGTCGTTCGTTTGCACTGCGTTGTGACGATAGGGCGGGGAGGCCGGAGAGTGCGTCGTGCTCGTGGCTTCTGTCTGCGCGCTACATCGATGAAAAGCTTTGGGTTAGGAGCGCACGGCGCGCACGGAGGGTGCCCGCTGCAACACTCGGCCCATCGCGCGCCGATGATTTTTTGTGAACAGCAGTTTCAACAATAAGTCTGCGATGTCTCGCGCTGCGCCGAGCGCCGCAACCGACGCACTCCGTGACCTACGTGCGCTCCGCCTCCAAAAACGTCAGCAGTGCTCCGATATGTGATGAGCGTGGCAACCGACGCACTCTCCGACCTCCCTGACCTCTCATCACAAAGGCTCTTTTCGATGCCACTGATCGCGAACGTCAGCTGACGCGCGGATCGCTCCGCTTGTACGCGATGTCGGTCAGGAGATTGACGAGCACGAACACAACGCTCAGGAAGAGCACTGTGCCCTGAATGGCCGGCAGGTCGCGCCTCGAAATCGCATTCACGACATAGCGCCCGAGGCCCGGCCAGCCGAAGACGGTTTCGGTGAGAATACTGCCGGTGAGATAGCTGCCGACATCCAGGCCCAGCACGGTCACGACTGGAATCAATGCGGTACGAAGCCCATGGCGCAACACGACCTGCGCGTTGGACAGTCCTTTCGCGCGCGCGGTTCGGACATGATCACTGCTCATCGCGTCGAGCATGCTGCTGCGCGTCACGCGCGCGAGATAGGCGATGCTGCGTGAGCCGAGTGTGAGTGCCGGCAGAATCAGGACCAACCCGCCACCATATCCGCTTGGTGGCAGCCACTTGAGCGTCAATGCGAACAACAGGATCAGCAGCAGCCCGACCCAGAACACCGGGAAACTGATGCCAAGGTACGTCGCACCCATCAGCAACTTGTCGAACGCGCCGGCCGGTTTCAGCGCCGCCAGCACACCGATGCCGATGCCGAGGACGATCGCGATGGTCATCGCCGCCAGCGCAAGCTGCGCGGTTTTCGGGAACCGCTCGCGGATGTCCTGCATGATCGGTCGACCGGTGATGTAGCTGCGACCGAAATCCCCGCGCAGCACACCGCCCGCGTAGCGCACGAACTGGACCGGCAGCGATTCGTCGAGCTTCAGTTCGGCGCGAAGCCGCGCGATCGTCACGCTGTCGGCGCGCTCACCCACCATCTGCTGCACCGGATCGCCGGGTGCGACGTAGAGCAGCAGAAACACCGCGATCAGCACGCCGGCCAGCGTCGGAATGGCCAGCAGCAGCCGCCGCGCGAGAAACGTCACGGGGTGCCGTGGTCAATCCGTGCGCCGATCATCCGCTGTCCGTTGAAGATCGTCGGCGCCGTCCAGTTCTTGAGCCAGGGCTGTACCGCGTACAGCTCGTTGTAGAACCAGAGGAACACCATCGGCGCCTCGGCAAACGCCATGCTGTCGGCGCGGGTGTAGAGCGCCGTCCGCTTCGTGACGTCGGTCTCGCGGCGCGACGCGGTGACAACGGAATCGAACGCCGGATTTTTGAAGAAACTCACGTTGCCGCCGACGCCGGCATTCGCCGAGTGCAGCAGCGGATAGAGGAAATTCTCCGCATCGGGGTAGTCGGCATACCAGTCTTTCAGCACCAGGTCGGCTTCACCCTTGCGCGCCGCTTCACGCATGCTGGCGCTCTCGCGCTGCACGAGTTCGGCGGTGATGCCGGCGTCCTTGAGATAACCCTGAATGGCCTGTGCGACGCGCGATTGTGTCGCGTCCTGTGAACACCACAACTTCACCGTGATGCCGTTCGGAAACCCTGCGTCCCGCAGCAGTTGTTTCGCCTTCGCGACATCGTGTGTGTACGGCGCACGCGTGGTGTCCGACCCGTCGAGCGCGGGTGGTACGATGCCGGCCGCCAGACGCCCGCGTCCACCGAGCAGTTGCGTCAGGATCGCTTTCGTGTCGATGGCGTGATTGATGGCGCGACGCACACGCACATCGGCCAGTGGGCCTCGTGTGGTGTTGATCGCAACGTACCAGAGACGGAGCACCGGCGCGGCCTGCAGCAACGCCTTCTTCTCCTCGGTCTGCTCCCACTGCCGCGTTTCCGCTTCTGGGATGTAGAGAATGTCGACGTTCCCCGCTTCGAACTCGGCGACCGCAGTGCTCGGCTCGGGGATGATGCGCGCGATCAGCGAATCTTGGAGTGGCTTCGTGCCCCAGTAGGCGTCGTTGCGCACGAAGCGCACGAAATCGTCGTGTTTCCACTCGACCATCTTCCACGGACCCGTGCCGACCGGCTTCTCGCCGAAATCGGTGCCGGTCGTGGCCGGGACGATCGATGCCACCGGCATCGCCAGCAGCTTCGGGAAAATCGCGAACGGTTCGGTGAGCGTGATCACGACCGTGCTGTCGTTCTCGACGTTCAACCCGCTGATCGACGTGGCCTTGCCGGCCGCGAAATCGTTGGCGCCGGCGATCGGGAACAGCGGCCAGCCACGCCCACCACGCGTCGTCGGATCGAGCACGCGGGTGAAGCTCGACACGACATGCTGCGCGGTGAAGGCGCTGCCATCATGGAACTTCACGTTCTGTCGCAGGGTGAATCGCCAGATGCGGCCATCCGGAGACACTGTCCACGACGAGGCGAGCGCGGGTTCCACCTGTGCGTCGGGGGAGAAACGTGTCAGGCCTTCGAACACGTATCCGACTGCGCGCCCGGTGGGCACGTCAGTGGAGAGCGCGGGGTCGAAGGAGCGTGGATCGTACGTGTCCCGACTGTCCACGATGGCACCGCGCTTCGGTGTTGAGTCGCTGCCACCGCACGCCGTCAGGACGGTCAGTGCGAGCAGGGTGAATGCGCGGGCGCGAAGATGGGACATCGCAGCGTGGCTGAAGGTTGCGGACGACCGTCGGTCGGGCATGTCGCGAGGTGAGCTAACCCGTTGTCAGGAAAGCGTGTACGTCGTTGACACCGGGGTGCATGAGCGTGAACTTACGACCCGTTCACACGGGGTGCCAACCGTTTCCGTCGCGCGCAGCCGCGCGGCACCGTCAATCGATCCCTCGGTCAGCACACTGCCGCGTCAATCTGCCATCGTTTCCCACTGGTTCCGGAGCACAGCACGCCCCTCGGCGCACTGGTTCCGAGTCGTCGCGGTGTGTCTCGGGTGTGCGGGACCGCTCGCCCTCGAGGCGCAGCGCGCGTGTGATCCGGCCGAGGCGGAAGTGCGGTCGCTCGTCTTCGTGGGCAACAAGGCGTTTACCAGCGGCCAGCTGGCCGGTGTGATCGCGTTGACGGCAAGTGACGCCGCGCGGCGTCTCGCGCTGCTTGGCGATGTCCTCGGTGCCGTCGTGCGGTGCGGCAATCCAGCACTCGTGTCGATCGATCGTGCACGCCTCGTGATCTACTACCGTCGTCGCGGATTTCCGGATGTGCAGGTGGACACACTGGTCCAACGTGCGGCGCGTACGATGGACCTGAAGTTCGTCATTCGCGAAGGCCGCGCGACGACGATCGACACGTTACGTGTGGTCGGTGTGGAGCGCATCGCGGAGCGCGATCGCATCGTGCGCGGCCTGCCGATCGCGCGCGGCCAGCCGTTCGATCAGTATCTGCTCGAGCAGAGTCGCGACACGCTGCGACGCCGACTCGCCGACGTGGGGTATCCCTTCGCGCAGGTGTTGTTGGCGACAGACGTGATGGCCGGCAATGCGCCAGACACCACGCGCCGCACGGCCGTTGTCGAGTTCACGGTCCGACCTGGCCCCCTCGTCACGATCGACAAGGTGCTGGTCCAGGTCGTGCCGCGCGAAGGACGCGCACAGGCGATTCCGTCCGATGTGGTGCGCGGCCTGCTCGGCCTCAAGCCCGGCCAGCGCTTTCAGCAGAGTGATGTCGAGCGCGCCACTCGCGCGCTCTATCTCACCGACGCCTATCAGCAGGTGCGCATCGAACCGCGCTTGCGGGACTCTGTGTCGTCGTTCGCGGATTCGGCGCGCGTGGACGTGATGGTCAACATCGCCGAGCGGTTCATGCACAGCCGCACGCTGAGCGCAGGGTACGGCACGCTGGACTGCTTCCGGACGCAGCTGCAGTACACCGATCGCAACCTGCTCAGTCGCGCGCGCCGTCTCGAAGTCACGGGCCGCCTGAGCAAGATCGGCATCGGAAAGCCCGTCGATTTCGAAGGGGCGGATGGCCTCTGCAGTACGGTGGCGAACGGCAGGGATCCGTACAGCGATGAATTGAACTACTACGTCGGCGCGACACTGCGGCCGCCGGTGGGCCCGGGTGGCCTCCGCATCCCGGAGTTCACGCTGTACTCGGAAAAGCGCAGCGAATATCAGGCGTATCGTCGCACCACGCCCATCGGCGCGATTGCCAGCGTCACGCTGCAGGCGGCGCGTCGATTGCCGGTGACACTCGCGTACGACCTGAGCCTCGGCAGCACGGAGGCGCAGCCGGCGTTGTTCTGCAGTGTGCTCAATCGCTGTGCACCGGAGGATCGTCGCGTGTTCGAGATGACACGCCGGTTGGCGGTGCTTGGCGCGAACTTCAGCCGTGACCGTACTGACGATCCGATCAATCCCAGGCACGGGTCGTACACGCGCCTCGCGATCCGTCATGCATCGCCGCTGACACTCTCAGATTCCGCGTTCAAGTTCAGCAGCGCCGTGCTGGATGCGAGCAAGTTCTGGGGGCTGGCGTTCGGTGCGACGCTGGCCGTGCGTGTGCAGCTCGGCGCGGTGTTCGGCAGCAGTGATCGCCTCGTGCCGCCGCAGGAGCGACTCTACGCCGGCGGCCCGACCACGGTGCGCGGGTTCCGACAGAACGAACTCGGTCCCATCGCATACGTCGTCAGTCCCGATACCACGCTCATCGCGCAGCCATTCATCCGAAGCGCACTACCCGGCGACTCGACATTCACGTTTGAAGTGAATCCGTCAGTGCAACCGTTTCGCGTCGTGCCGGTGGGCGGGAACACGGTGGCGGTGGGCAACGTCGAATTGCGTCTGCGCAGTCCGTTCCTGCCGAACCTGCTGCAGTGGAATCTGTTCGCCGACTTCGGACAGGTGTGGAGTCGCGGCGGCAGCGACCCGAGTCTGCGCAACAGCACGCTGCGCACGACGCCCGGCATCGGGGCGCGCATCTATTCACCGATCGGCGTGGTCCGGCTCGACTTCGGCTACAACAATTACGCACCCCGCGCCGGCGCCGCGTATTTCAACGAGCTGCCGCGCGCCGATGGCACGCAGGCGTTGCTCTGTGTGAGCCCTGGCAACACGATTGTCGCACGCGAGATCACCGAGACCGTGACGGACGACAAGGGCACGCGCACCTTCACGCGCATCGTACAGGATGCGTACGGCAGCTGTCGCGGCTCGTACTCGCCGAATCGCAATCGCGGCGCGCTTGGGCCGTTCACGTTCTTCTTCGCGATCGGGCAGGCGTTCTGACGTCATGATCCGCCGCCGCCGACTCGTGCTCGTTGCGGGCCTCATCTCCGTGCTGCTGATGATGATCGGCGCGGTGGGCAGCGTGCTGTTCGTGACCGGCACCGAGACGGGACGCGGCTGGGTGCGCGACTTCGTGGTCAGTCGCCTTGCGCCGGCGGTGAAGGGTCGCGTCTTTCTCGGTCGAATCAGCGGCCCGATCCTGACGGGCATGACGGTGGACTCGATCGAGATCGCGGACAGTGCCGGCGTGGTGATGATCGCCGCCGGCAAGACGACGATGCGCTGGGACCCGCGCGACTTTCTCGACCGTCGCATCTTCGTGAAGCGGCTGATCACCGACAACGTCCTCGTGCAGATCATCAAGTACAAGGACGGCGACTGGAACTACAAGCACATCTTCCCGCCCGGGCCGAAGGGTGTGCCGAAGGCCAAGGGCAGCTTCGGCGATTTCATCGTGATGGATTCGGTGTCGCTGTCGCGCGGACGCTTTCTGCTGACGATGCCGTGGAGTCCTGCCGAT
Organism: Gemmatimonadaceae bacterium; assembly: GCA_031367535.1. Classification (GTDB taxonomy): domain Bacteria; phylum Gemmatimonadota; class Gemmatimonadetes; order Gemmatimonadales; family Gemmatimonadaceae; genus JACMLX01. The sequence continues at coordinate 45,476 of JANLPZ010000089.1, forward strand.
TCGCTGAAGGGTGTGCGGCGCGACAGTTCGATCGCGTTCAATCTCGCGCGCACGAACGCGCAGATCCGCCGCTCACCACGCGGACTTATCCGCACATGGCGCTGGGAAGAGGGGCACGTCGATTTCTCGCACGTCCGTATGTCACACCCCGATTCCGCGGGTCGCGTGTTCCAGGTTTCGGAACTCGGCATGACGGAGTTCGATCCTCCATTCCGTTTCGACAAACTGCGCGGCGACTTCCGGTGGCAGGGCGATTCGATCTGGCTGGCGATCCCGCACTTCCGGTTGCCGGGTTCGGTGGGCAACGCACTGGGCAAGATCACGTGGGGCAGTGATCTGCCCGTGCGCTACGACATCGCGATCCGTGGTGAGAAGGTGGACATGCGTGACATCGCCTGGCTCACGCCAACGTTCCCGACCGTCGGGGGCGGCACGATGGATCTGCTGATTCGCAACGATCCGTCGAACCTGAACGTGCTCAAGTACGCGATCACGAACATGGACGCGCGCAGCCTCGATTCACGGTTGCGTGGGCGCATGACGTGGGGTGTGGGCGGACCGGTGGTGACACTCACCGACGTCGATATGCGCGCCGATCCGCTCGACTTCGCACTGTTGCGCGTGTTCAACGGTATTCCGTTTCCGTATCCGTGGCGCGGCCAGTTCACCGGCACCGTGAAAGCGAAGGGCGGACCGCTGCATCGTTTCGACGTCGACGAACTGCGATTCACATTCCGCGACGCGAACGTTCCAGGTGCCGTGAGTACCGGCCACGGTCACGGTCAGGTGGATATTCTCTATCCGGCGTTCACGCGCTTCCGCGGATTCTCCGTCGATCTCGAAAATGGTGACCTGCGCACGCCGCGATTCCTCAACAAGGAATTCGCACGCGTGAATGGCTTCGTGCGCGGTACCGCGCTGCTCGATTCGCTCTGGTACGATGTGCGTGTCAGTGCGCTCGACGCGTGGCACGACGATGGCACGGCCGCCGCGCAGTCGCATGTCACCGGCGCTGGCCGCATCAAGCTCGAGCCGCAATACGTGCTCTATGACATGCAGCTGAACGCCGAGCCGCTGTCGTTCACGATGTTGGGCAACTCGTACGCGATGATGCCGCTGCGCGGCACGATGACGGGTCCGATCACGGTGAAGGGCACGATCGCTGCGCTCGAAGTGTCGGGCCAGCTGACGGGTGACGCGGGCAGCGTCTCGGGCAGTGGCGTGGTCGATATCGAACCACTGGGTTACTCGCTCAAGGGGCAGGCCGCATTCGATCGTCTGGATCTGCGCACACTGCTGCAACGCAACGCGGCGCCGGTCACACAACTGAACGGTCGGGCCGATGTCGACATGCGCGGCGACTCACTGCCGAACCTCGACGGTCGCATGGCGCTGGCGTTCGATCGGTCGCGCGTCGACGCGTTGCGGATCGACGAAGGCACCGCGCGACTTTCGTTCCGCGACGGCATCGCACTCGTCGATTCGCTGACGGTGCTTTCACCGTCCTTGATCGCGACGGCCAGTGGGGGGCTTGGTCTCCGCACTGATCGCCGTGATTCGCTGAGCTTTCGCATCACGGCCGATTCACTTGGTGGCCTGCGCTCATGGCTCAGCCGCGCGTCGGCTGATGCGCCCGATTCGCTGGGCGGTACCGTCTCGTTCCGTGGCCGGCTGTCCGGCTGGATCGATTCGCTGGGTGTCGTGGCCACGCTCTCCGGTCGCGACATCGCGCGCGGCACGATGGCGTCGGCGGTGACGGATCTGACGGCGACCGGTGTCTGGGTGCGCGGTGTGCCCAATGGTGTGTTGCAGCTGACGGCGGACAGCCTGATGGCGGGTCCAGTGCGACTGACCGCCGTGGCCGCGACCGGGCGTTTCACGTCGGCAACGGATGGTACCGTCTCCGTCACGGCGAGTGCCGACAGCGGCGTGAGCATGGGTCTCGAGGCGCGTCTGCGCGGTGCGGGCGACACAGTCATCACCACGCTGGCGTCGATGTTTGCCACTGGGCCGCACACGCGGTGGGCTTTGCTCCACCCAATGACGATCACCAACACACCGCAGCTGCTGTCGATCGATTCGCTCGTTCTCGGTGACACCGGTGTGGCGCGCGTGCGTGTGTGGGCCAACCTGCCGTCGCGCGACAGCATCTCGGCAGTCGTCGATGCCGCACAGATTCCACTGCATGACATCGGCTGGCTCACGCGCCGCGAACGGCCGCTGGCGGGCCTGATGGACGCGCGGCTGCAACTGCTCGGCACCCGCGATGCACCCACCGGACGACTCACAGCACGCGCCAATGGTGTCACCGTCGGCGTTACCGCGCTTGGCGACGCGACCATTGAAGGCACGTACGCGGACAACCATTTCCGGACCGACGTCTCGCTCAGCGAACACAATCGCGCGACATCTTTGCTCACCGCGCACCTGACGTTTCCCGTGACGGCCACACTTGCCGCATTTCCCTCGATTCAGCGCGACGGAGCGCTGAGCGGTTCGCTGGCGCTGCACAACACACCGCTGGCGTTGTTCGAAGCGGCGTCGCCGGCGATCTCGGATGCGAGTGGTGCACTGAGTGGCGAGCTGCAGCTGCGCGGCTCACTGCGTGAGCCGCGTATGGACGGCACCGTCACGATGGCGAATGGCGCGAGCTTCTTCGCGCCACTCGGGGTGCGACTGGTGGGCATGGATGGCGAGCTGCGATTCAGCGGCGACAACCTGTCGTTGCCGCGCCTGACGGTGAGTGGGTCCGGGCCGCGTGGCGGGTCCGCAATCCTGAGTGGTCGTGTCGGGTTCGCGTCGTTCGAGGATCCGTCGTTCGACCTTGGAATTCAGGCCAGCAATCTTCGTATTCTCGATCGCCCGCGCATTGCGACATTGCAGGTGTCCACCGACGCTGGCGGCCTGCAGATCCGCGGCACACAACGCGGGTCGGTCCTCACCGGCAGCGTCACGATTCCGACCGGCGACATCACGATTCCGGAACTTGGCGTCGCGAAGAACCTCGTCTCGATCGACGACCCGGAGTTCTACACGTTGATCGACACGACCACGTCGCAGGGACGCTCGCTGCTCGCGGCGGCACCGTCGCCGCTGCTGCGCAATCTCGAAGTGCGTGATGTGCGGTTGTTCATCGGCAACAACGTCTGGTTGCGATCGGCGGAAGCAAACATCAAGCTCGCCGGCGATGTCGGTGTCACGCTCGGGCGCGCGCGCCAGGACTCCACCCGTGTGCAGCTCGCACTGGACGGAACGCTGCTCGCCGAACGTGGCACCTATCGCCTGAACCTTGGCTACGGTGCGGTGCAGCGGACGTTCGATGTCGAGCGTGGGACGTTGCGATTCTTCGGTGAGCCCGAACTCAATCCGACGCTCGACATTCAGGCCGTGAACATCGTGCGTCAGTACACACGTCAGGACCGGGACATTCCGGTGCGCATCACGATCGGCGGCACACTGGTCGCACCGACCCTCAAGCTCGGCAGCGCGGATCCGAGTCTTGCGCTCTCCGAGTCGGATGCGATCAGCTACCTCTTCACCGGACGCCCAAGCTTTGCCGTCACCACCGCCGCCGATCAGTCCTCGTCGCAGGCCGTCAATGTGCTCCTTCCGACACTCGGCAATGCGCTCGGTGATCGCGTCGCGCGTGCACTCGGCATCGATCAGTTCCAGATCGAGACCGCCGGCGGCGTCAGTGGTCAGCAGTTCGGCGCCAGCTCGGTGCTCGCGAGCACGCGACTCGGCGGCAGCGTGCAGCTCGGCAGTCGCACCTTCGTGCGCGCCACCGTGGGCCTCTGTCAGCTGTTCGGCACGAGTCAGATCAGCACCAATCAGCCACTCGTGAACTCGATCGGCGCGAAACTCGAGTACCGGTTCAGCCAGTGGATCTCGGCATCCGTCGGTCTCGAACCGCCAACCAGCGTGCTGCAGTGCAACAATGTGAACGCGCGCAATTTCGTGCCGACACCGAAGCAGTACGGCCTCGATATCACGCGTAAGTGGGAGTATTGAGCCTGTGCTGACGGACGTGCCGCTGCCGTTGGTGGGCGTCAGCATCACGATGCGCGCGCTCGCTGCACGGGCCGAGGAACTGCGTCGTGATGTGACGCGACCGGTGCTGGTTGGTGGCGCGCGCGGACTCGGCAAGCAGTTTCTTGCACAGCGGATTCACGCCGGATCGTCACTCGCGGCGCAGCCGTTGCGCGTGTTCGACGCGCGACGTGAGCCCGTTGGCGAACTGCGGCGACATCTGGATGAAGCCGCAGCAGGTATGTCGCTGCTGATCCGACACATCGACCGATTGCCGATGCCTGCACAATCGATGCTCGATCAGCGGTCCGGCGAACAGGGCGGCGTTGCACGATTGCTCGCCACGACAACCGGCGACGTCGTCGCCCGAGTGACGGCCGGTGATTTCCTCGAGTCGCTGTACTATCGCCTTCACGCCTGGCCGATGCTCGTGCCCGCACTGGCGGACCGCGAACCTGCCGACCTCCTGGCGCTGGCCAGCGCCGTCCTGATTCAGACGGCGGACGCTGACGCGGACCTGCCGACGACCTTCGATGCTTCGGCAACGGAATTGCTCGTCGCGCACAACTGGCCCGACAACTTGCGCGAGCTGGAAGCGACACTGGCCCTCGCACAGCTGCGCGCGCGCGCGCGCGAAGCAATCGGTGCGCCGCACCTGTCGCTTCGCGTGGGCGACGATACCGCGCCGACACCGGAAATGTCTCTTGCCGACGTGGAGCGTTGGCACATGCTGCGTGCCGTTACCGCGCACGGCGGGAATCGCACACACGCCGCACGCAGCCTCGGCATCAGTCGCATGACACTCATCGGAAAGCTCAAGCTCTTCGGTGACGACGTGGTATCATGAACGTCGTTCACAGCACTGTTTCCGGAGTCGACTGCACATGACCAGCCCCATCATTGGCCACGCCTTCGTGCGCAGCGCCATCGCGCCGATGTTCGCCGAGGGCCGCGTGTCGTCGGCGCAGGTGTCGCAGCAGCTGGCCGGGCATCCGCTGTACGTGCTCGAGTCGCGTGACGATCACTGGCATCGCGTGCGCGGCATGGATGAATACGAGGGGTGGATGCACGACGGCTACTTCATGCGCATGGTCGATGAGGCGCCGGTGGTTGCCACCACATCTGCTGATTTTGCGCTCACGTACGTGCCGCGTGTGTCGATGGGCGTGATCGCGCGCAGTGAGCGGCATGGTGTGCGCGCTTTACCGCTCAACGCGTGGCTGGACCTCGACGAAGAGATCGTGGACGGTGAGACCGTCCCGCTCAACGAGATGGAGGAGCACTTCGCGATTGCACCCGACGCCATCGCACAATCGGCAGTGGAGTGGTTCGAGGGCACGTCGTATCAGTGGGGTGGCGTGACGCCCTGGGGTGCGGATTGCAGCGGCTTCGTGCAGACGATCTTTGGCGTGCACGGTGTGCCGCTGCCGCGTGACGCGCATCAGCAGGCGCTGATCGGCGAGGAAGTCTCGCGCTCGACGCTGCAGCCGGCCGATCTGCTGTTCTTCTCCGATCGCGACGACAAACGCATCACACACGTGGGTGTGGCGCTGGCTGGCGATCGCCTCGCGCACATCGCGCTCGGGCGCGGTGGTTTTGCGCTGGAATGGCTCGGCGACAGCGACGACACGTACATCGCGACGCTCAATACCCGCTATGTGACGGCGCGGCGCGTGGTGTGACGGCGCGCGCCGTCAGGGCGTGCGGAGCCAGGCCGTCGCCGTTCGCACTGCGTCCCACGACGGCCGTGGCGACCCATCGGCCTTCCGCAGCCCGAGCGAACAGAGAAACCCGATGAACTGTGCCTGATTCGGCAGGTTGTAGTAGACGCCGAAATCGGTGCATTGCTGCGGGGTGAAGTCATGCAGCAGAAACAGACTCACGAATGGCATCGCCGTGCTTCCACGCGCTCGCCATTGCGCGATGGCATCGGTGAAGAAGGCGGCCTGCTGCGCCTCGGAACTGCGGTTGAGCGACGCCGCCGGATACCCCAGCTCCTGCAGCACCACCGGTTTGCCACTCGCGATCGCGATCATGTTGTCGAACGTGGTACGCGTGATCGTCGACGGTGACACGTTGAAGCTGCCGAGATCGAACGGATAGTGCGTGTAGATCGCGACGTCACTGACAGCGATCAGAGCTCGCGCCGCCGTGGTGTTCGTTGCCGCGCCGTCGTACTCCATCGTGGCGCCGACCTTGATCGTCGGCACGCGCCGGTGCAGCGAGGCGACACTCTGGGAAACGAACGCCGTGTAGGCGGGCCACTCGCTCTGTGTGCGCAGATAGCCCGCCACTTCATTGCCGATCGAGAAATACGTCACGTATCCAAGAATCGGCTGCAACGCATCGAGCAGCCGATCGAAGCGACGCTGCACGCGCGGATCGGTCCACGGCAGCGACGCGATGTCGGCCGGCATCTCGCGCTTGATTGTATTGATCACCTGCACGCCGAAGAAGATCTGCAGGCCTCGGCTATGTGTATAGCGCAGGTCGTCGATCACGCGCTGCACGTTGAGCTGCGCGCTGTCGGGTTCGAGCTCACGCCACGTGTAGGTCTGGACGATGCCCTTGGCGCCGACGGCGATGCTCGAATCGAGCGCCGCCACGAAGTCGGAGGCCTGTGGCGTGGGAATCGGACGCGGATTCGCGGTGATGGCGAGAATCGGTCGCTGCACGCCTTCCGGCGGCGTCTCCGGACCTTCAGTCGGATCGGTCGAGCATGCCGTCACGCCGAGCATCAGCGCGAGGATGAGGAACCGATCGACGCACATCATGAGACGAGCCCGGCCGGTGCGGCTGGCGCCAGTGGCAGGTGTGTTTCGAGAGTCTGGTTCACGTGCAGTGACGTGCGCACTGCTTCGGCATCATCCACCGCCACGATCATCGTGTAGATACCGGCCACATCCAGTGGGAGGTCCACCACGGCCAGTAGCGGCACGTCGATCCCATCCGCGCCGTCCGGCGGCGACCCGACCAGCAGCTCGCCCCGGCTCGACCAGAGCATCTCGCCGACGGCATTCACCCATTCCAGGCTGACGCCGTGGGGACCCTCGTCTTCAGCGACAGCCTTCAGGCGCACCACGAACGTTGCCCGCGGGTGGACCGTCGGTAGCTGACCGACGTGCAGGGCGTCAAAGACGCCGAGAATGTTGAGCTTGCCTTCCTGCGACACATTGGCCGCATCGGCAAAGAGCGCGAATTGAACATGCATGGCCGCATGCTACCCACCGCCGCGGTACGCGGGAAGCCATCCCATGGGGGGCTAGATTGCGCGAATGTCCGCTCCCGCCGCACCAGCCGCTCCACGCGTCGCCCCACCTGTCACATCAGTTGAGGTCGCCGAGCAACCCGCGCAACCGGGCTTCGGCACAATCGACATGCTGCTGATCCTCATGGCGTCGCTGTGGGGAGCGAACTTCTTCGCGGTTCAGTACGGTACCGCTCACATGCCGGGCCTGTCGTTCAACACGTCGCGCATGACGGTCGGCGCGATCGTGATGCTGGCGACGGCTCTGCTCACCGTCCGTGAGCCATGGCCTTCGCGCGCGGACACGATGCGATTGCTCGCGTTCGGGCTGATCGGCAACGGCATTTATCAGTATTTCTTCGTGCAGGGACTGTCGCGTGCACGTGGCGGATCGGCCTCGCTGATCCTGGCCGCGTCACCGGCCGCGCTGGCGCTGCTGGGCTGGGCGACACGCACCGAGAAGATGACGCGGTTTCTGATCGCCGGCGTGGCACTGTCCGTCGCCGGTGTGGTCATGGTCATGCTAGGCGACAACATCGCGCCCGCGACCACGGGGACGCGACTTGGCACATTTTATCTTACGCTTGCGATGCTCACCTGGGCGGTCTACGCGACGCTGCTGCGGCCACTCACGCAGCGTGTGAATGGATTGCATCTCACGTTGCTGACGCTGCTCGGCGGACTGATCCCGCTGCTCGTGCTGACCGGTCCCGACCTGCTCGCAACGTCGTGGACGGCGCTCACGTGGCGCACTTGGGCGGCGATGGCGTATGCGGGCATTGGCGCCATCGCGGTCGCCTATCTGATCTACTACCACGGTCTGAAGAAGATCGGGGCTACACGCACATCGCTGTATTCGAACCTGCAACCGTTCGTCGCGATTCTCGTGGCGTGGCAGTTCCAGAATGATCGACCCACCATCTGGCAACTCATGGGTTTCCTCTGCATCACCGGCGGCTTGCTGCTGGCACGGCGGCCGGCGTGACAGTGCTCGTCCTGTTCGATATCGATGGCACACTTCTGCTCGCGCATGGCGCTGGTCGCCGCGCCGTGCATCGTGCGATGGTGGACGTGTTCGGTGTCACGGGTCCTGAACACCATCCGTTCGATGGCAAGACCGATCCGCAGATCGTGCGTGAGCTGGGAACGCTGGCCGGCGTCACGGAGGAGGTGATCGTGGCGCGCATGACGCCTGCACTCGATCGCTATTACGGCTATCTCGAGGCGGACATCACGGGTGCACCGCACACGGTGGAGCTGTTGCCCGGTGTGCACGATCTCCTCGATGCGCTCGAGGCGCGCGATGACGTCATGCTCGGCCTGCTCACCGGCAACATCGAGTCCGGTGCGTCGCTCAAGTTGCGCGCGGTGGACATCGCGCCTGAGCGATTCGTCGTTGGCGCGTATGGTTCCGATGCACCGGTGCGTCCGGCGCTGCCCGCGATTGCGCAGTCGCGTGCGGCAACGCGCCTGGGCGCTCACATGCCTGGTTCGCGCATCGTGATTGTCGGTGACACACCGCACGACCTGACGTGTGGCAATGAAATCGGCGCGCGCGCCATCGGCGTCGAAACCGGACGTTTCCGTGCCGCAGACCTGCATCCGCACAATCCGCTGGCCGTCTTCGCCGACCTGCGTGATACCGCCGCCGTGGTTGCTGCGATCACGAGTGTCGCTGCCGAGCGCGCGGCGTGATGGCGTCGGGCGACGGTGTGCTGTCAGCTCGCCTGCACGGCGCATGGCTGGACCGCTCGCTCGACTACGACGCGCAGGTTCGTCTCGATGCGGATACGCTTCGCATCAGTTACGACCCGGGTCCGGCACTCGAGTTGCCGGTGAAGGAACTGCGCGGCACGACCCTCCGCGACAGCACGCTGACCGTGTACGCACAGGGCATCACGGCCTCGCTGTCAGACTCGCCGCACCTCGCTGGTCTGCGCAATCGGATCGAGGCCACGGTGTGTGTGTTCCCGGCGCAGACGTTGTCACTGCGTGGGTTCGGCAGTGAACGGAGCGCGCCCGGCTCCGATCATGACGCGTGGTTCGACGCGCTGCTGACGGCGCGTCGCGTGGCGGAGGAGAGCCGCACCGTTGAAACGCAACGTCGTGCGTTCGACTCAGCGCACCTCGCGCGCCACGCGCAGCTGACGCGCGAAGCATGGGCGAACGCGCGCTTCACCGGCGCCGCCGATCGGCGCGCGCTCGCGGCCGAACTGGAGGAGATCGCGCAGCCATATGCGGTCGCGCTGCGGCAGCTGGAGCATGCGTCACTGCGGCTGCGTCAGGCGCCGCATGAGCGTCAGTTCGAGACCTGGCATCGCTGGACCGGCATCGTGCAGCGCGCATTCCGCGCCGCCGATGATGTCTGGGCGCTGACCGTTCCGGCCCTCTGCGATTCGCGCGGGTCGAAGGGTGCACTCTGGCGTCGCCTGCTGCGCCGCGGCAGCTCGGGCGCCTCGTGATCCGGGGAATCGGGCTCGATCTCGCGGACATCGACCGGATCGAGCGCCTGCTGGGCCGGCATCCTGAGCGTGCCCGCGTGCGTCTTTTCACGGTCGGTGAACGTGACTACTGCGACCGTCGCGCCCAGCCAGCCCGGCATTTCGCGGCCCGATTCGCGGCCAAGGAGGCCGCCTACAAGGCGCTGGCGGGCACGGCGGAGGCGTGCCACATCCACTGGCAGGACATCGAGGTCTCCAATGAGCCGCTGGACGGTCGTCCGACGTTGCTTCTGCATGGACTGGCCGCGAAACGTGCGGCTGAGCGAGGCGTCTCATCCATACATGTGACGCTGACCCACTCTGACCTCGTGGCGGCGGCAATGGTGGTGCTGGAATCTGCTTCGGGAACTCCGTCCCCATGAGCTCACGAGCTCCGTCCCCATGGGCGCGCATGGGCGAGGAGCGCAATCCCAAGCGGATCAATCGGCATTCGCGTTGCTGGCTCTAGCCGAGTTCGGACGAGTGGTGTATTGTTCTATCGTGCTTCTGAGAATCATTCTCAACTAGACCGAACCGTGATGCCTGTCGCTCTGCCGCTCGCCGATTCGCTTCCGCCCAGCGCCCTCACGGTGCCGACGGCGTGCCGTCTCGGCGACTGTGTGTCCGGCGCACGCGCAACCGTCGTGTCGCTCGGCTGCGGTGAGAATGAAGCGTGTCGTCTCCGCGAGCTCGGCCTGATGGAGGGCGCCAGCATCAACATCGTCGATGCACGGCACTGCATGCTGTTGGACGTGCGCGGTTCGCGGTTCGCTCTGAGCCCTGCGATCACCGCTGGCATTACCGTTCTGCCGACGCGCTGAGCGCGGCGCGGTTCACGCCGCACTGACAACCGGTGTCCACGTCATTCGCTCCCACCTCCGCCGCCGGAGTGTCGGTCGAGCCGGGTCAGCGACGCATTCGCGTGGTGCTGGTCGGCAATCCCAATACAGGGAAAAGCACGCTCTTCAACGCGCTGACCGGCATGCGTCAACGCGTCGGCAATTTTGCCGGTGTGACGGTGGAGCGTGTCGAAGGTGCGATGCGTGGTCCGAACGGCGAGAAGGTGACCATCGTCGACGTGCCTGGATGTTACGGCCTGTCGCCGGCCAGCCCTGACGAAGAGATCGCGCTTGGTGTGATGCGCGGCACGCGTGGCGAGCCGATGCCCGATGTGGTCGTGGTGGTGGCCGATGCACTGCATCTCGAACGCAATCTGTATCTCGTCAGTCAGGTGCTCGAACTCGGCATTCCGACGCTGGTGGCATTGAATCAGATCGATGCTGCCGCCGACGCCGGTGTCGAAGTGGATGCCGTGTCGCTGATCCACGAACTCGGCGCGCCGGTCATTCCAACGATCGCGACGCGTGGCGAAGGCCTCGACGTGCTGCGCAAGGCGATGGTGTCGGTGCTCGATCTGCCGAAACCGGTGCGACCGTTCGCGCTGGCCGCCGATGTGGTGGAGGCACTTGCTCCGCTGAGCGATGCACTGACTGCGGCCGGCGCGTCGACGGCGTTCGCCGCACATGATGCGCTGCGACTGCTGTCCGTGCCGAAGCTCGAGTCATGGTACGGTGCGTCGCGCGAATCGATCGCACCGATGGTGGACGAAGCGCGCATTGCGGTGGCGGCGGCCGGACTGAACCCGCGCAGCCTCGAAGCGGAGCTGCGCTACGGCTGGAGCAGTGGCGTCGTGTCGCGCACAGTCGTGCATCACAACGCCGGCGCGCGAACGACGAGTGATCGCATCGACGCGGTCGTGCTGCATCGCGTCTGGGGACCGGTGTTGTTCATCGCCGTGATGGCGCTCGTGTTTCAGGGGATCTTCACCTGGGCGCAGCCGCTCATGACCGGCGTCGAGTGGAGCGTCTCGCAGCTGGGTGACGCGGTCGGCGCCCTGCTGCCGCAGGGTGATCTGCGCGGCCTGTTGGTGGATGGTGTGATCGGTGGCGTGGGCAGTGTGCTGGTGTTCCTGCCGCAGATCGCGATGCTGTTCCTGTTCATCGGGATTCTCGAGGACAGCGGCTACATGGCGCGCGCCGCATATCTGATGGATCGGCTCATGCGACGCGTCGGGCTGCATGGCAAGAGCTTCATTCCGATGCTCAGCGGTTATGCCTGCGCCGTGCCGGCGATCATGGCCACGCGCACCATCGAAGAGCCGAAGGATCGGCTCGCGACGATCATGGTGGTGCCGCTGATGAGCTGCTCGGCCAGACTGCCCGTGTACACGCTGCTGATCGGTGCATTCGTGCCGCCGGTGGCGGTGCTGGGGGGCCTGTTCAGCCTGCAGGGCGTGACGATGCTGCTGATGTACTCACTCGGTACCGTCACGGCGCTGCTGGTGGCCGCGGTGTTCAAGCGCACGCTGTTGCGCGGTCCGGTGCGCCCGATGATTCTCGAGATGCCGGCGTACCGTCTGCCGAACCTGCGCACACTGCTGCAGAACGTGTGGCATCGCGCGCAGATGTTCCTGCGTCGTGCCGGCACGGTGATCCTGAGCTGCAGTGTGGTGTTGTGGGCGATGGCCACCTACCCGAAGACGACGGTGCCCGCTGGCGTCGCGCCGGCGCGCGCACACGAAATGCAGCTCGAGAACTCGGCACTCGGCCACGTCGGCAAGGTGATCGAGCCGCTGGTGCGACCACTGGGCTACGACTGGAAGATCGGCGTGTCGATCGCTGCCAGTTTCGCGGCGCGCGAAGTGTTCGTCAGCACGATGGGCACGATTTACGGTGTTGGCGAGGCGGACGAGACCTCGATCGCACTCCGGCAGCGGCTGCGCGACGAAGTGAACCCGACCACCGGTGTCGCGCAGTACTCGCCGCTGGTGGCGCTTGGGCTGATGGTGTTCTACGTCTATGCGTTGATGTGCATCAGCACCGTGGCCGTCACGGTGCGTGAAGCGGGTGGTGGACGGATCGGCTGGACGTGGGCCGTCATCCAGTTCGGGTACATGCTCGGCCTGGCGTACTTCGCCGGCCTGGCGGTGTATCAGGGCGGACGACTGCTGGGCTACAAGTAGCAACCGCAGAGGCATTCATGGGACAGCAACTGATCGTCGGCCTGATCGTGTTGGGCGCGGTGCTGTTCATCGCGCGGCGAATGTGGAGTGCAATCGCCTCCGCGCGTGCGTCGAAGCAGGCCGGCTGTGATTCCGGGTGTGGCTGCGCACCGACCGCGTCAGAACAGAGCGAACGGCCCGTTCATTTGTAGAACTCCGCCGCGCTGCTGACGGCTGTAGTCGATCAGCAGCGCAGGGTCCTGACAGCTCAGCGCATGCGAGTCCAGATCACCAGCGAGCAATCCTCGCGGTAGCCGGTGTACTGCGCCGGCGTATTCGCCATATACAGCTCGAATGCGCCAATGTCCTGCGCCGGCAATGTCGCGAGTGCGAAGCGATAGTCGGCGCTCGGGCTGGTGACGTGTTGCCCGTCGATCCAAAGGCCGAGTCGCAGGCAGCGCGGCACGTTGATGTCGTTGCCGGCGCCGCCACCGGTGCGCACGCCAGGCAGTCCGCCGAACCAGTCGTCGATGGTGTTCGGCATCCGGCTGGCGAAGTTCGAGAGGTCCCGGAACTGACCGCCACCGCGCTTCTTCCGCTGCTCGAATGCCTTGCGCCATGGTTCCGGCGGCGCGTCTTCACGAATTTCCACTTCGGCCAGCTTCTGGGTCGCATCGCCGAGTTCGACACGCACGGAGAATCCGGGTGCGCGTCCGACCTTGAACCGCGCCTGCCGCTGCTCGAGTCCGATCTTGCGCACGGCGATGTCGATGACTGAGTCGGCCTTGATCGAAATCCGTGCCATGCCGGAAGAATCGGTTCGGATGGAGTCGCGCGTCAGGAAAAACGAGACCTGCGCGTCTGCGATCGGCTTGCCGTTCCGGTCCACGACCTCGACACGGACATCACGCGCGACGGCTTGCGCCGAGACGCCGCGGATGGCGGCGAACGGAAGGACAAGGACCACGAACGAAGCGAAGCGTGCACGTGTCGCACGAAACATTGGCAGACCAGGGGAAAAGAGCGGCGTTATCGGGATCGCGTCCAGACGAGCAAGGAGCAATCCTCCAGATTGGGATCACTGTACTGCGACTGCTGTTGAGCCATGCGGAACAGTTCGAGGGCGGCAATGTCGTTCGCCGTGAGCTGCATGAGCGCCAGGCCGGCGGGCAGTCCGGGCCCGGTGACGTGCATGCCATCGATCCAGACGCCCAGACGTGGGCACCGCATGATACGAAGCCCGCGGGACGTCATCTGCACGCCGGGCATGCTGTTGAACCAATCGTCGAGCGTGAAGGGGGTGCGCCCGGCAAAGTAGCTGCGGTCACGGAACGAACCACTGTTCCGTTTGCGACGCTCCTCGAAACCGCGCCGCCACGGTTCGCCCGGATACTCCGCCGTGACGGTGACTTCTGGCAGCCGCATGCCGAGCTCGCCGAGGGTGACGCGGACGATGAATGCCGGCGCCTTGCCGATCGGAAACCGCGCCGCTCGCGGCTCGAATCCGAGCTTCCGCACGCTGATCGTCATCGTGCTCTCCGCCTCGATCGTCGCGAGGGCGATGCCAGCCGAATCAGTGATGGCGGTGTCGGCTCTGGGCAGAAACTCGATGCGGGCGTCCGAGAGCATGCGCCCGGACTTGTCGCGCACCTCGACCCGAACGTCTCGCGGGGAGGGTTGTGACAGCAGCAACGCATTGCTGGTCATCAGGCACAAGAGCAGCGCGGCACCAGAATGGCAGGCGCGGCGAACCGAACCGGAGCGGTGCGGGTTCGAAAGCGATGGAGCCATGACGGGAAACATGTGAGACGGACCGGTAGGGGGCCATCTCAAGGACTGCCCTCAGCGGCGGATCATTCCCGGAATCAACGCACTCGAAGTGGCCGGCAGGTCCAGCGGCGCCCACTCCTCACGCTCGGCGCGAAACAACCCGGCGCGCGCTATCATCGCGGCGTTGTCGGTGGCAATGCGTGGCGATGGTGCGAAGACCGCTACTCCGTGCCCGACCCGCTCCGAAATCGCGTCCACCAGCGCCCTGTTGCAGGCCACGCCGCCGCCGAGCACGACGCGTTGGCTTCCGGTAGCCCGAACGGCGCGCGCGACCTTCTCGCCGAGCGTTTCAATGAGCGCGTCCTGGAATTCTCGCGCGATTGAGCTCCCGTCAATTTTGATATTTCCGCTACTTTTTACCGCCAGCATCACAGCAGTTTTCAGCCCGCTGAACGACACATCATAAAAGTCGTCGTCGCCGAAGTGCTGGTCGCGACGGAGCATCGGCCGAGTGAATCGAAAACGGCCTGGGCTACCCTCGCGGGCGAGGGACTCGAGGTGGCGACCGCCGGGATACGGCAGTCCGAGCAGTTTGGCGGCCTTGTCGAAGGCCTCGCCGGCGGCGTCATCGCGGGTGGCACCGAGCAGCTCGTAGCGGCCCCATTCCGGCACGTCGATGAGCATGGTGTGACCACCGCTTACGAGCAGGGCGGTAAAGGGTGGGACGGCGTCAGCGTGCTCGAGGCTGGTGGCGAAGAGGTGGCCTTCCAGATGATGGACGCCGATCAGCGGGATGCCGGTGGAGAGCGACAGTCCTTTCGCGGCCGCGACCCCGACCAGCAGGGCGCCGACGAGACCGGGGGCATGGGTGACGGCGATCGCATCGACGTCGGTCAGAGTCACGCCCGCATCGCTGAGCGCCTGATCGATGACGGGGAGGATCGAGGTGAGGTGCTGCCGGCTCGCGATTTCGGGGACCACGCCGCCGAACACGCGATGCACATCCTGTGAGAGGATGACCAGCGACTCGAGCGTGACGTCGTCACCCGCGCCGCTGAGTACTGCGGCGGAGGTTTCGTCGCAGCTGGTTTCAATCCCGAGGATGCGCATGCGATCTCGAACTCGGCGCGTTACGCGCCGGCGTCCTTCAGCAGCTGCGTGATCAGCGCGCGATTCGGCTGGGAATTCCAGTCGGAGGCCGCGATGACTTTTTTCCGGATCGTGCCATCGGCCGCAATGATGAACGTCTCGGGCACACCGGTAGTCTGGTATGCCTGCTGAATGGCCTGCGTCGAGTCGTGCAGGATTTCAAACGTGAGGCCGAAATCCTTTGCGAACTTGCGGATGTCGTCGTCTTTGCCCGGATCGTCGATGCTGACGGCGACGACGTGCAAGCCTTTCGGTCCCAGCGCCTTGTGCAGCGCCTCGATGCTTGGCATTTCGGTGCGACAGGGGCCGCACCAGGTGGCCCACACGTTGAGCAGCACGACCTGACCCTTGTAGTCGGCGAGGGACTTCGCCTTCAGTGGGCCTTCCATGGTCGCGCCGGCGAACATCGGCGCTGGCGAGCCGACATCGACGCCGACCAGTTCATCCTTCAGCTGGTAAGAGCCGAACCAGAGTGCGCCCCCGAGCACGGTGACGATGGCGGCGACGACACGCCACTGCTGGCCGGAGGTCATGCCGCCTCCAGCAGACAGAGGTTGCGCAGCGCGGAGACTTCGGCGGCAGGATCAGCGGCACTGAAGATGGCGTTGCCGGCCACGAACGTATCGGCGCCCGCCTGATGGCACTGCCGGATCGTGTCGCGCGCGATGCCGCCGTCGACTTCGAGCATCGCGCCGCTCTTCGCCACATCAAGCAGCTGTCGCGCGCGCCGGATCTTGTCGAGTGAATGCGGAATGAACTTCTGGCCACCGAATCCCGGGTTGACCGTCATGATCAGCAACAGATCGATATGAGCGGCCACGTCGCGCACCGATTCGAGTGATGTGGCGGGATTCATGGTCGCACCGGCGAGGCAGCCGAGTTCCTTGATGCGCATCAGCTGGCGATGCAGATGCGGTGCCGTCTCGACGTGAATCGTGAGGCCGTTGGCGCCGGCCTTGGCGAAGCTGTCGAAATATTTCTCCGGCTCGATGGTCATCAGGTGCACATCGAGCGGCAGCGTGGTGAGCTTGCGCACCGTCTCGATGACCTTCAAACCAAAGGTGATGTTCGGCACGAAGACACCGTCCATGACATCGACGTGCAACCAGTCGGCGCCGGCGGCCTCGATCATGGCGAGTTCATCGGCCATGCGGGCGAAATCGACGGACAGGAGTGAGGGGGCGATGCGAACAGTCATGTTCCAAAGATACCACGCCAGCCTGTGTCCGAGGCCGTCGCGCAGGACGGCATGGCTGCGTTACGGCGTGGTCGAGTCGCGCGGCGCGCGAGGATGCGACACGGTCAGCGTGACGGAACTGCCGGGTGCGGCCGGTGAGTTGGCCGTCGGTCGCTGATTGCTGACGATGCCCTCCGGCTGGGTGCCGGTGGAGTCGACGCGGGGTTCGGCGGCGGTGAGGCCGAGTTGCCCCAGCAGCGCGAGTGCATCCGCCACCGGCATGCCGACGAGCGATGGCACTCCGATGGCATCGGGGCCGGCGCTGATGGTGAGGTGAACTGTGGCCGGCTGTGTGACCGTGCTGCCGATGCGCGGCGTGGTGGCCAGCACTTCGCCGCGCGGATGCTGATCGAGTCGCTCGGTGTAGTCGGCGGAGACGTCGAAGCCGGCGGCGTCGAGCGCCTTCACGGCTTCATCACGCGGCATGCCGACGACATTCGGCACGGTACCACGCTTCGGACCGAGCGAGACATCGAGCAGGATGGTGTTGCCCTTGAGCGCCTTGCTGCCCGGCGCCGGGGACTGACCGAGCACGGAGTGCTTCGGCGCCGTGGCGTGATTCAGTGATTCGCCTGTCTTCGCCTTGAATCCGGCCGCACTCAGTCGGGCGGCGGCATCGGCATACAGCAGCCCGACCACGTTGGGCACGGCGGATTCACTTTTCATCAGCGCGCCGGGCACCAGCAGCGCTGCGACGATCAGAAACCCGAGCACGAATCCACCGAGCGCGGTGCTCAGGATCGGGCGCGTCGTCACCAGCTCGCGCAGGCGACGAAAACGGGCGGAGTCGGCGAGCACCGTCGGTGTCATCGAATGCGGCGGAGCCGCGCCGCGAAGGCCCCGTCGACTCCGTGGGCCTGCGGCAATACGCGCAACATGCCACGATCGAGCACGCCATCCGGCACCACACCCGCGGGCGGTGGCTCGAGGACGAACGCATCATCGTCGTCGAGAAACTCGTTCACGACGGCGTCATTCTCTTCGCGTTCGAGTGAGCAGGTGCTGTAGATCAGCAGACCGCCCGGTTTCACACAACTGCTGGCGGCGGCGAGAATGTCGCGCTGCAACACGGGCAGCAGGGCGATGTCGCTGACGCGCAAACGCCACCGCGCGTCGGGGTGACGACGGAACGTTCCGGTGCCGGTACACGGCACATCGACGAGAATGGCGTCCACCGGTTCGAGCGTCGGTGCGGTGGCGTCCATCTCACGCACCTCTACGTTCGTCACTTGCATGCGATCGAGATTCGCGTGCAGTCGCTGCAAACGTGCGGCCGACCGATCGCTGGCGATCACGCGCGCACCGGCCTGCACCAACGCCAGCGTCTTGCCGCCCGGCGCCGCGCACAGATCCGCCGCTACATCACCAGGCGGCACGTTGGCGTACTGCACCACCAGCGCGCTGCCGGAATCCTGCACGTACAGCTGGCCACGCTGGAACGCACCGAGCTGCGTCAATGCAACGCCGGGGGGCAGCTGGAGTCCATCCGACAGCAATGGGGTCGGAATCGTCTCGACACCGCGTTCGCGAAGAATTTCCTGCAACGCATCACGCGTGATGCCGAATGGACGCACGATGATCGGTGCTTCGCTGTTGTTGTGCGCGGTGAGGCGTTCGGTCGAATCCTTGCCCCACGCACTGATCCAGCGCTCAAGCAACCAACGCGGATGACTGGTGCGGACGGCGAGACGTTCGGTGAGATCGTGATTGCGATCGAGTGCAGCCGCGGCCCCCTCGGGTGTTGCGACGGCCGGCATGTCGCGCTCGCGATCGATGCGTCGCAGCACCGCGTTCACCAGCTTGCTGGCACCGATGCCGTGGCGACGCTTCGCCAGCTCCACCGTCTGCGCAATGGCGGCGTACGCGGGTACGCTGCCCATCGACAGCAGTTGATACGCGCCAAGACGCAGCAGGTCGCCGAGGTCGGCGTCGAGTCGCGCCAGGCCACCGGTGATGCGTGGCGCGAGAATCGAGTCGATCCAGCCGCGCGATCGCAGCAGTCCATACACGAGTTCCTGTACCCAGCGCCGATCACGCGGATCGAGCGCCGTGGTGACCCGTTCGAATGCCGCGTCGAGCAGGGTACCACCGCGCAATGCGGCGAGAATCTCGGCGGCCGCGATGCGCGACTCGGTGATGAGCGTACCACGCGCAGCGGGCACCGCCGCGAGCGTCACAGGAGCCTCACCGGCGGAATCCCTCGTCATATGCGGCAAGATAGCGACGGGTGGCAGTCACGGCATCGTCGAGCCAGATGCCACGCACCGCGGCCATGCCGACTGCGCCGGCACGTACGACCTCGTGCACACGCTCGGGTGTCATGCCACCGACTGCAATCACCGGGCATCCGTCCGCCGCCTCGACCACGTCGGCCACGAATTGCATCGGATCGACGTGTGCGGCACCGTCGTCACCCGACGCGCCGGCGACGATGAATGTCGCGCCGCTCTGCGCGGTGATCCAGGCATCCGCCGTCGCATGCACACTGGCACCGATCACCATCGTCGGTGCAATGCGCCGTGCATCGGCGATCGAGAGCGAACGCGAGGTCAACTGCGCGCCGGTGACGCCAGCCACCATCGCGATGTCGACGCGATCATTGATGAGCACCCAGCTGCCGGTCTGCTCGCTGATCACGCGCAATTCGAGGGCGAGATCGAGCAGTCGGTACGCCGATGTTTCAGCGGCCCGCAGGTGAATCGCGACGCGTGAGCGACAGGCCTGCATCACTGCGGTCGCCGCCGTCACGAACCCGGGATCGGCGAGCACGACGTCGTTCGTGAGCGCATGCAGGACCGGGATCGTGCCGGACGTCACTGGGCGTCGGGTGGTTCTGCCCCGAGTACGTCGTCGAGGGCGATGCCTCGGCCTGCGAACCACTCCTGCACGCGCTGCTGCCGCTTGCCGGAGGGATGCACGTCGGTGATGCGCACGGTGCCTTCACCGCACGCCACCAGCATTCCGTCGCCGTCGATGGCGAGCACGGTGCCCGGCGCACCGACGTGTGTGTGCATGTGCGATGCACGCACGCCGAAACATTTCACGTCGACACCGTGCAACGTGGTGAACGCACCGGGGCGCGGATCGTAGGCACGAATGCCGTTCGCGACGTCGGGAGCCGGCGCGCGCCAGTCGATGCGCGCATGTTCGCGATCGATCTTCGGTGCAAAGGTGGCGCGCGCGTGATCCTGGTCCTGTTCCGGCAACTGTCCGACTTCCAGCAGCGCCAGCGCTTCGATGAGGGCCTGCGCGCCGACTTCCGACAATCGATTGCGCAGCTCACCGCCGGTTTCATCGGCCAGAATGGGCACGCGTGCGACATGCAGGATCGGCCCCGCATCCATCGCCAGCACCATGCGCATGATGGTGACGCCGGTTTCGGTGAATCCGCGTCGGATCGCGGTCTCGATCGGCGCCGCGCCGCGCAGCGCAGGCAGCAGCGAGGCGTGGATGTTGAGAGTGCCGAGTGGCGGAAACTCGATCACGGCGGTGGAGAGGATGTGGCCGTACGCGACGACGACGTTGAGATCCGCGCCGAGTGCCGTCAGTTCCGCGAGAAACGTGTCACCGCGCGGACGCTCCGGCTGCAGCACGGGCAGCCCTTCGCGAAGTGCGACTTCCTTGACCGGTGGCGGCGTGAGCACCCGCGTGCGCCCGACGGGACGATCGGGTTGCGTGACGATGCCGACGACGTCGAAGCCTTCGCCAAGCAGCGCCTCGAGCGGCGGGACGGCGAACTCCGGGGTGCCCCAGAACAGGATGCGCACGGCGTCAGCGGCTGATCAGCGCACGTCAGTGCGATGATGCTCAGGCGCGTCGTCGTCGAGTTCTTCGTCTTCGGCCTGCAGCCGCGCGATGACCTCGGGCGTCAGCCGTCGCAGCAGGTCGGGATAGTCGTCCTTCTGTTCGTCCCACTCACGCATCGCCTGGCGACGCTTGAGAATCGACAGGTGATCGAGAAACAGCTTGCCGTGCAGATGATCGATCTCATGCTGCAGGCAGGTGCCGAACAGATCGGTGCCATCGAGCGTGATCGGATTCATGTCGACGTCACGGGCCTCGACGACGACCTTCGCCGCACGTTCCACTTCGTAGTGAATGTCGGGAATGGAGAGACACCCTTCCTCACGCTTGCTCTTCCCGCTCCGCAACGTGATGACGGGATTGATGAGCGTGATCGGATTTTTTTCGAGATCGATGACCGCGATACGCTCAGTACGCCCGACCTGCGGGGCGGCAAGGCCAATGCCCTTGGCGGCGTACATCGTATCGAACATGTCGGTGACGAGCTGTCGCAGTTCGGGTGTCATCTGCTGGACCAGCTGAGTCTCGCGCCGAAGAATCGGCGCGCCGAGCACGGAAATGTCGAGCAACGCCATCAGGCGACCTTGTCCGCGCTGGTCGTGGTGCCGTTGGCGGCGAAGATCTTGGCAACGCGGCCGCGCTCGACGATCAGTCGTGACTCACCGCTCTTGATGGTGATTTCGTCATCACCACTGGGCTTCTCGGCGGCCTTGATGTGCTGGACTTCACCGATGAGGCCACCGGCAGTGACGATGCGATCGCCTTTCTTGAGCTGCAGGATGGCGGCTTCGTGCTGCTTGCGCTGCTGTTGCTGCGGTCGGATGAGCAGGAAGTAGAAGATCGCGAAGATGCCGCCATACATGAGCAGCGGCGCCACCATGGCGTTGCCTGCGGGGAACTGCAGGAGGGCGAGCGAGGCGAGCGGCATGGAAGTCATTCTGGACTCTTGGCGTAATAACGCGTGAGCCAGTCGTGGCTCCACGCATCGAAGGTCCCGGTGCGGAGCGCCGTACGCGCGTCACGCATCAGGGTGATGAGGAAAGATACGTTGTGCAGGGAGAGGAGCCGGAGACCGAGCATTTCTTCGCTGACGAAGAGGTGTCGGAGGTAGGCGCGGTCGTACTGGGTGCAGCAGGGGCAGGGGCAGCCGGCGACGAGCGGGCGTCGGTCGTTGCGGAAGCTGCTTTTGCGGACCTGTACCTTGCCGTCGTGGGTGAAGGCGGTGCCGTTCCGGCCCATGCGCGTGGGGGCGACGCAGTCGAACAGGTCGACGCCGCGGCGGACTGCCTCGACCAGGTCATCGGGGAAGCCGACGCCCATCATGTAGCGGGGGACGGTGCGCGGGATGACGGGGTCGACGACTTCGAGGGTCGCGTACATGTCGGGCTTGGATTCGCCGACGGAGAGGCCGCCGATGGCGATGCCGTCCCAGTGGCCGCGGTCGAGGATGCCGCGGGCGGAGGCAACGCGGAGGGCGGGGTGGATGCCGCCCTGGATGATGGGGAAGAGGGTCTGGCGCGGGGGAATGATGTCGGTGGCGGGATCCTGCGTTGCCATGGGCGGAGCGCCGGGTGGAACTTCGAACTGGGGGGGGGCCCCCCGACCCTCGCGCGTTATCCGGTCGAACTCCACTCGGCACCGGTCCAGCCACCGCAGACTCCGCTCCATAGCCGCCTGGCTCGCCGAAAACTCCGCCTGCCCCGCGATCAGCTCGTCCAGCTGCATGATCACGTCGGCCCCGATGTTCCGCTCGATGCGCATCACACTTTCGGGCGTGTAGTCATGCTTCGAGCCGTCGATGTGGCTCTGAAAGATCACGCCATTCTCGCTCACCTTGCGCAGGCTCGAGAGCGAAAAGACCTGGAACCCGCCCGAGTCGGTGAGCATCGGGCCGTTCCAGCGTGTGAACGCGTGCAGTCCGCCGAGTGCGCGGACCATCATGTCGCCCGGTCGCAGATAGAGGTGGTAGGCGTTGGAGAGGATCATCTGTCCGCCGGCGGCCGCCACCTCTTCGACACTCAGCCCCTTGATCGTGCCATGCGTGCCGACGGGCATGAAGGCCGGCGTTTCCACGATGCCGTGTGGCGTCGAGAACCAGCCGAGTCGTGCGCTGCCGGAGTCGTGGGACGTATGGAACGAGAAATCGGACATGAGGCGAGTATGGGCGTGACATGTGTGGCGAGCGTCGCCAGACCCGCAAATCTACTCAGCCCTGTTGTGCCGTCCTCGGCCTGCAGAGCAGACTTTTCACAGTGTTCGCGCGGAGGCGCGGAATCGCGGAGACGAGCAAACTGCAAAAATGTTCGCACGGGGATCGCGGTGGACGCAGGGGAACGGCAAACGCTGACGGAACTGCCGTCGAGGGAGGGAGCTCACACCATGCACACGCAGTTCCAACAAAGCAGGTGCTCTTCTCCGCGTGCACCGCGAGCCCCTCGTGAATAGTTTTCTGTCTGGGGTTGTTGCTGTCGCTTCCGTGCCTCCGCGCGAACACCGTTGAAGATTGCGCGAATGACGCAGACGCACGAGACACTACAGAATCAGCATCGCGTCGCCGTACGAATAAAAGCGATACTGCTGCGCGATGGCTTCGCGGTATGCACGCATCGTGAGCTCGTATCCCGCGAATGCCGCGACCAGCATCACGAGCGTTGACTTCGGCAGGTGAAAATTCGTCAGCAGATGGTCGACGAGTGCGAACTGATACGGCGGGTAGATGAAGATGTCGGTCTCGCCCTCACACGCCGCGATGCGCCCGTCTCGCGAGGCCGCACTCTCGAGCGTGCGCGTTGATGTCGTGCCGACGGCCCAGACGGAGTGGCCACGCGCTTTCACGTCGTTGATCGTCGTCGCAGTGGACTCCGCCACCTGATACCACTCCTCATGCATCACGTGCTCGCGCGGATCGTCGACGCCGATCGGGCGGAACGTGCCGGCGCCGACATGCAGCAGGACCTCCGCGCGCTGCACGCCCTTCGCATCCAGTGCGCGCAGCACGTCGTCAGTGAAGTGCAGCCCGGCCGTCGGTGCGGCCACCGATCCAGCCTGCTGCGCGTACACGGTCTGGTAACGCGCTGCGTCATCACTCGTGTCGCCGCGCGTCATGTACGGCGGCAGCGGGATGTGGCCATATTGTTCAATCGCTTCTGCAGTCGACCCTGTGGCATGCAGCTTCACGAACTTCGTGCCGCGATCGGACGCGTCGAGCATCTCGACCTGAAAGTCATCGGCGATGGTCACCAGTTTGCCCGCCTGCAGCTTCGCACCGGGCTGCACCATCGCCTCCCAGACGTCATCGCCAAGCGCCTTGAGCAGCAGCACTTCCGCCGGTGCGCCGGAGGGCCGTGTGCCGAGCAGGCGCGCGCGGAACACCTTCGTCGTGTTGAGCACCAGTGCGTCGCCGGCTGGGATGATGTCGACGATCTCGCGGAACTGGCGGTGCTCGATTGTGCCGGTTGCGCGATCGATCACCAGCAACCGACTGCCATCCCGTTGCGCGACCGGCTGCTGCGCGATCAGCGACTCCGGCAGGGCAAAGTCATAATCCGACACACGCGTGCCGTCAGCAATTCGCAGTGAGATCACACCGGCAATCTACAAGTTCAGGCGCTATACGGGCATCTGCGTGATGCGTGGCATCGGAACAGTTTTCACGCGGGGCTCGCGGGGGACGCGGGGAAGGACAACTGCTTTGTTGGAACTGCCTCTTCGCATTGTGAGATCGCTTCCGCGAATGCAGTTACAAAGCAGTCGCAGTTTCCCCGCGTCCTCCGCGAGCCCCGCGTGAAAACTGTTCCGATCGCGAATGCGCGCAGACCTACAGATTTCAGAGCAATGAAGGCTGAGATCCGGCTGCGTCGCCGGGTGGCGTGTAGCCGAAGTGACGATAGGCCGTCGCTGTTGCGACACGGCCGCGTGGTGTGCGCTGCAGGAAGCCGTTCTGCACGAGAAACGGCTCGTACACTTCCTCGATCGTGCCTTCGTCCTCGCCGACCGCGGCGGCGACGGTCTTGAGGCCGACTGGCCCACCGTCGAACTTCTCGATGATCGCCTTCAGGATGCGCGCATCCATGTCGTCGAGGCCGAACGCATCCACTTCCAGCAACTCGAGCGCGGCGTCTGCGACCGCCTTGTCGATCACGCCGTTCGCTTTCACCTGCGCGTAGTCGCGCACGCGTCGCAGCAGGCGATTCGCGACGCGCGGTGTACCGCGCGCACGGCGCGCCAGTTCGTGCGCGCCATCGGCGGTGATCTTGCAATCGAGCACGAATGCGGTGCGCTTCACGACCTGCTCGAGATCGGCCGTCGGGTAATAGTTCAGCCGCTGCTGAATACCGAAACGACCAAGCATCGGTGCCGTCAGCATGCCGAGTCGCGTGGTGGCGCCAACGAGCGTGAACTTCTCCACCGGCATCGTGATCGTCTGCGCCTTCGGACCATCCGACAAGCGAATGTCGACCTTGAAGTCTTCCATCGCCGGATAAAGAAACTCCTCGATCACCGGTCGCAGGCGATGGATCTCGTCGATGAAGAGCACATCACCTTCACGCAGGTTCGTCAGTGTGCCAACGAGGTCGCCCGGCTTCTCCAGCGACGGACCGGACGTGGCGCGGATGTTCACACCCATCTCACGCGCGATGAGCTCGGCCAGCGTCGTCTTGCCGAGTCCCGGCGGGCCGAAGAACAGCACGTGATCGAGCGGCTCCTTCCGGCTCTGCGCGGCGTCGATGTAGATGCGCAGCGAGTCCTTCACCTTCGGTTGCCCGATGAACTCGGACAACTTCTGCGGGCGCAACGACAACTCCACCAGTGAGTCGTCGTCCATGGCTTCCGGGGTCGTGATCTCGGCGCGCGTCATGTGGGAAAGTGTACCCGAAGAAACACCGGAACGCCAACGCGCCCGGCGCTGTCAGCGCGCGGCTATCGCGCGCCGATACGAGCCAGCGCCGCTCGGATCAGCGCGGCGGTGCTCTCCTTGCCCTCGCCGGCGTCGAGCGCCGCGCGGATCCCCGACTCCGCCTCCGGCACGCCGTAGCCCAGCGACTGCAGCGCGCGCACCGCGTCATCCACACCCGCGCCGCCGCCCGTCGCCGCCATACTCGTCCCGCCGCGCTGCAGATCATCGAGCTTGTCGGCCAGATCGAGAATCAGCTGATCCGCCTTTTTCTTGCCGAGTCCTTTCACCTGCTGGAGCGTCGCCACGTCACGTTCGCGGATCGCGCGCACGAGGCGTTCCCCACTCAGCGCCGACAACATGTTGAGCGCCAGCTGCGGGCCGAATCCTTTCGCGTTCAGCAGGCGCATGAACACATTGCGCTCGTACGTCGTACCGAACCCGAACAGCTGCCAGCCGTCTTCCTTCACGACCAGATGTGTGTGCAGCCGCACCGCCTCGCCGGGCTTGGGCAGCGACTCGAACGTCGACAGCGGAATCGCGAGGGTGTAACCAACTCCGCCCGACGTCAGCACTTCGACCATCGACAGATCGCGCGCGAGCAGAGTACCGACGAGCAATGTGATCATCGGCCGCGACTCGCCTGTTCGAGCATCGCTGACGTGCGCGCCGCCAGCAGACAGGTCAGCGCCGCCGCCACACCGTCGGCCGCATCATTCGGACTCGGCACCGTCTTCAGGCGCAGCAATGTCTTGACCATGAACTGCACCTGTTCCTTGGTGGCGCCGCCGTTGCCCGTGATCGCCTTCTTGATTTCAGCCGGCGGATATTCGTGAATCGTGACGCCTGCCTGCGCACCCGCCAGCAACAGCACGCCGCGCGCGTGACCGAGCGTCACCGTCGTGCGCACATTCCGCGCATAGAAGATCGACTCCACCGACAGCGCATCGGGCTTGTGCCGTGCGATCAGTTCGGTCACTCCATCAAAAATTGTGACCAGTCGTGCCGCCAGCGCATCACGTGGTGACGTGCGAAACACGCCGCACTCCACCAGCGTGGCACTGCCGCGTCCATCGCCACGCACCACACCGAAGCCGGTGATGGCGGTGCCCGGATCCAGGCCGAGTACGAGCAGGATCGCTCCTGTCCGTCAGTCTTCGAGTGCCGCTTCGTCGATGTCGAAGTTGCCTTCGACATTCTGCACATCGTCCAGATCCTCGAGCACGTCGAGCAGCTTCACGAGTGTCCGCGCATCCTCGCCGGTCACGTGTACGGTGCTCTGCGGAATCCACTCCAGCTTCGCCTCGCTGATCTTCAGTCCCTTCGCCTCGAGCGACTCTTTCACTGCGTGCAATTCCGTCGGTTCAGTCGTCACCGCGAACGTGTCATCCTCGCGCGCGAAATCGCTGGCGCCGGCATCGAGCGCGACTTCCATCATCGCATCCTCATCACCCGCTGCCGGCAGATAGATCCGCCCCTTGCGCTCGAACATGAACGACACCGAGTTGCTGGTGCCCAGATTGCCGCCGTTGCGCGTCAGCTTGGCGCGCACATCCGCCACCGTTCGCGTCGGGTTGTCGGTGAGCGCCTGAATCATCAGCGCCACACCGCCGGGACCATACGCTTCGTAGGTGATCTCGACGTACTCGACGCCTTCGAGTTCACCGGTGCCCTTCTTCACCGCGCGATCGATGTTCTCCTTCGGCATCGACTGTGCGCGGGCGGCGTCGATCGCGGTGCGCAGTCGCGGATTGCCACCAGGATCACCGCCGCCACCCTTCGCGGCCACGGTGATTTCACGAATCAACTTGGTGAAGACAGCGCCGCGCTTTGCGTCGGTCGCCGCCTTGGCGTGCTTGATGTTCTTCCACTTACTGTGGCCAGCCATGACAACTCCGTGCAGGTCTGCGTTTGGGGTCAGCCGCCAAAGATAAGCCGGTCGGGACCGGTTACGACTCGATCAGGTCTTCGACGCGACCGGCACCGGGTTCGATATAGAGGTCGGTGAATGTCGCCGGCGCCGCGCGATGCTTGAGCACGTGCACCTCGAATGCCCCGGCCACATCGGGCGCGTCGTCATAGAGCGCCTCGCGAAACAGGCCCAGCACCACATCAGCCACGGCCGCCGCTGTGCCGGGCGCGTCCGAAAGCGTCGGTCGTGGCGGCAGCGATAGCGTTCGGTCGGACAACATTGGCGACGTGAGCAATACGGCCACGTCCTGGTCCACGGCGACGCGCTTGGCATACCGAATCACCTGCGCATGTGCCTCTGCCACGGGCCGCGGCGGCTGGTCGATGGCGGCCAATCCATCGAGAATCACGAGGGCCGGCAGCGAGCCGGCGTCCAGTCGCTCACCGAGCGCCGAGGCACTGTGCGGCGCTCGTTCGATGACAATCGGCAGACGGCGCAGCACATCGGCCGCGGATTTGAGCGCATCCCCAGCCCCGCTCTGCAACACCCCCGTGCGGATCGCAATCTGTGTTACACCGGACTCGGCCGTCACCAACCGCTCCCAGCAGCGCTCGACGCTGGATTCATGCGTGAGGATGAGGACCGGATAGCCTGCCACCGCCGCGCGGATCGCGATGCCCAGTGCGATCGCCGTCTTTCCGGCGCCGGCGTCGCCGATCAGCATCGCCAGCTCACCGCGGCGCAGTCCGCCGGCCAGCAGGCGGTCAAGCGAGGGATAACCGGTCGTGATCAGGTCGGGCGCCGGCAGCGGCTTGCCGTCGTCCGAGGCCAGGCGCTGCAGAATGCTGGCGAGAAGTTCGCGACTGGTCGGCATCAGCGCATGGCGGCGAGAGAGGATCGGCGGAGCAGCTGCGCGAGCGTCGTCAGCTCGGCGCGGGCACTGTTGTTGAGCACCGCATCGGCCGCATCGCGCATCGCGTCGATCGCATCGGCCAACAACGAGGGTTCACGATCGCCGGCCACGTCGCAGGCCCGAGTCGCGGCGAGGCTGACGTTGATCGGCAACGACTGGGCGGCCAGCCATCCCCGAGTGCGTTCGGCGCGCTGTTGCAGGGCGTCGGCATCGCTGAAGTCCGATTCGCGCGGTAATCGCGGCAGCGCCAGCCGCGCGACCATCCAGCAGGCCAGTGCGGCGGTCCGGTCCCGCGGCTGCGGCAGTGCGGCCGCCTGTGTCACGAGCGCCTTGAGCGGCGCGGCCACAGGGGGCAGGAGAGTGGCGGGGCGTTGCACGCCGCAAAGGTATATCCGTGTGTGGGCGTTCTCTCAGCGACCCCGGCGCTCCCGATGGGGTAGTTTGATCCCATCATGACCCCTCCAGCAAAAGCGGTGTTGTGGGTGGATGACGAGGCCGAGATGCTCGAGGCCCATCGCATCTTCCTGCAGGACAAGGGATACGACGTCGAGATGGCGCGGAATTCGGAGGACGCCCTGGAGCTGCTCAGGCGTCGCCGGTTCGACGTGCTCCTGCTCGACGAACAGATGCCCGGCAAGCGAGGGCTCGAAACGTGGCGCGACGTGCAGACCATCGATCCGATGCTGCCGGTCGTGATGATCACGAAGAGTGAGGAAGACGGTACGCTGCGCGAGGCACTTGGTGCGGCGGTGCACGACTACCTCGTGAAGCCGGTCAATCCGCGGCAGGTGCTGACGGCCATCACGCGCATCCTCGACGGCACTCGACTGCGGCAGCAGGCGCTGGCACGCGAGTTCGTGGAGCGATTTCGCTCGTTCGAGACCGAGGGCTACAGCAGCGACTGGCGTGGCTGGATCGAGCGCACCGCCGAGGTTACGCGATGGGATGTCGCGCTCGACGAGGCGGGCGAAGGCGGGCTGCGCGAGTCACTGGTGGGACTCTATCCGGCGATGCGTCGCGAGTTCGCGCACTTCATCCGCCGTCAGTATCCATCGTGGCTGGCAGACCTGCAGGGTGACCGCCCGCCGCTATCGATCGACATCGTGTCGGAGCATGTCGCGCCGCTGCTCAAGACCGAAAAAGCCGCCTGCTTCATCGTGGTGGATTGTCTGCGTCTCGATCAGTGGGTGATTCTTGCACCGCTGCTCGGTCAGTGGTTCAACGAGGAACGCTCGCACTATTACTCGATCCTTCCCACCGCCACGCCGTACTCGCGCAACGCGTTGTTCAGCGGGCTGTTTCCGGGCGAGATGGCGGGGATGCATCCCGACTGGTGGAAGGAGCGTGAGGACGAGTCGCTCAATGCACATGAACGGCAGTTGCTCGAGCTCCAACTCAAAGAGCTCGGACACAACGTGCCGGTGCGGTATCACAAGATCAGCACGCCGCACGAATCGGAAGAACTCGAACGCAAAGTCACGTCCGCTGTCGTGTCGGAAGGCGTCAGCGCGTTCGTCTTCAACTTCGTCGACCTGCTGACACACAGTCGGTCGGACAACTCCGTGCTGCTGGAAGTGGCGAAGGACGAAGTGGCTTTGCGCCGGCTCACGCGGCAGTGGTTCGAGCGTTCGGCGCTGTTTACGGTGCTGAAGGAAGCGGCGCGCAAGAAGATCACCGTTATTCTCACCAGCGATCACGGCTCGATTTTGTGCCAGACGCCGGCAACCGTGTTTGCGCGACGTGATGCGACACATAACCTGCGCTACAAGTTCGGCGAGGATCTGCGAGCCGAGAAGCAGGAACAGGCGCTGCTGTTTCCCAATGCTGATGCGTTGCGACTGCCGCGACGCGGACTGGGCAAGAACACGCTGCTGGCCGCGGCCGACTGCTATTTTGTGTATCCGACGAAGCTGCGCGAATACCAGGGCCGATATCGCGGCGGTTTCTTTCACGGCGGTGTGAGCCCCGAAGAGATGATCCTGCCGCTTGTGAAACTCGTGCCCCGCCGCTGACCGTGTACCGCCGCCTGCTGGGAATCCTGCGCCCACATTCGTGGCGCATGGCTGCCACGATCGCCTGCAACCTGCTCGTCGCCGTGCTCGATGTGGCATCGCTGGCGCTGCTGATTCCGTTTCTGCAGACGCTGTTTGGTATCGGGCAGACAGCCACGCAGCAAGTCGCGACCGGCGGTGTGCAGCGGATTCTGAACAGGGCAATCGGCCACTATCTCGACCCGTCGGACAAGATGGGGTCGTTGCAGACGGTGGTGCTGATCATCCTGGCCGCAATCACGCTCAAGAATGTGTTCGCGTGGCTCAGCGGCCAGCTGGGTGCCGGACTCCAGGAACTCGTCACGCGCGATCTGCGCGATACCGTTTACCGCCATCTGGTACAGCTGCCACTGTCGTATTTTCAGCGCACCAAGACCGGTCAGGTGGTGGCGCGCATTCTCACCGACACCGCGCAGAGCAAGGCGCTGATCACGGAACTGGTCACGCGTTCACTGCAGAGTGGCGCGACGGTCATCGTCAGCGTCGTGGCGCTGGTGTCGCTGAGCTGGAAGCTGACGCTGGTGTCGCTGGTGTTGGCACCGCTGCTGATCGGTGCGTTGCAGCCAATCCTCAGGAAGCTGCGCAAGCGCCATCGCCGCCTCAGCAACGAATACGGCGAGATGACCAGTATCGTGGCTGAAGCGGTGAGCGGAATCCGGCTTGTGAAAGCAACCGGCGCCGAGCCGCACGAATCCGTTCGTTTCACCGACGCCAGCGGTAGATATGCGAAGGCGATGACGCGTGTGGCGGCGCTCGGCGTGCTTTCGCAGCCGCTCACGGAAGTTGCCGGTACTGCCATCGCCGTGCTCGTGCTCTGGATCGGCGCGCGGCAGGTGCTGGTGGATCACACCATGAACGGTGCGGACCTGATCACTTTTCTTGTGATCGTGCTGCGAATGCTGCAGCCGCTCAAGCAGATCTCTCAGGTACCGGCCACCGCGCAATCGTCCATGGCCAGCGCGGAACGGTTGTTCGACGTACTTGACGAGACGACGGAAGCGAAGGCGGACCACGGCACGCGCGACGTAACAACCCTGAACGAGGGTGTGCGATTCGAACGCGTCTCCTTTACCTACGGCGATGAGCCGGTGCTGAGCGATGTCAGCTTCGATGCACCGAAGGGCGAGATCGTGGCACTCGTCGGCGCCAGCGGTTCCGGCAAGAGCACGCTGGTTGATCTGGTGCCGCGCTTCAACGCGCCGACGTCGGGCCGCATTCTGCTCGACGACATCGACCTGCAGGAAATACGTCTGACGTCGCTGCGCAAACTGACCGGCATCGTCAGTCAGGATACGGTCCTCTTCAACGACACTGTGCGCGCCAACATCGCGTTCGGCGCACCGGGCGTGTACACGCAGTCACAGATCGAGGCGGCTGCGCGCGCGGCCAACGCGCATCAGTTCATCACCGAGTTGCCACAGGGTTATGACACAGTGCT
The DNA here is from genome assembly GCA_031367535.1 of Gemmatimonadaceae bacterium. Classification (GTDB taxonomy): domain Bacteria; phylum Gemmatimonadota; class Gemmatimonadetes; order Gemmatimonadales; family Gemmatimonadaceae; genus JACMLX01. Next base: position 77,401 of record JANLPZ010000089.1, read on the forward strand.
CGGTGAGCGCGGCACGCGCCTGAGTGGCGGTCAGCGGCAGCGCATCGCCATTGCGCGTGCGCTGCTGAGTGATCCTCCGATCCTTATTCTCGACGAAGCCACGTCGGCGCTGGACACTGAAAGCGAGCGCCTGGTGCAGGAGGCGATCGACCGGTTGCTGGCAGGCCGCACCGTGTTCGTTATCGCCCATCGCCTGAGCACCGTGGAGCATGCACAGCAGATTCTGGTGCTCGATCGCGGACGGATTGTCGAGCGAGGCACCCATGACGCGCTGCTCGCCCGGCGAGGCCCCTACCATCGATTGTACACCCTGCAATTTCGCGATCGCGAACTGAGTGCCGACGCCGTGACGGCGCACGTATGAGTCGCATCGTGTTCTACCACCCGGCGCCGGAATGGGATGGTCTGGCGCGCGTGTACCTCGAGGTGGGCAAGGCGTTGGCGGCGCGCGCGGTGACGGTGGCGATCGCATGTCCGGATGAATCTGATGTCGCGGCGGCGTGCGGTGTGTTCGAGATCCTGCCGGTGGAGAATCGCGGCACATGGTTCAGCGGTGGCAACCGGTTAGCGGCGACGCTGCGCGAGTTCGTCTGCGATGCCATCGTTGTTGCGGGTGATGATGCACAATTGCTGGCAGCATGGGCTATCCGACGGTCGAAGCGCGGCGCTGTGTTTCGCCGCATGCGCACCGGGATCGCGTCACCGGTCACGCTCAAGACGCGGCTTGCGGTGCGTCTCGCGCCGACATGGTTCGTGCACAGCTCTCAGGCGGAGGCGCGCGCGTCGGAACCGATGAAGAAATTGCGCGGCCGGTTGATCGCTGATCTGGCGGTGGATCCGTTGCAGTTCGAGCGGGTGATCGCCGCGCCGACGCCGATCGGCACCAGCACGATCGCCATCGTCACCGATCCCGAATCACAGCGCGCTACCGCCGCCGCGCTTCGCACCGTGGCGGCGATGCGCAGCCGCGGTCATCCGTTGCGCGCATTGCTCATCGGCACGCCGCACGACGTCAACGAAGTGCGCGTCCACGCCACGTCGCTCGGCCTGGGCGACTCGCTTACGATTCTGGGTGATCCGGTGGATCGCGCACCGATGCTGGCGGCGGCCGATCTGGTGTGGGTCGCGGCCGATCACGACGACGGCGGGATTGCGACACTCGACGCTATGGCACTCGGCAGTACCGTTGTTGCCACGCGCGGTACGATGGCCGAGCGCTATGTGCGTCACGGAGAAACCGGCGTCATCGCCGAGCGGGATGACGCGCTGGCAAGCGCCGCGCTGATCACGCTGTTGCAGTCAGATCCGTCGTACATCACTCGCATGGGCGACGCAGCGCAGGCCGATGTGCGAGCGCGACGTGGGTTGTCAGCGGTGTCTGAGGCGTACATGAGCGTGCTCAGCGAAGCCGCTGCCGCACAGGTGGCCGCCTGAGAGCGCCGCCGGTGCCGGTGACGGATGTGCCGCCGCCACCGACGTTGCAGCATCGTCTCGAGTACATCGCCATTCGCGGCATGGTCGCGCTGCTCAAGCTGATCCCGTTTTACAGCGCCTCAGACTTCGGCGGAATGCTCGGTCGACTGGCATACCGTACCGGTATTCGCGCACGTGTGGCCGAGGCGCAGATCCGGTTCGCGTTTCCCGAGTTTTCGGACGAGGACGTCCGACGGATCGCGTGCGAGAGCTACGACAACCTCGGTCGCACATCAATCGAAGCGGCGATGATGGAAAAGTGTCAGCGCCAGGCGATGATCGACCTGTTCGAATCGATTGATGGGTGGGAGCACGTCGACGCGGCACTGGCGCAGGGTCGCGGTGCACTTCTCGTCACCGGGCATCTCGGCAACTGGGAAGTCGGCGGCGCCTGCATAGCGGCGAACGGCACGCAGGTCGACGCTGTTGCGCGTCACATGAGCAACCGCCTGTTCGAGAAGTATCTCACCGAAGTGCGTGAGCAGAACGGATTGCGCGTGATCTTCGACGATCAGGCGGTGCGACAGATTCCGCGCAGTCTGCGCGAGAATCGCATCGTGGGCTCACTTGTAGATCAGGGAGTCGCCGGACTGGCGTCGTCTTTCGTGCCATTCTTCGGGAGGCTGGCGAAGACTCCACGTGGGCCGGCCGTGTTCATGCAGCGACTCAACGTGCCAATGGTGTTCGCCGTCGCCGTGCGTCAGGCATCGCGGAAATACCGGCTGATAATCGAGCCGGTTGCGCCGGTGGAGACTGGCGATCGAGAGGCGGATATCACGGCGGTCGTCGCGACTTTCACCGCGCGACTTGAATATTGGGTTCGACAGTATCCAGGCCAGTACTTCTGGCAACATCGTCGGTGGAAATACCAGCCTGATGGTGCGCCGCCGTTGCCGGACGGCATGTAGAATGGCGGCGCCAGATCACGCGAGTTCTGTGACGTCAGAGAATCGGAGCGCCGTACATCACATGCGGCACGACGCGCGTGCGGTGATCGGTCTCATGCTTCTCACGGCGCTGGTTGCGGCCGCCATCGCGGCGCCGCTGCTCGCGTCACACGATCCCACCGCCATCGATCTGGGACAGCAGTTGATGCGTCCGTCGCGCGCACACTGGCTCGGCACCGACATTCAGGGCCGCGACATTCTCGCCCGACTGTTGTTCGGTGCGCGCATTTCGCTGTCGGTTGGGCTTGGCGCGCAG
>JANLPZ010000114.1:0-7636 GCA_031367535.1 Gemmatimonadaceae bacterium
CCATCACCATCAGTCGACGGCGGAGAATTCATGAAGCGAGTCACGGGCATTGGCGGCATCTTCTTCAAGGCAAAAGACGCTCCGGCACTGCAGGCCTGGTACAAGCAGCACCTCGGCATCGATGTCCAGTCGTGGGGTGGCACGTCCTTCAGCTGGGCTGATGAAGAAGGCACGCCGCTTGCCGGTTCAACCATCTGGTCGATTGGTTCGGCCGAGGGCAATCAGTTCGCACCAAGCACTGCGTCGTTCATGATCAACTATCGGGTGGATGATCTGTACGCGGTCGTGCAGGCACTGCGAGACGAAGGCTGCGACGTTCTCGACAAGATCGACGATTCCGAGTACGGAAAGTTTGCGTGGGTGATCGATCCGGAAGGCAACAAAGTCGAACTCTGGCAGCCGCCGGCCGGGCAGTAGTCTGACGGTCATCAGCAGCTCGTTTCCGCGTTGCTGACTGTTCACTGATGGAGACGCCACAGATGACGCTGCGTGAATATCGATGGCACGACAGCGCAGCCGACCACGTCGTGGAACTTGCGTGGGTACCGGGGAGGGGCGATGCACCGTATCCGATGCGCCGCTCGAGCGTGCGCACGGACTCGTTGAACGGCTTGAAGAGGAGCTGCATATGAACCCGAACACGGAAACACGCGAGTTCTCACTCCGGGATCCGGATGGGTATTTCGTGACGATCAGTGCACGTGGATGACGGGTCGGCGACATGATGACTCCTGATTCGCGCGTCACGATTCACATGGCGGCGAGCCTCGACGGCTTCATCGCCCGTAAGGACGGTCGTGTCGACTGGCTCGAAACCGCCGATGACTTCGCGGGCGGTGCGACGATGGACGCCGCTGAGGTCGTCGCGTTCCTGAAGACGATCGACTGCTACGTGATGGGATCGCGCACCTATGAAACCGCGCTGCGTTTCGAGGCGCAGGGATTCGGCTGGGCGTACGGCGATACACCGACCTTTGTGCTCACGCATCGCGACCTGCCTCGCACGCGCAGGACGGTCGAATTCCACGCGGGTGACCTGACAGAGTTCGTGAACGGCCGCCTGCGACAGTCGTTTCGCAACATCTGGTTTGCCGGCGGTGGTGTGGTCGCCGCCGAGTGCCTGCGTCGCGGACTTGCGGACGAGGTGCGGTATTCGATTCTGCCGGTGCTGATTGGTGAGGGCATTTCGTTTTTCGATCAGCTCGACTGCGATGTTGCGCTGCATCTGGCGGAAGTCAAAGCCTACACCAGCGGCATGGTCGCGCTGCGGTATGAGGTGCGGCGACCGGATGCATCATCTGAACTGTGATCGATGACTGTCGTCGCCATGTCGCTCGCCTCAGTGCTGTGCGCTCTGGCGATTGTACACCTGTACTGGACGGTGCGCGGCGTCGGCATGGGTGCGGCTGTGCCAACGCATACAAATGGGACGGCGGTGTTTCGACCGGGCCGAGTGTCGGCGTTCGTTGTCGCGGCGGCGCTGTTCCTCGCTGCGGTCATCGTGCTTGCGCGCGCACGGGTGATCCTGGTCGGGTTCCCGGACGCCGCAATCCGTGTGGGAATCTGGGGTGTGGTAACCGCCTTCGCAGCGCGCACGGTGGGCGAGTTTCGCTACGTCGGTCTCTTCAAGCGAGTGCGCGGTACGCCGTTCGCGCACTGGGACTCTCTGCTCTTCACGCCCCTCTGTACAATCATGTCGATCGCCGCTGCGCTTGTGGCGATATTCGCTGCGTAACATCACGGTGCCTCGAGGAGAGCGCAATGTCGTTCGATGTGAACAATCCCGTGGTCGGGCTCTGCGTCGCAGGCGTGCAGGTCGAGGGAACACCGACCGAGGCGCTGGCCTTGTACGATCAGGCCTGGGCGGCCCGCACCGACGACTTCGATGCGGCGGTTGCCGCGCACTATGTCGCACGATTGCAACCGACCGCGGACTTGACGTTGCACTGGAATGAAGTGGCACTGCATCATGCCGATGCGCTGCACGACGATCGTCTCCACGCGTTGCTGCCATCGCTCTGCCTGAACCTGGCAGAGTCGTATCGGATCGCCGGACGTGACGCAGATGCGCGCGCTGTGGCGCAGCGTGCGTACGATGCGGTGGACGTTTTGCCGGCGGGCGGATACGCGGACATGGTGCGCGGCGGGATCACTCGGCTGCGAGAGCGACTCGCGTCGAGCAGCAGTGGTGTGAACGTCTGATCGTGTCTGTGACTGGCCGAATCCACCCGCGCATCGTCTATCTCGGCCTTGCCTGTCTCACGATTGTGCTCGGCCTGCTCCTACATCGCGGCGTGATTCCGTTTGGTGCGAATGCGAAGGATGTGCTTGGTGACGCACTCTGGGCCACGATGATGGTGTGGTGGATCAGCGCAGTCGTACCGGAGGCGCGGCTGGTGGCGCGAGGCAGCGTGGCGTTTGGCCTCTGTGTCGCCGTGGAACTGAGTCAGCTGTTGCACACACCCGCGCTCGATGCGGTGCGACAGACGACATTCGGCCGTCTCGTGCTGGGCAGCGGTTTCGATGCGCGTGACCTCTTGGCCTATGCGATTGGCGTGGTGGTTGCGGTGCTGCTGGAACGGGTTGCCGACAGTGCGTTGCGCGGAGTAGCGTAGTCGTACGACCGCGTGGCGTGCGATCAACCTTCGAGATCGTCAGGCGCTTGGTGAATTGTCCCGGACCCATTTCGCGATGACGACACAGTACTACACCGCCTCGAGTCTCGATGGCTTCATCGCGACGCCCGATGATTCGCTCACGTGGTTGTTCCCACTCGGCGACATCAACGATACGGGTTATCCGGAATTCATCGCGCAGGTTGGTGCGATCGCGATGGGTGCGACCACGTACGAGTGGATACGCAGGAATGTGATACATCCCGAAGGCCGCCCGGCGGGATCATGGCCGTATGCGCAGCCGACGTGGGTCTTCACGCATCGTGACCTTCCGCCGACTGAAGGGGCTGATCTGCGATTCGTGCGCGGCGATGTGCGACCAGTACACGCGGCAATGCTGGTGGCAGCGAACGATGCGAATCTGTGGGTGGTTGGCGGCGGCGAGCTTGCCGGACAGTTCTTCGATGGCTCACTTCTTGACGAGATCGTCGTACAGGTCTGTTCTGTCACACTCGGTGTCGGCAAGCCATTGCTACCACGCATGATCACATCGCCGCCCCTGCGATTGCTGTCGGCACGCGCGATGGGCGTCGGCTTCGCTGAGCTCACATACGCCGTGCCAAAGTCCGGCGGATGAATGCTGCGTCCTGACCCGCGCGTCGCGTTCCGCCGATTGGTCGATGCTGACATGCCACTGCTGCACGAGTGGATCAAGCGTCCGCACGTGGCCGAGTGGTGGGATGCGCCGGTGACACTCGATGACGTGCGGGCCGACTACGTACCCTGTCTGGCTGACGACTCCGAGACGCAGGTCTTCATCGCGGAGGCGGAGGGACGTGCAATCGGGTTCATTCAGTCGTATGTCGCGAAGCGTTCCGGCGACGGGTGGTGGCCGAATGAAAGTGACCCGGGCGTGCGCGGCATCGATCAGTTCCTCGCGGACGCGAACACGCTCAATCAGGCACTCGGCACCGTAATGCTGCGCGCATTCGTGGCGCAGCTGTTTGCGGATCCGGCGGTGACGCGGATACAGACGGATCCGAGTCCGGCGAATGCGCGAGCGATTCGCTGCTACGAGAAGTCGGGGTTTAAGCGCGTAGGGGTCGTTGTGACGCCGGAGGGTGAGGCGTTGCTGATGGCGCGTGAGCGCGACACTTTGGCTGAACCATGACGGCAACACATGATCTGGCACGAGGGGTATCATCACGGCCAGATCAAACTGGCACTCAAGCTTGCCGGCCGTCCCTTCGATGACGAGGAGATCGGCGGGGTCACATGGGACATCTGGATGGACAGGACATGACATGACAGCACATTTCGAAGCAATCAGTATTGCCGCGTCATTCAGCGTGAACGACCTGCCGGCGAGCCTCGCGTGGTATCGCGACGTGGTGGGTTTCAGCGTCGATCAGGAACACGCACGTGATGGGGTGCTGCGCGCCGTGTCACTGCGTGCCGGCAGTGTGCGGATTCTGCTCGCGCAGGACGATGGGGCGAAGGGCGCCGACCGCGCGAAAGGTGAAGGGTTCTCGCTGATGCTCACGACGCGCAACGACATCGATGCACTCGCGGCAGGCATAGTCGCGCGGGGCGGTGTGCTGGCGTCCGAGCCCGCCGACGCGTTCGGCGCTCGCGTGTTCCGCGCACGCGACCCGAACGGATTCCTGCTCGTCTTTTCGTCGGAGCGACCTGGCTGACGACATCGCGCCGTCGCACTGGCGCGCGTGCTGCACGCGGGTGAACATGCGCACATGCCCGACACCACCATTCGCCCGATCACGCTCGACGACATCCGTGCGGCACGTGCACGCATCGCCGGTACGGTGATCCGTACGCCGCTCGTGAAGCTCGAACTGGGCGCGGGCTTTCCCGACATCCGGCTCAAGCTCGAGAACCTGCAGCCGATCAACTCCTACAAGCTGCGCGGCGCGGCGAATGCGGTCGCGCAGATTCCGATGTCGGAACGCGCGCGCGGTGTCTGGACCATCAGCGCCGGCAATGCGGGACAAGGCGTGGCCTACGCCGCGCGCCAGGCCGGAATTCCCTGTTCCGTCGTGGTGCTCGAAACCGCACCGCTGGCGAAACTCGATCGCATGCGTGCACTTGGCGCCACGCTGATTCCGGTGCCGGTGAACGACGCGTGGGCGGCAATGGGCGCACGTGCGTATCCGGGGATGAATGGAGTGTTCATACATCCGTTCGACGATCACGATTTCATCACCGGACACGCTACAATGGGTATCGAGATCTTCGAGGATGTGCCGGATGTGAGCACGGTGATCGCCGCTGTCGGTGGCGGCGGACTGCTCGTCGGCGTCGGCAGTGCGATGAAAGCGCTCAAGCCCGACGTCACCATGATCGGCGTCGAACCGGAAACCGGTGCGCCGGCCGCACGGTCGTTCGCAACAGGATCGGCGCAGGAATTTCCGGACTGGACACCGACGTTCGTCGATGGTGCCGGCGGGCGCATGATGTTTCCGCGAATGTGGGACCGTCTGCAACCCGTCGCGGACGAATTCATGGTCGTCACGATCGCGGAGACGACGCGCGCGCTCCGCATGCTGGCCGAGAAGTCGCGCGTGATTGCGGAAGGCGCCGGTGCGTTGTCGCTGGCCGCCGCACTCAAACGCAGCTCGGCGCGCGGACCGATCGTCGCGATCGTATCCGGCGGCAACATCGATATGAGTGTCTTCAGCGCGCTCGTCGGCGCACCCTGATCGCCGTCAGTTGCCCGGGCGCGCCGGCGGCAGCATGGTTGGCTGCGCCATCTCGCCGCGCGGTTCGTTCGACCCGCGATGGCACATCACACAGGTCGCCTTGTCGTACTCGGCGTCGAGTTCCTTGACGCTCGCCAGCTGCGTGCCGTTGATGTAGTCCTGCATCGCCTGCATCTGTCGCGCGATGCGCTTGTTCTTGCGCGTGTCGTCGTCCCACTTGCCGACGACGTGACAGTTGCTGCAGGTCCAGCCGAGTCCCCGTCCGTACTGCGTGTCCATCGTGCGAAGGAATTCGGCGGCGGTGAGGTTCTTGAGCAGCTTCACGTTCTTGAAGACCGTGCCGGCGGGCTGATTCTCGCGGCCGGCGATCGACGCGAGAATGAAGTCGACTGTCGCGCGCCGCACGGTGTCCTGCTGCATCGGATTCGGTGGCGGCCGACGACGCGGTGGGCCGCCGGGAGCGCCCGGACCGTCGGGCGTACGCGCGACACCAGCCGCCGGCGCTGCGGCGACGCTCGGACCGGCAGGAGCGGGATTGGGGGTGGTGCCGGGTTTCGTGCGCGCGCAGGCGATCGCGACGACGGTGAGCGAGGCGATGACGACGGTGGCGACTGGGCGCATGGCGGCTCCACAAGGTTGAGACAGGCGCGAACTCCGCGCGCGTCTGACATACTACGCCTGATCGACAGATCGCGTTTGTCGCAGAATTTGCGTCACACAGGTCGACGCGGCGAGGTGCGCGTCGCTCATGAACAGCACAGCCACGGACGGTCGATGATCGAATTGTGCACGGTCCCGGCGTCGGGCAACAGCGTTCTGTTGGCGATGGCGCGTGAACTCGTCGGCGAATATGCCGTGATGCCGCACACCATTCCGCGGTGGCCGAAGGCCGCAGCCGACATCGCGGCGCTGCCACAACCGTTCGTGGCGCAGCGCGGCCTGCTGCTGGTCGCGAAAAGCGGTAGCGAACCAGTGGGCTGTGGCGCGCTGCTGGCGTACGATCCGCCCGTCATTGCGGAGATCAAGCGGGTGTACGTGCGACCGTCCGCCCGCGGGCAGGGTGCGGGCGAGCTGATCATGCGCGCCTTGCTCAGCGAAGCCTCGACGCGCGGATTCACACGCGTCCGGCTCGATACCGCACCGGAACTGCTCGCGGCGCAGGCGCTCTACCTCCGACTCGGGTTCGTGCCGATTCCGCAGTATGGCAGTGATCAGCTGCCGGGCGACGTGTGCTTCGAGTGTGATCTGACCGCGTACCGACGCGAGGACCGATGATCGTGCGCAAGGAGTATCCGCTGCATTGACACATCGGGCACGCACGAGGTAACGAGTATGCACATCGACAGCATCGTCGCGCAGTTCCTGGCTGCCGTTCGCGATCATGACTTCGCGCTCGCGAAATCGTTGTTCGATGAACATCCGACGCTGACGCACGACAATATTCACGCAGCAGCAGCAGTTGGTGATGCGACTGTGGTGCGAACTCTCCTTCACGCCAACCCGTCTCTCGCAACAGACAGCGCGACACCGGGGGAAGTGCCACCACTAGTATACGGCGTCACCTCCGATCTGAAACGCCTGCTCGGTGTCAGCGACGAGGCGCATGTCGACACGGTGCGTGCGTTGCTTGACGCGGGTGCCGATCCGAACACGCATGTGCCGCTGCCGGATGTATCGGAAGGAATTCCCGTTCTGTATTTCCCGTGTGTATCGAACACCGTCGGCGTTGCGCGTTTGCTGCTCGAGCGTGGCGCGAAGCCGGATGACGGCGAGAGTCTGTACCATGCCGCGGAGCACGATCATCGCGAATGTCTCGAGCTGCTGCTGGAATTTGGCGCGGACCTGAGCGGTACGAATCCGGGCACTGGCAACACGCCGCTGCATTTCCTCGCCGCACATACAGTCTCGAACGAGCTCGCGCCCTCCGTGCAGCGCGGCATGGCGTGGCTGCTCGACCATGGCGCCGATCCGAACGTGCGCAGTCAGAGCAGTGCATCCGGCGCCGTGTTGCCCGGCGGCAGCGAGACGCCGTTGTTGCGAGCTGCTGCGTCGGGGTTCGATGCGGCAGTGATGCAGCTGTTCATCGACCATGGTGCGGTGGTGGATGCTGCGCGTGGCGACGGGAAAACCGCGTATACGATGGCAGTACGCGTCGGCAATACCAGCGCCGCCGTCTGCCTTGCGCGTGCGGGCGCGGATGTCTCGCGACTGTCGCCAGTGGATCAACTGCTCGGTGCGTGCGCACTGGCCGACGAGACGGTCGCACGTGCGATTCTGGCCGATCATCCCGACGTGATCGCGCAG
>JANLPZ010000123.1:0-22494 GCA_031367535.1 Gemmatimonadaceae bacterium
CGGGAACGGCGGCAGGCCTGGCGGCAGGTGCAGCAGGCGGATGGAGGCGGGCTTCGCGGTTTTGTGTGACCTGACTGAGCAGCGACGGTGATGGTTTCCACGTCGGGGTGACCCAGCCATTCTGCTCGATCGGGCTCTTCCCACCTGCGGCCGGACGCAGCGCGCCTTCGAACGCAGCGTACTTCGACCCCGGATTCCACAACGCCCAGCTCTTCAGCCCCGCGTCGTACGTCGCCTGAATCTGCTGACGCACTTCGCGCGAGCCGTAGTTGTTGCCGCGGATGCTCATCGCTTCGAGCCACGGGCGAATCTCGCCGACAGGCACCTTGGCCGAGTCGGCGACGAACTTCGTGCGCAGGACAGCGTCGGTGAGAGCAACACGAATCAGGTTGTACGGCACGGCGCCCGGCCGCGCGAAGCCGTAGTGCCCGTTCGCGTAGTGCGACGGATAGACCATTGGCAGCACCGCATCAGCCGCTGTGATCACCGTCTCCCAATGCTGACCGATCTGCACATCGGCGATGTCGTGTGTCACGAGACCGAAGACGTCAGCAGTGATCGGCACACCGTAGCTCGCCAGCTGCGCCTTCGAGTACTTGATGAATTCACCGATGTTGTCCTGGCGCGTCTTGCCGTTCGCGCCTGGGTACACCATCGTCGCGCGCATCGTGTTCGTCACATCGGGGAAGCGCACATAGTCCCACTGCACTTCCGAGAAGCCCATATCGAGCGCTTCCTTCGCGATCGCAATGTTGTAGTCCCACACCGTGTGATCGTATGGATTCACCCACGCGCCGCCCTTCTTGTCGCGCCACAGTCCGCCGTTCACGTGTCGGATCGCCATCTCCGGCTTCTTCTCCGCCAGCATGCGATCCTTGAACACGACGATGCGCGCGACGCTGTAAATGCCATGGGCATTCAGTGTATCGATGAGTGTGTGCAGCCACTTCGTCGCCGGGCGCTGGTCGGCGCCGATCTCCTTCGCCAGCAGAATTGCGGTGGAGTCGTAGGCGAGAAACGTGTCCGATTCCTTCACGTCGATGATGAACGCATTCACTTCCGTCGCATCGGCCACACGAATCAGATCTGCCATCCGCGAATGCGATCCTGACGCCCACGCATTCACGTACAATGCACGCATCGAGTCCGGCCGCGCCACACGCTTCGTCGCATGGGCGACGGGTTTCGCCTTGCCGCTGTCGGCCGCCGACGCGGTTCCTGTGGCACCGCCTTTCGCCGGCGCATCCTTGCCCTTGCCGCACGCAGCCAGCGTGAGCGCCGTCAGGCAGAAACCAGCGACGAGTCGAATGCGACGCGGATGGATGGCAGAACGTGACACGGTGTGCTCCGGCGGTGTCGAAGGCATCCGGGCGACCACGGTGCGCCCGGTCAGGAATCGCGAGGGGTGAAGATAGCCGGTTTTATGAGCTCTCGACGCCGCGCGCTGGACGTTACGGCGTATTTGCGTGCACATTGCCTCAGGCCGCTGCCCTTCACCGCACGTCTCCGGAGCCGACATGTCGTCCCACCTCGCTCGTTCGCTGTTCGTCGCGTTCCTCGCTGTCGGCCCGCTGCTCGCACAGTCGCCACCGAAGGGCGCACAAATCCTTCGCACCAGCCGGATCCTCGACGGTACCGGACGCACACTCACGAACATCGACATCGAAGTCACCAACGGCACGATCACCGCACTGCGACCGTCGACCGGCCCGCTGCCCGCCAACGCGATCGACCTGCGCCGACGCACCGTCCTTCCCGGCCTGATCGACACTCACGTGCATCTCGGCTGGTATGTGAACGACGAGAATCGCCTGCACACCGAAAGCGACGGCGACACGCAGGCCGAGCAGGCGTATCATCAGGCAGGCAACGCGTGGAACACGCTGCGCGCGGGATTCACCACCGTGCAGAGCATCGGTGAAGCCGACAATGATGTGCTGCGCAACGCCATCGCACTCGGCCTCATTCCAGGGCCGCGACTGATCACGTCACTCGGCTCACTCAACGAGCGCACCGGCGGCGGCTCACCGGATTCGCTGCGCGCAGCAGTCCGCCGCTTCAAGACCGCCGGCGCTGATGTCATCAAGATCTTCGCATCGAAGTCGATCCGTGATGGCGGTGAGGCGACCATGACCGACGAACAACTCGCGGCCGCGTGCGGCGAATCGACGGCGCTCGGACTCCGCTCAGTGGTGCACGCACATTCCGCCGAAGCCGTGCAACGCGCGGCCCGCAATGGCTGCACCCAGGTCGAACACGGTGTGTTCGCCGACAACGCGACGCGCGCGCTGATGGTGCAGCGCGGCACGTACTTCGACCCGCAGTGCGGCCTGGTCTTTCACAACTATCTCGACAACAAGGTACGCTTCGAAGGCATCGGCAACTACAACGCGGTTGGCTTCGCATCGATGGAGAAGGCGATTCCGTTGGCGGAAGCAGGCATCGCTGCCGCCAGCAAGACGCCGGGACTGAAACTCGTTTTCGGGACCGACGCGGTGGCGGGCGCCCATGGACGCAACGCCGAAGAACTCGTCTGTCGCGTGCGGCGCGGCGGGCAGCCGGCGATGGATGCAATCGTCTCGGCCACGTCGCGCGCGGCCGAGTCGCTACGGCTCGAGAAGCAGATCGGTCGCATCTCTGTCGGGATGAATGCGGATATCATCGCGACCGATGGTGATCCGATCGCGGAGATCGAAGCAACGCAGCGGGTGGTGTTCGTGATGCGAAACGGAACGATTTACCGGAATGACGCTGCCGCGCGCTGACGCCCTGAAACACGATGCGGCCGCCAGCAGCATGCCGACGGCCGCGTGCACGGCGGCGGGACGTGACGTCAGCTCAGGGCTGATCCTTCTGTCGTGTTTTCGACACACCCGTCAGAATTCCTATTCCTAGCATGATCACGCACGCAATGATGATGTAAAGCGACGGCACACCCGCAACGGACAGGCCCCATGCCACGCCGCCGATGACCAGCGCGAAGCCGATGAGATAGATCCCGAACGACATGTGTTCTTGCTCCGAGGCTGGAAATGTATGTGACTGGAGGTGCCGGAATACCTGCCCGACCCTCGACGATTCGATCAAGTCGCGTCACGTCGGTGACGCTGCGGGACGCAACGAATGCAAGGTACGTGCGCGGCGAGTTGCTGGCTCGATACGTTCATCACGCGCCTCGCCTCGCGAACTCATCCAATGGGCGACTTCTTTCAGGAGTGTGGCATGACCGGTAGGCCCGCGCAGGAAACGCGTCGCAGCTTCCTCAAGCTTGCCGGTGCGCTCGCCGCATCCACGGCGGTCGGTTGCACACTGGAATCACATGTTCCCGAAGCATCCGGTGCACCCGCCAACGACCGGGTCACCGGCTTCGATCGTACCCTGCTCGATGCGGTCGGTGACGCGGTGCTGCCCGCGGAACTGGGTGACAAGGGTCGCGATGTCGCGATCGGTCAGTTCGTGGCGTGGGTGGACGGCTACGACCCGGTTGCCGAAGAGATGCACGGCTACGGCTACTCGGACGTGCGATACCTGCCGCCTGATCCGGCACCGGCGTGGCGCGCGCAACTCGCCGCACTCGACATTCTCGCACGCAAGTCGCGACAGCAACCGTTTGCGAAGTTGCCGATCGATGCACGACGCGAGCTGCTCACACCGATGATGAAAGCGCAAGGTGGAGATCGTCTGCCGGATCCGCTGAGCGCGCATCACGTCGCGCTTGCATTGCTCGCACACTGGGCGTCGAGCCCGGATGCATGGGATCTCGCGCTCGGCGCGAAGGTGCTGCCCGGCACCTGTCGCGTCCTGGGCGATGCAAACGCAAAACCGTTGCCGATCCTGGGGCTGCGCGCATGAAGACCATCGACGCAGACATTGTCATCATCGGCAGCGGGATCACTGCCGCGCTGATGGCCGCGAAGCTGTCGGAGACCACGTCACGCCAGATCACCGTGCTCGAAGCCGGTCGCGCGACAACGCCGTTTGCGGAGCGCGTCAAGGCGCGCGCGCGCTTTCAGGCGTATGGAGAAAGTCCGTGGAAGCAGGATCATCTCGACGACCAGAATGCCTACGGCACCACCTGGGGCTTCTCGCCGAGCATGAATGTCGGCGGCCTGGCGATGCACTGGGGCGGCGTCTCGCCGCGCTATTCGCCTGAGGACTTCACCACGAAGTCGACATACGGTGTGGGCATCGATTGGCCGTTCACGTACGACGAGCTCGATCCGTTCTATCAGGAAGCGGAAGAGCGGATGGGTGTGGCTGGTGAACAAGGACCGGTGAACCTCGATCCGCGGGGCAAACCGTATCCGCTGCCACCGCTGCCGGTGAACTACAACCTCAAGCAGCTGCAGACCTGGGCGACGCGGGCCGGCATCGCCACTTGGAGCACACCGTCGGCGAAGAACTCCGTCCCGAATCACGGGCGTGCGCAGTGCCAGCGGTGTGATACCTGTTATCCCGTCTGTCCGACGGGCGCGAAGTATTCGCCGGATTTCACGTGGGACACGCTGGTGCAGACCAAGAAGGTCACGCTGCTGCCGCAAATCCTGGTGCGTCGCCTGATCGCCGATCCGAAGACAGGCGTCATCTCGCGCGCGACCGGCAATCGCACCGACAAGTCGGGCGAAGAGGTGACGATCGTCGCGAACACCTTCGTGCTGGCTGCCGGATTCACCTGGTCACCACACCTGCTGCTGCTGTCGCGTGATGCGGCGCATCCGGACGGGCTCGCGAACACGAGTGGTCTCGTGGGCAAGTATCTCTCCGGGCATCGCAACATCAATGCGTACCTGCGCCTGCCGCTCGAGTTGTATCCCGGTATCAACGCGCAGCACTCGCTGGTCTCGAAGCAGTTCATGCGCGTGCCGAAGTCAGGCCGATACCTGCGGCACGATCTGCGGCTGTGGGAGTCGAGCGTCGGCCGCGAGCCGCGACTGCACGACGACAAAGGCACTCCGCTGTTCGGCGATGCACTGCTTTCCGACTGGCGTGCGCGAGCGAAAGGTGCGACCGCGCGGGTGCGTGCGTACTACGACGTGCTCCCTGACAAGGAGAGCAAACTGGTGCTCGACACGTCGCGCACGAATCGTTTCGGCGATCCGATGCCGAACCTGACGTTCCGTGATGCACCGGAGAGTGCGTCGCTCAAGCCGTGGCAGGAAGAGCAGATCGCCGCGCTGTTCCGTCGCATGGCGAAGGCCGGCGGCGGCGAGATTCTGAAGATGGAGCACAGCGTCAACGATCTCGGTCAGGAACACCCGGCCGGCGGGTGCCTGATGGGTGAAGATCCGATGAAGAGTGTGGTGGACAAGTGGGGTCGCGCGCACGGGCACGAGAATCTGTGGGTGGCCGGTGCGCCGACGCAGCCGTCGGCGGGCTGCTGCAACGGGACGCTCACATTCGTGGCGAACGGCCTGCGCACGGCCTCGGCGATCGCACAGGGTTAGAGACTGGAACGCCGCGCCGCAGCGGCGTATTGTCTCGGGAGGACTCCATGCAGCACGCTCTCCTTCGCCACCGGTCATGATAGCGTTCAGCGATCCACCGCCATTGCCCGTGCGCGTGCAGTCGCTGAAGGAGAAATCGGAGGCGCCGCCGACGTTTGACGCGCCGGTGGTCGGCTGGGCGATCGGGATTCTGCTGCTCACCGTTGGCGGTATCGTCGCCGGCATGCAGCGGCGTCAGCTGAGCGCGAACGACGCGCTCGCGGCGGCGATGACAAATTCATTGCCTCGCGAAGTCACACGAGGCGTGCTTGCAACGCTCCCTGTCGGCACGCCGCTGAAGGAGGTGCGGAAGACACTGGCTGTGGTCCATGCGACGTGTCGAAGCGTGAGTTCGGCGGATACCACGTTGATCTGTCTTGGCACGCCAATCGTGCGCGCAAACACGTTCGTACGGCAGCGCATTCGCTTCGAGTTCCACGCCGACACCCTGACGACAGTGCAGGCCTGTCCGACCTTCGTGCACTGGTCACGCACACCCGTTCCCGCCGCACTCGCGGAACGCGTCGCCCATCCGCTCGCGAACGACTGCTGGCGCGACGAGGCGAATCTGGCCGACAACGATTGGACCTACGCCACGCTACCGGACAAGGCATTCACGACGGTCACAGTGCACGCGGCAGACAGCGTGCGGAGGAAGTCGGAACCGACGGCGGATACGCTCATCGTGCGATGGTGACACGTGCCGATACGAGTGGTCGCGCGCGCTCCGACTCCGTCCTGATATGCTCCAGCACCCGCACGTGGATCCGGTGGATCAGATAGTCGCCATACATCTGCCAGTACCCCTCCGGTCAGCATACCGAGTGCGGCCGGTCGCAGATCACCGCCGGTTTCGGCCGCAATCTGGCGACCGAACTCACCACCCATCAGCGCCACGACGAACGCGAGCGGAATCGCCATCGCGATGCAGATTGCACCTTCCTGCCCGAAAAGAATCAGCAGCGCGCCGAGCAGCGTGAGCGTGATGCCAGCCCACAGAAACGGCAACGTCCATACGGTGAGCGCCGGCATCAGCCACGACGCCGCGCCTGAGAGCGTGGACGGCTGCAGTGTGCTCACCGATCGCATGTAGTCGATCGGTGACCACCATTGGTCAGCGCCGATGCGCACCAGCGCCACGTCGCTCAGATACTTCGTCAGCATCAGCGCGGCACCATGGGTCAGATACTGCCGCGGCGTGACACGCTCGGCGAACGTGAACCAGTAGCGGAGCAATCGGCGCGACGTCAGCGATCTCCTGGCTTGGGCTTCATCGGCATCACATTGCGCGTGCCGCGCTTCGTCCAGATCGCGACCACACCGCAGCCACTGACCATCGACGTGAATTCCGCCGGCACCTGGCTCGGTCGCGGATAGACCTCGATTGCGGCAATATCCTCGCGCCGCGCGATTTCATCGATTGAAACACTCGCGGCCTGCGAGGGTGGCAGTTGCGCACCGTCGAAGATCACGCCGGCCTGACATTCGCTGCCGTTGGATGCGCGCAGCCAGACCGTCTGCCCGAAACCGCCCACCTGCCGTACCGTCACACCATTCACGCCGCGCAACGCATCGGTCGCGAAGATATTCGAGCGTTCGCGGACCGTATTGCCATCGAGAATCACGCCCGTCCCACTCCGCCACCGCCGCTCGATGCCTCGCACTTCGACGGGAATGTCCTTGCCGGCTACGACGCGGACCGTATCGAGCTGCACGCGCTGCACAGGGAGCCGCAGATCGACCGCCGTCGCACCGGTCTCGCTCAAGCGCACCATCATGCGCATCGGTTGATAGCCGATCGCGCGTGCCTCGACGGTCTGCGTGCCGGCTCCAGCGTCGACGATGGTGTACGCGCCGCTCGCGTTGGTGCGCACCTGTGACCCGCTCCCGAGCACTCGCACGACGGCACCAGAAATCGGTCGCCGGTCAGCGGTAGTGATCACACCACGGACCGACGCCGCCCCACGCCGCACGGTGACGCCCGGCGCAGCCGCCGTGGAATCGACTTTCACGGCGACATGCTCGATCGGCGCAATCGCAAAGTCGAGAATCGTGTAGCCCGCATCAAGCGTCACGACTTCAACCGCACCACTCGTATCGGCCGAGGCGCTCCATGCCACGCCGCGCAACGTACCGCCAGCCGGCGCACCGCAGAGGGTGTAACGACCAGTGGAATCGGTGGTCGCGGTGCGCACACGCTGGTCGGTCACCATGCGGCCCTTGCCGAGCACCCACTCCGGCCACGAGACCTCCACCTTCGCGCCGACGAGCGGCGCGTCGTCGCTCGCACGTCGCACATCGCCGATGATCACGCCGAACTCACTCGTCAGTGGCATGCGACAGTTGGCGGCGATCAGTGTGCGCGCCGACGGTGTCGCGAGCGGCAACACGATGGTGCCTGCTTCCTGAATCTCGATACGCACGATGCCCGGTTCGAGTCGCAGCGAGTCGAGCGCCGGATGCAGAAACGTCGCCAGCCACGAGCCGGCCGCGACACTGTCGAACGCGAACGTGCCGAATGCATCCGACGTCGCGCTGCGTCCGATCGAGGGGTTGTCGGTGCGCACCAGCCGCACGATGGCGCCATTCAGGCCACGTCGAGACACACTGTCGTACACCGTGCCCGTGATCCGCGCGCGCACCGGCGCCTGCGCCACGAGCACTGCCGGCAGACCCGCCAGCAGCAGCGCCATCCTCACCAGCCTCCTGGAACACGCTGTCAGCATCAGGACTCGGATGATCGAAGTGGTGAACTCGGGCCTTCGAAGTGATTGAACAATTCTAGCTGAGCCGCCAGACCGGCAAGCGCCTCCCCCATCTCCGGCAGGGTCGAGCCATCGCGGAACGCGTGATCCCACACGCGAACTGCTTCGCGGTCGTCAGTGGGACGGAATGTTCGCGCGATGCTGCGCAAACCCTCCATCATCGCATACGCGGTGAGTTTGCGCTTCGCGACGCCGTCCGCCCACTCCACGAACCTGGTGATGAACGTGAAGCGTTGCAGCCAGTACTGCCAAGGCGCGACCGGATCAGAGATGCCGAGCAGCACTGCCCACGACGCCGGGTCGCACCGGTACCGTGTCGCGCCATCGTCCAGCATGCGGATGATTTCGGCTTCGGCCATGCGATCCAGCGCGCGGCGGATGGCGGATGGCGTGTAGCCCGTCGCCAGCGCGATCTCGGTGACGGTCGACCAGGCGCTACCCCGTGCGAGCAGAAAGGCCAGCGCATCCGCGCGCACGCCGACACCGAACGCCATGCGAAATCGTAGCACCTGCATCGCGTCGTGCGCCACGGCAAGACGCTCCTGCGGCGCACCTGTCGGCGTATCGTGCGTCGAGGGACGCGCTGACTCGTCGTCACCCGTGCGTAGCGCGCTGCCTCGGCTGTTGATCACCGGCGACCAGCGAAAGTCCTTGCCGCGTTCGTGCGCCGTAACTGCGACGGCGCGCAGTTGATGCTGCGCGTCATCCGGGAACGCCTTCGCGATGTTACGCGTCCGCTGCACGCTGAGCAGGTCAGACCATCGCGCCACCCACGCATGCACGGTGGCGCCGACAGCGGTGTCGCGCGGAATCAGCCAGAGCGAGACAAGCAAAAGCGCTTCCGGATCGATCACCGCCCGCGCACCGTCGGTGACCGCCCCCGGACCGCTGTCCAACACCTGCCACTGACCGTGCACCGCCACGCGCGTCGCGTCGGTCAGCATCACCGCCCACGCCGCTACCGCCTTCTGCATGTCGAGGTAGGCGGCGGTACGATCGAGCGTTGAGGCGGCGGCGTCCATCATGCGCAATATATTCCTGCGGTCTCGCTCCCGGATCCAATGTGTCACACGTTCTCACTCGCCTGACCACCTGCGCGATCGTGATTGCGACCGCTGCCCTCACCATGCAGGCGCAATCACCAGCGCCGCGTGAAGGATTTATCACCACGCCGGATTCGGCGCAGCTGTTCTATCGCGTGATCGGTTCCGCGCGGGACACGATCATTGCGATTCACGGTGGCCCCGGCGTCGACCTGGAGAGCATCTACGGTGACTTCGTGCCGCTCGCGAAGCGACACACGGTGATCTTCTACGACCAGCGAGGGGCCGGCCGGTCCACGCTGCCGACGGACAACGCCCGACTCACCGCCACACAGCAGGTGCTCGATCTCGACGCCGTACGCACGCACTTCGGGCTGGCGCATGTGACGCTCGTCGCACACTCGTACGGGCCGCTGCTTGCCGCTACCTACGCGATCGCGCACCCCGACATTGTCAGCCGGATGGTGTTCTTCGGCCCGGTGCCACCGCGCAAGGGTGACTTCTCGCAGCGCTTCGGTCGCAGCATCGCATCGAAGCTTGATTCCACGCAGCGGCGCGCAATGTCCGACGCCAATCGTCGGCTCGCCGACACCACACACGGCGACGAGTCCGTGCGTCAGGCGTGCAGGGAATACTGGGCCATCGCGATGAAACCGCGACTCGCCGAACCCGCACGCACCTTGCCGCTGATCAAGTCCGATCTGTGTGCGTCCGACGTGCGCGGCATTCGGTACGGCCTGACGCGCACAAACGGTGCCGTGATGAGTTCGTACGGCGACTGGGATCTGCGCGCGCAACTTGCGAGCGTCCCGGCCCGCACACTCATCGTGCACGGCGAGGGCGAAAGCATTCCGATGGACCTCGCCGAGGAATGGGCCACCGCGCTCCCGCACGCGACCATGCTCAAGGTGCCGCGCGCCGCGCACTTCACCTATGCAGAGCGGCCCGAACTCGTGTGGCCAGCGGTGGAACGGTTCCTTTCAGCGGCGGCCCGCTGACTCGCCTAATCAGCCACTCACTCGCGCGCGCGAGGCGATTCCGGTGCCTCCTGTGGCCCCTGAATGCGCTGCGCACAGTCGGCGACCTGATTGCGTGGCGTGGCCAGACGAATCAACCAGAGCGCGGCAGCAAATACACCGACAATGGAAAACACGGCAAGCGCTACCGCGCCCAGCGTCACGAGCGTCGGCGGTACAACGATATTCCGGAGCATGATCTGAGGCGTTCACTACGTGATCGATGGCATCGGGCGCCTGAATGGAGCCCCATGCGCGAGTTGGTGATGGACGATGTCGTGTGTCCGTCCACACTCGAGACGAAGGTTGCACCCGTGCCGACTGGTTCCAGATCGCGCGTCACACGCGTGCTCGAAAGGAGCCTGCGCGTCACGCGCCTGCTCGTCATCTGCGCGCTCGTCAGCACGTCGCTGCGCGCGCAGCAGGGCATCGTGCAGGAACCAACGCCGGCGACGCGCAAACATCTCGTTGCGCACCGGGCCACTGGCCGCATCACGCTCGACGGCCGTCTCACTGAAGCCGACTGGCTGACTGCGCCCATCGCGAGCGACTTCGCGCAGACGAAGCCGAATTACATCCCGACGACGCGATTCCCCACCGAAGTCCGCGTCCTGTTCGACAACGACTTTCTCTACATCGGCGGCTTCAACCGCGACAGCGCGGGGCTCTCCACCATGCGGCTGCCCGACCTGCGCCGCGACTTTGAGCCACCCGAATCGGACGATTTCGCCATCACGCTCGGCCCCCTCGGCGACCATCGCACCGCCTATCAGTTCCACATCACGCCACTCGGATCCCAGGGTGACGTGCAGGCGTTCGACGGCGGCGATGCGTTCAACTTCAACTGGGATGCCATGTGGCGGACGCGAACAACGCGCAGTGATTCCGGATGGGTCGCGGAAGTCGCAATTCCGTGGAGTTCGCTGCGATACGCACGCGGTCTGACGTCATGGGACATGAACTTCGTCCGCAGCACACGTCGTGCCGCGCAGTTCAGCGCGTGGATGCCATATCCCAGGCAGTTCAGCTCCTGGCGACTGACGTTCGCCGGTGTGCTCGACTCGATTCAGCCGCCGCCACCGCGCACCAACGTCCGCATCCGCCCGTATGCACTCGGATCCGCGCAGCGAGATCGCACGCCCGGCGCGAACAACGCCACGACAGGTGACATCGGTGGTGAAATCATCTGGGCGCCGTCAGCCAATACCCTGCTCGAGGCGACCGTCAACACAGACTTCGCACAGGCCGACGTCGATCGACAGGTGGTGAATCTCACACGCTTCAGTGTCTTCTTCCCTGAACGGCGTCAGTTCTTCCTCGAGAATGCCGATCTGCTCTCGGCCGGTGGACTCGGCGCGACCTCGCGCTACGTCGTGCAGCCATTCTTCACGCGCCGTATCGGGCTCGGTGACGATGGCACACTGCTCCCGATCGACGGCGGCGCGCGATTCGCGTATCGCACCGGGCGCACCACGGCAGGCGTTCTGGCGATGCGACAGCGTGGCATCGGCAGCGCCGAAGACGCAACGTTTGGCGTCGCGCGCGCGAGCCAGTTCTTCGGCAAGGCGACACGCATCGGCGCCACGGTGGCTGTGCGTGACGGTGAGAGCGCGGCCAGCGACAACGTCGTCACTGCGGTCGATGCGCTGGCCCGGCTCGGAGAACAGATCCAGTTCACCGGCACCGTGTCGACCTCCACACGCGACGACCGCACCGACTACGCAACTACCTGGCAACTCGCTCGTAGTACGCCGCGCAGCGTTGTTGGCCTGCTCGGTGCGTGGGTCACGGAACGTTATGATCCGCTCACCGGCTTTGTGTCGCGGCCGAATGTCATCCTCACGAATCCAAGCGTCAATGTCACGTTCCAGCCGCACTGGCTGCCGACCTCAATCGTGTGGATCAAGCCCGGCATCGCGACTTATCTCTATCACTCTCCGCAATCGTACGCGCTGCAGGAAGGACTGACGCAGCTGCGCGGCGAGATTCTTTACCGTAATGGCGCGATCGTCACGCCGTTCGTCGAATCGAACCAGCAGCGCCCCATCACGGCTGTCAGTCTTCTACCCGGCGTCACGATTGCGCCGGGTTCGCGCGACTATGTGCGCTACGGCGTCGAGGCGAAGAGTGACCAGAGTCGACGTATCTCCACCACCGCCAATCTCTCGGCCGGCACATTCTTCGACGGTCGCCTTGAGCGCGCGGCGGTTGGTGCACGATTCTCCCCGTCGCCGTACATCGCAGTGCGCGCGGACTACGAAGTCAATCGGCTGACCAGCATCGGCACGCGCGACAGCAGTTTCGTCACCCATCTCCTGGCACCGGAACTGCGCATCTTCCTCAACCCGCGTGTGCAGTGGAGTGCGTTCTACCAGTACAACACGCTGCAGCAGCGCGGTGCGCTCAACGCGCGCTTCAGCTGGGAATTCGCACCGCTGTCGTTCCTCTACGTCGTGTACAACGATCGTCAGCCCATTCAGGATGGTACGTCACCGTCGGCGCGGTCACTGATCATCAAGCTCAGTTGGTTGCGACAGATGTAGCATCGCTGCGCGCCATCATCGCGTGAGTGGCGCCAGCAACGACTTCGGCAGCCGCGCCGACACCCCGACCTGCGTTCCCACCAGGTCTGGCACGTCGTAGATCACACCAAAGCCCATCACCAGTGCAGTTTCCGACGACGTGAGTTTGTACTCGGACTCGAGCCACTGCGCGAGATCCGTGGTGGCGCGCCGTGTCGCCTGCTCCAGCGAGCCGCCAACCCCGATGCTCATGATGTGATCTGCCGTCTCGGCGCGAGGCAGGCTCGCGAACTTCCAGCGCGCGACATCGACGCTGAATGTGACGTCCATACTCGTCTCCATCGCATCGCCCGTCAACTCACCGTCGCCCTGCGCGGCGTGACCATCGCCGAGGTAGAGATACGCACCGAGTTCCGTCACGGGGAGATAGAGTGTTGTGCCTTCGCGAAGCTGCGTGTACTCCATGTTGCCGCCGAACGCGCCCGACTCGCGTGAACTCGGCACCACGCCATCACCTGGCGCCAGCGCGATTACACCCATGAACGGACGCAATGGAATGCGCAGGGCGGAAAGTGCCGGTGACGGCGATTGGAGTCGGGCAATTCCCGCGACCGTATCGAGGACCCACTTATTGTCGAGGTTTTCCGGCTTGCGGGCGGCCGCGTAGCCAACGTCGATCGCATTCTCGATGATCTGCGTACCGCTGAAGGCCCAGTCACGATTGAGTTGCACACGCAGCAGGCGCACGATCAACACGTCGCCCGGCACCGCGCCTTCCACATAGAACGGTCCCGTCAGCGGATTGCCGCCCCGCGTGACGTGGTTCTCGCGCGATCCGAAGGCGCCGCGCCCGTTGCCGCCAGCATCGACGGTGCTCGTGCGAACAGTGTCGCCTGGATACAGTCTCAACACCGGCGGCACGTTCGTGGAGAACTCCCGCGGCCACGACTTCGGAGTGAACTCGTACGCGCGTGCAGTCGCCGGCGGCCGGAAGCGGCGCGCAGACCACATACTGGAATCCTTCAGGCCGAGCCATCCGCCAATTGAATCGCCCTGCAGTGTGCCACGCCAACGAAAATCGCCGACGTTGAAGGTGATTCGTGTGCCCGTCAATGTCGCCGCGAACTTCTGCCCGTACACGTTGCCGCGCAGACTGTCGCCGTCAGCCGTCAGCACGACGCGCTGGGGCTGCTGATCGCCGTCCATTTGAAATACCCATTCACCAGCGGCTCGCGCTGGTGTCAGGCGTTGAGCACTCATCGTAAGCGGTACGGCAAAGCCAAGTAGAACAGCAGCACGCAACGACGTGACAAACGGCATGAGGATGCGGGGCGAGGGTGCGGGCAACGCGACCGGGTGGCCACTGCGCAACATTGTAACGTCAATTCGCTGCGCAGCGACCGCCGGATGCACTCTCCTCCCGTTCCGATCACACGCCCTGTAACAGCACCTCACTGAACACGATGTCTCGACTGAACAGCGGCACACCGGTCACCGTCCACGCCACGCCGTACCACACGCTATCCGTTCCCGACCAGCGACGGATGATGATCTCGTACGTCTCACCCGGCGTGGCTGCGAACTCCGCGATTTCGTAGCTGTTGTCCCATGATGCGGCCGACGCGACCTGCGTGCCTCGACTGTCGCGAACCAGCAGATCGAAGTCCACCGACAGTGTCGATGCCGTCGCTGTGTCGCCCGACGAGGTGATCGCACTGTCCCACGCCAGCGCGACTTTCACGCGCGAGGAGAACAGCAGGTGAGGCACCGCAACGCGGTAACGGAACGTCGCCAGTCGATCAGCGCCGAAAGCGCCCGACGAGAGTGTACCGACATCCCATCCTCGACGCGTCGCCGGTGCATCGCGGAAGCGACGCTGCTGCGCGATGAGTACACCCGCCTGCGCGTCGGCCGCCCCGGCTCCATCGCGCGCATCGACACGCGAGATCACATCGTTCCACCAGGTGTTGTCGCGCACGTTGCGCCCCGCCGACGCCATCAGGATCGCGCGACACCCCTCCGGCCAGGAGCAGAGCGTTGCGTCCACATCCTGCAGAATCGCGGTGATTCCCGCGACGGCCGGTGCGGCGAAACTCGTACCCGACATCGTCTGGCCATTTGCCGACACACCCGTGCCATTCGCCGCAAGCTCGGGAAGCTCACGATCGCCATGTGACGATGCCGGATTGCGGAACACCGAGTCACCCGACATCGCACCCGCGGTGTCGTCGTGATTGCCGATCGCGATCGAGTTGAATCCCTTGTGATTGACGAACTCGTTTTCCGGCGGCTGGATGTTGTCCGCATCACCCTGCCAGAAATTGCCCGCCGCCTGCACGATGGTCGGGAATGGCCAGCGCAACGCGAGAAAATCCTTCAGTAGATCGTCGGACTGCAGGCCGGAAGCGCCCGGTTCCGAGTTGCGATGGAAACTCTGACTCACGACGGTGCAATGCTGATCACGCACCGCCCAGCGCAACGCCGCGATGTCGGCGCTGTTGGCTGAGAAGAGATCGCAGTCTGGTGCATGCCCATGTGGCAGGTTCGCTTCGATGTTCTGGACGACCGCAGACGTGAGTCGCGCGTGATTGCTGGCCGAAGGTGATGTGCTGAATCGGCCGGCGAACGACAGATTCGTGGTCACACTCGGCCCGTCCTCCCAGACCGCGACGCGAATTCCGGTGCCGTCAAAACCCAGCAGGTGCGCACGATCCGAGCGTGCGATTGCGATGGAGTTGGTGAGATCGTTGATCGCCGACGTATCGTCGAAGTGAATGACTCCGATGGCGGGATTGCGCGCGAGGCTGCGCAGTTGCGCGACGGTCGCGGTGGCGCGCACGATCGGAAATCCGTCATCGGGTTTGTCCTGCCGATCGTCCTTCGCGATGGTCACCTTCGACTTCTGCAGCACATCGCGCAGCTCGGTCGACGCCTTGCGCAGGGTTTCCGCGACCTTCTTTTCGCCATCCGGTGGTTCGACTGCGCGACGTGTCGCGTCCTTCTCGTACGGTGCGGCCGGTAGCGAAACGCGCGGCCAGAACACGACTGGAATCCTCTCGTCGTCCTTTGCGTTCGCGATCTTGTCGAACAGCGTTTCATGCAACTTGCCGAATTTTTCGGCGCGACGCTTGGCAAGTTCCGTGTACTTCTGCTCAAGTTCAATGCGTTCGCCGCGATCCGTGAACGCGAGTTCGACGGGTGTGCCGTCTTTGCGATTGACCGCCTTGATGGCGTCTATGTGGCCGCCGCGCGTCAGTTGGCCCGGCGCGAGACGCTCGACCGACATCTCACCGAAGAACAGGCGCACCGCGTGTTCGATGCGCAGCTCGGCGGGAACTTTGCCCGTGATCGGAATGACCGAGAACGGCAGGCTGAACTGCTCGACAAGGCGCGTTCCCTTCGCATCGAGCAGTTCCTTGACGGTGAGCGTCAACGCACCGATCGTGTCGTCGAGCTTCACGTGGATGACGCGACCCTTCTTCGCCACGTCGATCGTCGCCGGTACGATGTCGCAGCCACGGGTGACTCGGATGGCGCTCTGAGCGGATTGTGGATCTGCGGATCCCGAGAGCACGAGTTCGACAGTAGAACCGGGCTGAACGACTTCGTTGGCAGTGATGGTGGCGCGGATGGTGAGTTCGGGGATGGCGACGGGCATGGGAGTCTCCGGGAGGTGCCGCGTATGCCGTGTGGGTCACGGCAGAAGTGCACTCGATGACGCGGCGTCGCATCGATCGCGAAGATGTGACGAGGCGAGACGCGATTCACTCTCGGATGTCGCGTGCCCTCAACGGCTGACTGCGCTTCGCGCGTACCTTGCCTGACGTGTGTGCGCGATGCGCAAAGCCTTATCGATGATTGACCATTTCGGGCGACGACATGCTCCTCGGTTTCCAGCTCATCTGGCTCTTCACGCTGTCGATTCCCGTCGCCTGCGTGGCGTGGACGGTGACGCATGAAGAGATCTTCCGCGAACCGCGCGACTTTTGCCTGCGGCGCAGCACCGATGACGCACGCTGGTGGGTGCGCAAGTTTTTCTATCTCGGCACCTGCGAGTATTGCTTCAGTCACTACGTCGCGCTGATCGCAGTACTCGGCACCGGCTATCGCCTGTTGTTGAGTGATTGGCGCGGCGTCGTCATCGCGTGGTTCGCCGTGGTGTGGGTCGCGAACCAGTACATGGGGATTCACGGGCGGCTGCGGCTCGTGATCAAGAGTCAGAAAACTGAGATCAAGGTGCTGGAGGAGAAGCTGGGAGAGGGGTCATAGCCCTCCCGTGCCGCGGCTGTGCTGCCCGCGCTTCTTGTTCTTGGCCGCGCCGGGCAGTATGAATCCCGGCAACAGTCCCAAAGAACAGCCCGCCACGGAGACGCCGCCATGCCAGCGTGCAAGAAGAGCAATTGTCCGAACATCGCCCCGGCTGGTCAGAGCTACTGCGAGCCCTGTATTGACGGCGAGGCCAGGCGCATCAAGAAGGTGGCGAAGGATGCCGTCGCGCGCATCAGGAAGTGGCGCAAGGACTACAACGACGGCGGCTACAATTGTGGTGACAACTGGCGCCAGGGCATCAACTATCAATGCGTGGGCGGCACCAACAACGCGATCAAGGGACACAAGGCCGCCATCGCGAAGCTGGTGAAAGAGAAGTATCTGGACGGCTCCGATTCCGGCCAGTTCAAGCACCGCTACGTGGTAGAGAAGCCGAACAAGAACATTCTGGTGCACGTGGATAGCACCGATACGCTGTGACGGGCTGAGGCGTAATCAATTCGGGGATTTGCCTGACACCACGGTGCGGCTCGACCTGCCATCGTGCGGTATCTCGTTTTCATATCCCTTCACGCCGACGCCCGACATGAGACGCAAGACACTTATCGCGCTTGCGCTGCTCGCGTGCGTTGCGCCGCGATCGCTATCCGCGCAAGCCGAGTGGCGCATTGATGGGTTCGCAACGACGGAGCGCGGCTTCCGCGGCACGTTGCTGTTCCGCAACGGTCAGTCACCGCTCGACACACCGATTGTCGGCATCGGCACGCTGCGCATCACCCTCACGCCAGACACGCCGCGCTGCGCGAACTTCAACGACTGTTTCTTCCGCAGCAACATCATCACGCGCGTGGGCAACGTCGACACACGCCGACTTGATTTCGCCGGCGGCGCGTCACTCGTGTTCAGCGGCTTGGTGTGGAGCGAGGACTCCTGCGTCACGTGCTGGCAGCAGCTCTATACAGCGCCCACGGGTCTCGGCGCGCTTGGATGCGCCGCGCCATACGGCAACCCGGGTGTGACGAATTTCTATGCCGGTCGCACCTGCCCCGCGGACGGTTTCGACGGTTGGTTCGCGCTGCCGTTCGAGTGGATGTCGCTCGAAGCATTGCCTGTTGGCTTCGTCTGGAAGGCATCGGACCTGCTGCCGCTATTCACGTATCGCAGCTTGGGGAACGTGAATGGATTCCTGGTGCCGGAGCCGGGGAGTGCGGCGTTGATGGCGTTCGGCGTGGTGGTGTTGTGCGTGTGGTGGAAACGGCGGGGGATGGTGGCGTAGGCGAGCGGGATGCGAACTGCACCGTTGCGGCGTTCGGCGAGCGGTGGAGCAGTCTCCCGCAGACCTCTGTGCCGTCAGACTGTCGCGCTCGCGTATCGCTGGCCCTGAAACGCCGTCAGGCACCACTCGCCATTGACGCGTTGCCACTTCGGACTCTTGCTCGCCTGGAGCGTCATCTCGCTGCCGTGATGCGCGTCCTTGGTGAATCCGAGCGCCAGATACGCGGCCGTTGATTCGGGACTGTAGGATTCCAGCCCGACCACGCCATCCATCAGCATGCCCGCACGCTGCGCGTTGTAGTGTTGCGGCCGGTTGAGCGCGAATTCCACCATCACACCACCGGCTTTCTCCGTGCCGGGATGTGTCACAAGATTCTTGATCTCGACGTAGCCACCCTGAAAATCGAGCTGCATCAGCGCGATCGGCTCTCCACAGTATTTGTATTCGAAAAGCAACAAATCGGCGCCGAGCTTGGCTTTCATCACGCGCCTGATGAACAGTGCGTCAGTCTGGTGCGCATTCATTCGTGCGCTGATCTCCGAATTCCCCGCCATCTGCCCGAATGCCCGCACAT
Organism: Gemmatimonadaceae bacterium; assembly: GCA_031367535.1. GTDB lineage: Bacteria > Gemmatimonadota > Gemmatimonadetes > Gemmatimonadales > Gemmatimonadaceae > JACMLX01. Next base: position 18,949 of record JANLPZ010000123.1, read on the forward strand.
TGTCGCGAAACCGCTTGAGGCGCGCTTCCGCCTCATTTGGTGGCACGTAGCTGATTGGCGCGTCGGTCACCCACTCGAAATCAGGCATGCGAACCCCTCGTCATGGTGTATGCAGCTGTACCGCGGAATGCGGGTGTCGCGCGAAGGCACGTGCGGGAAGTCCCGCTTACCGCGCCCGCGGCACCGCAACAACCTTGTCGATCCAGTTGTCCCCAATGAACATCCGCATCGGCTTCCCCTCAACCTCCACGAAACGCACCACCTCCCCCACTTCACCACCACCCGTCGGCGCCGTGTAGCGGAAGCGTCCACCGCCGAGCGCTTCGAGTGTCGTCGACGTATCCACGGCGGCGGCGTTCGGCGTGATCAGCACCAGCTTCTGGTTCAGCAGCACGACTTGCTGATCGCCCCAGACGCCGCGGTACAATCCGGCGAAGCGCGCCCATGTCGGATCCCACGCCACTGTCATGGGTGTGCCACGCGCGGCCTTGGCGACGGCGGCACCGACGGTTCCCATCAGCTGCCGAGCGATCTCACCGACGTTCGAGTCATTCGTGTTCGTGAGCACGATGACGCCGACCTTGTCGTCCAGCTGCAGTGACGTGAAGGTCGTGTTTCCCGGATAACCGCCGCCGTGTCCGACGTAGGTGCGATTGTTGTAGCGCTGCACATCGAAGCCGAGCGCCGAGCCCGAGACCCACGTTTCATCCACCGATCGCACACGGTGCAGCTCGCGCCACGATCCGCTGCTGACGATCTGCGCCCCGCCGCGCGCGCCACGGCGGAAGTTCGCAGACACGAACCGCGCCATGTCTTCCACGTTCGATGTGATGCCCGTCGCGGCCGCCATGCCTTTCGCATCGACGAACGGAATCACATCACGCGTGCCGTCCGGCATGCGCCGCGTGTACGGCACCGCGAGGCCCGGCACATTCCTGTCGACGCTCGACGATGTCATGCCGAGCGGCTGGTAGATGTGATGGTCGACGTAGTCCGCCCACTTCTCACCACTGACCGCTTCGATCAACAATCCCGCGACAGCGTACGCCAGATTCGAGTATTTCCACCGCACCGATGGCGCGAACGCCGCCTGTCGTTCCGAATACATTCGCTTCAGATCAGCTTCACTCGGAAACTCATACGTGCGCCAGTGATCGCCCGCTTCGCGCTGCAGTCCCGAGCTGTGCGAGAGCAGCTGCTCGATCGTGATCGGCCCATCGTCGTCACCCGCCGGCTTCGCCGTGAACCACGGCAGGTACTTCACGACCGGATCGTCGAGTCGCAGCTTCCCTTCCTCGCGCAGCTGCATGATCGCGATAGCCGTGAACAGCTTGCTGTGCGACGCCATGCGGAACTTCGTCTGCGCCGTCATCGGAATCTTCGCCTTCACGTCCGCGAACCCGAACCCACTCGACCAGACCAGTTGCTGATCGTACACCACGCCGACGGCGATACCGGGGAGTCCGCGGTACGCGACCTGGCCGTCCATCCAGGCGGAAAACAAGCGCTCGGCGCCGAGGACGTCGGGGTCGGTGGGGATGGTGGCGGCGGCTTGGCGCGGCGGTACTGTCTGCGCAGCCAACGGTTGCACGGAAGCAAACGTCGCTGTCAGTACGCCGATGAAGGCGGACAGCGGGGACGCGATCCTGCGTGCGCGCAGCGTGCGAGGCATGGAGAGACCCGGGGATGTGAGAGCCGGACGGGACCAAGAGGCGACAGCGGCGGAAGGTAGTCGAGAGTACCGATACGCTCTGACGGGGGCTGCGTTGCTCGGAGTTCGCGAATAACGAGTCAGAGCGTCTTGGGCGCGAACACGCTCGAACAGCGCGCGCATGCGCTCACTTTGCAGCGTTGCCCATAACTCGAGGCAATTCTGATTGCCGTCGGCCGCAGCTGGGCTTCACGTGCCGAATGAGATCTTGCGCGGCCAGACATGCATGCGCATTGTTATCGTGAAACCATGCGCATAAGGATTTCCGTGAACCGACCACCGAAGCATCCGCGCTCAGGCGCACGAACCAAGAATCCGCCGATCAGTCCGCCGAAACGCCGGACGAACATGACGGTCGACCCGGACGCTGCCCGCCGAGGCGAAGAATTCGCGTCCCGGCTCGGCAGCAGCCTGTCTCAGCTCGTGACGAATTTGCTCCATTCGCTTCCCGACAGTGCACTCGTCGATGAGCAAGTCGCTCAAAGCCTCTCGCCATCGGTTCAGCGATTGCTCGGCGCGGCGCGCGCGACGCATTCCGTTGATGTGTCGGGCCGCGCGACGTTTCGGGCGCATTTGCTCGACAAGTACGGCGCAGCGTGAAGCATGCCGCGTGCCGTGACAACGCCGTCCATACCGACGTTCCTGATCGATACAAACATTATCCTCGACGTCGTGATCTCGCGACAACCGTGGGCGAACGATGCTGCGCTGCTTCTCGACCTCATCGTGCGCGGAAAGGCGACTGGGTATGTCGCATCGCACTCGATCACGACGATCGCGTACGTCGTGCAGAAGTCGGCCGGCAGAGTTGCCGCCGCGACAGCGATTGCAGACCTGCTCGGCATCCTCGCCGTCGTACCACTCGATGCCGGCGATTTTCAGAGAGCGCTCGTATTCGGGCTGAACGACTACGAGGACGCCGTGCAGGTTGCCGCAGCACTGAAGGTCGGCGCGAGTGCAGTCATCACGCGAAATAGCAAGGACTACGCCGGAGGTCCCGCGCGCTGTCTGAGTGCGGGTGAAGCGGTCGCGCTCATTGGCGGAACCGAGAAAACACGGCGCAGGAAGTAGGGCGCGATCGTAACTGGGCGATGTCGGCATTGAACCCTAGACCGCTTGTATCCGAATCGCAACGAAAAAACCCCGATCAGCGCATCCGCCAATCGGGGCAAAGTCGTTGATTAATAAAACAAGCGGGAGACGGGACTCGAACCCGCGACCTTCAGCTTGGGAAGCTGACACTCTACCAACTGAGTTACTCCCGCAATACCAAAGCACCCTACCCTGCTATGCCCACCCCACCAGAGCCACAGAAGGGGATTGAACCCTTGACCGCTCGATTACGAATCGAGTGCTCTACCACTGAGCTACTGTGGCAAATACTACCGAGGAATGCCATGCCCTGACGCGGACTCGAACCGCGACGCCTTGCGGCACCACCCCCTCAAGATGGCGTGTCTACCAATTTCACCACCAGGGCGTCCCAACCCATTTCCAGCGTCCTGCAACCAGTCTCCCAAACTTCCAACGGGGCCGACGGGGCTCGAACCCGCGACCTCCGCAGTGACAGTGCGGCACTCTAACCGACTGAGCTACGGCCCCAATTGTTTGTCCTCCACCCGCACCCACCCGACGGACTTTTGATCCGCCGGCCCTCACCCACACCTGCGACATAGCGCGTACGGGAATCGAACCCGTCTCTGGACCTTGAAAGGGTCCCGTCCTAACCGCTAGACGAACGCGCCTCAGGGCCAGACCCCCAACTCCACCGGCCATCCCTCAACCTGCACCAACGCCCGCAGCTCCATAGCGCTAACGGGATTCGAACCCGTGTT
>JANLPZ010000216.1:0-4296 GCA_031367535.1 Gemmatimonadaceae bacterium
TGATGACTACGCGCGCAATCTGTACGGTGACTGGGATGCGATCGATGCGCACACGGCCTCCGGCAATTCGCATGGCGTGTCGGCGGGGCGTATTGCGTACCTGCTCGATATGCGCGGGCCGGCGATCGCCGTCGACACCGCGTGTTCGTCCTCGCTGGTGGCGGTGCACACGGCGTGCAACTCATTGCGCACCGGCGAGACATCGCTGGCGATTGTCGGTGCCGCGAGTCTGCTGATTGCACCCGAGCAGACGGCGTCGCTGACGAAGTGGGGCATGATGGCGCCCGATGGTCGCACGAAGGCGTTCGATGCGGCGGCGGATGGTTGGGTACGCGGTGAAGGCGCCGGTGCGCTGGTGCTGAAGCGGCTCGCGGATGCACTTGGCGATGGTGATCGTGTGCATGCCGTGATCCGCGGTACCGCCGTCAATCAGGATGGTCGCTCGGCGGCACTGACGGCGCCGAACGGGCTCGCGCAGCGCGCAGTGGTCCGTGCCGCGCTCGCGAATGCACGCATCGACGCGTCGCGTGTGACGTTCGTCGAAGCGCACGGCACCGGCACGTCGGTCGGCGATCCTATCGAACTGGAAGCGCTCATCGCGGAAATCGGTCGTGTGCCTGGCGCGCCCTGTCTCGTCGGCACGGTCAAGGCGAATCTCGGCCATCTGGAAGCGGCAGCCGGTGTGGCCGGTTTGATCAAGGTCGTGCAGTCGCTGCGGCACGAACGCATTCCGCCGCACATCAACTTCAGCACACTGAATCCGCTGGTGTCGCTCGATGGCACACGATTGCGCATCGACTCAGCGGGAACTGACTGGCCGCAAACACGCGAGCTGCGCGTAGCTGGTGTGAGTTCCTTCGGCTTCGGTGGCACCAACGCACACGTCGTCGTGGAAGAGGCGCCACGCTTCATGACGCCTGCTGCGCCGGATGATGGGCCGTGGCTCGTCACACTCTCGGCGAACGATCCGGTGGCGCTGCGCGAGATGGTCGACGATGTCAGCGACGCCGCACTCGCGCACGGGCTTCGCGACGTGGCCTGGACACTCGCAACGCACGATGCGCTGCGGTATCGCGTGGCGGTCGTAGCACAATCGGCGGAGTCGCTCGCTGAAGCATTGCGCGATGCGATCGGCGCCGATCCAACGCCAGCGGGTCACGAGCGCGGTGTGGCATTCGTCTTCTCGGGACACGGCAGCCAGTGGGTGGGCATGGGCCGCGAGTCACTGGCGCATGATGCCGTGTTCGCCGAATCGATGCTGCAGAGCGATTCGATCGTGCGCGCGTATGCAGGTTGGTCGCCGTTGGAGGTGCTGCGTGAAGATGCGCTATCCCCGCAACTCGACGACACCAGCGTGTTTCAGCCGGTGCTGGTGGCGTTGCAGCTGGCGCAGGCGGCGAGCTGGATCAGCCGCGGCATGCAGCCGGTGGCGGTGCTCGGGCACAGCGTCGGTGAACTCGCGGCGGCGTGTGTAGCTGGTGCGCTGACACCTGCGCAGGCGCTCCAGATGGCAGTCGATCGTGGCCGGTTGATGCAGGAGGCGGCAGGCGATGGGGCGATGGTGGCCGTGCAGGGCGATGAGTCGACCATTCGTCGTATCGCCGCGTCGGCTGAGGGTGTTGTCATCGCTGCTGAGAACGCCCCCGGCATGCTGACGCTCTCCGGTGCGGTCGATGTCATTGCGCGGTGCCGCGAAACGCTCGAGAGTGCAGGTGTGACCTGTCATCGTGTGCGTGTCGCGCGCGCGTTTCACTCACCGGAGATGTTCGCGGCGGCGACTGCACTCGCCGAGCGTTGGGCTGCGATGGTGCCGCATACGACATCGATTCCGTTCTATTCGTCGGTGACTGGCGCGCTGCGCGCTGGTACCGCGCTCGATGCACGCTACTGGGAACGCAATGCGCGGGAACCGGTGCGCTTCGGCGCGGCAAGTGCGGCATTGCTTGCGACGCACGACTGTGCCGTGATCGAGATCAGCCCGCACCCCGTGCTGATCGCGCCATTGCAGGCCACGCTGGGTGCGCGTGTCGCGCATCAACCGGTGGTACCGACATGGCGCCGGAATCTGGGCGAACGCGCAACGATACTCGCGTCACTCGGCGCGCTCTGGAGCGCCGGTATCGCGGTGGGCCGCGAGCGACTCTTCGCCGAACCGGGCTCACGCATCTCGCTGCCGCCGTATCGCTGGCAACGCCGCCGTGCGTGGGCTGGCGCGCCGCTGCCGCTCGGCCGCATGGCGCACAGTGTACGTGCCGACGAATCGATCCCCGGGCGCATGACGGAAGTGCCGTCGCTGCAGATGATCGTGTTCGAAGGCGTGGTGCGGGCTGATGACGAAATTGTGCGCGAGCATCGCGTGTCCGGTCGCGCCGTTGTGCCGGGCACGATGCTGCTGCTGGCCGCATTGGCGGCGGCCGAGCGCAGCCGGCAGCTGATGCCCGCAGGTGAAGGCGTGCCGCTTTCGTTGCGAGATGTGATGCTCGATCGCGCGTTGGGCATCGACGACGGCGGTGCGCGAAGAGTGCAGATCACGGTGCGCGCGGATGCCGATGGTCAGCTTGCGTTCGACGTAACGTCGCGCGCGGTGGACGCGCCGGCTGGCTCGGCGTGGGATCGTCATGCATCGGGTCGCATCGCGAGAGGATTGCCGCTGCCGACGCCGATCGATCACTCGGCGGCACAGTCTCGTTGCGCAACGGCCGTCGACACCGCGGCGATCTACGAGACCTTCGAGCGCGGCGGCATCACACTTGGCGCATCGTTCCAGTTGCTGCGCACACTGAGTGTCGGTGTCGGTCAAGCGGTGGCGATTCTCACCGACGACGACAGCGCGACGGCGTCGCTCGCACACGCGGCCGCGCGACTCGACGCTGCATTGCACGGACTCGGTGCACTGTCGATGGCCGGCGCCGGCGAGATGTGGCTGCCCGTGAGCTACGGCACCGTGACGCTTGCCAGCTCGGCGCGGATCGCGAGCAGCGTGCTGACGGTGAGGGCCGGTGATACGAGTGCCGATACACGCGTCGCCGACGTGCAGCTGTTCGATGCGAGCGGTGTGCTGATCGGCGCCATCGACGGCGTGCGCGTGCAGCGGACGAGCCGCCAGGCATTGGCGCGCGGTGCCGCGGCGACAGGCGGCGGCGATGCGTACACGATGCGATGGACCGCCGCGCCGATGGCATCACATGCCACAAGCATGAACGGCCAACGGTGGTTGGTGCTGGAAGATGCCCACGAGGCCCGCACGCCGATTGCCGACGCGATCGACGCGGCCGGCGGTCGTGCCGTACGACTCGCTCCACCGCGCGATGCGGCGACGCTGAGCGCCGCCGTACTCGATGCAACGCTGCAGGCGCTGTTCATGGACAACGCGCTCGCGCCCGACGCCACATTCGATGGTGTGGTGTTCGGGTGGGGTCTGAACGGCACGGGTGATCTGCTCACACTCGTCGGCGGCGCGCTGGTGCTGTTGCGCGAACTTGTGACGCGCGGGGTCTCACCTGCACACGGAGTGCTGTTGCTGACACGCGGTGCGGCCGACGTTCCGGGTGATGCCGTTCCTGGCAATGCTGCCGCTGGTGCACTCTGGGGACTGCGCCACACCGCGGCGGTGGAGCACCCGGAGCTGTCGCTCTGCATCGTCGATCTGCCGTTGTTCAGCACTGCGGCGGACGATGTTACCGCGATCGTACAGGAGTGTGTCGCGGAACCAACGGAGCCACGTGTCGCTCGACGTGGCTCGGAGCGCTTCGTGGCGCGCATCGAACGCGTGTCACCGCCGACGTTGCCGGCGGCTGGTGAGTCGCTCGCGCTCTTGCCGCACCCCGATGCGTTGCTCGAGTCGCTCGCGCCGGTCGTGGTGCCGCGCCGTGCGCCGGACGCGGGCATGGTTGAAATCGAAGTCGCGGCCGCGGGGCTTAATTTTCGCGATGTGCTGGGCGTGCTTGGCATGGTCACGCTGCCGATCAACGCACTCGGTGGGGAATGCGCCGGCGTCGTGACCGCGGTCGGCCACGGCGTGTCTGGCGTCGCCGTTGGTGATCGTGTGGTGGCGTTCGTGCTCGGCGCGCTCCGCACACATGTGCATGTCGCGGCCGATCTCGTCGCGTCGATACCGGAGTGGATGACGTTCGAGCACGCGAGCGCGCTGCCGGTCGCGTATCTGACGGCGTACTACGCGCTGGTGCATGTCGCGAATGTGCAGCCGGGTGAACGTGTGCTGGTCCACTCGGCGGCTGGTGGTGTTGGCCTTGCGGCGGTGCACGTCGCGCACTGGCGCGGCGCACAGGTGAACTG
>JANLPZ010000004.1:0-5354 GCA_031367535.1 Gemmatimonadaceae bacterium
AGATAGTGCTTGGTGGTATCCGCGTGCCCCGCGGTATCAGTGCTCTTCGCGACTTCGGGTGCCCGCGCGCATGCGGCGACACACACGGCGAGGGTCGACGTGGTCAATCCACGTGCGCGTGTCATCACGCCCAGACCTCTCCGTGCTGTGATCGCCCGCATCACTGTGTCCAGTAGTCGATCACGAACACATCGTCGAGGATCGGCGAGTGCAGCTTGCCGAACGCCACGTGGTCCGGATGCACGAGGTACGCGTCACGATCCGCGTCGCTGCCGAAGCTGAGCACGAACGCGTGCGTGAATCCCTTGTTCAGCTTCTCGGGGCTGACGTTCGTGCCCCACGAGAACTGACGGATCGTGGGGATTTTCGTCCTGAGCGCCTTGAAGGCCGCGACGACCGAATCGATCTGCGGTTTGGTGGCCGACGCCTTGAACTTGAACGTGACCACGTGCATCAGCGTTCGCGCACTCGCCGGCATGAAGGCGATGCTCACCGGCTTCGACACGCGCAGCTCGTGCCCCGTCGGCGTGAGCCGGCCTGTCGCGCGATCAATGCGGAAGACGACGATGTTGTCCGACTTCTGGTGCTCCACGAGCAAAAACCCGCCGGTGGGATCGAGCTTGAAGTCGCGCGGCCAGTCGCCGAGTGAGGGGGTGACGTTTATCAGCGTGAGCGTGCCGGATGTCGCGTCGACCTGAAAGACCGCGATGCTGTTGTGGCCGCGATTGGCGACGTACACGAAGCGGCCGTCAGCGCTCGCCTGGATCTCCGCCGTGTTGTTCTCGCCGGTGAAGCCGGCAGGCACTGTACTCAGCGTCTGCACAGGGGAGAGCGCACCGGTGGCCGCATCGTGCGCGAACACCGTCACAGTGGACGCGAGTTCGTTGTTGACGTACGCGTAGCGATTGGAGGGATGGAATGCGATGTGGCGCGGTCCGCTGCCCGGGGGTAGCTGGCCCGGCGGCATCGCGTCGAGCGTCAGCGTTCCTTTCGCCGCATTGACGCGGTACGCGCGCACCTGATCGCTTCCGAGGTCCGCGACATACACGCGACCCTTCGCAGGCGACTCGGCGATATAGTGCCCATGCGGCCCCTTCTGATTCGGGTGCGGCCCTGAGCCGGTCAGCGCAATCGTCGACGCGACGGTTAGCGTGCCATTCGACGCGATGTGATAACTGGCAATGCTGCCGCCATAGTTGGCGACGAAGAGGTTCCGCCCCGCCGCATCCACCGAGACGTAGCACGGGTCCCCGCCGAACGACGACAGCATTCCGATCGCAGTGAGCTGACCACCTGCCCCGATGCGATATGCCGTAATCGCGCCCGTGGCTTGGCCCAGATAGTCTCCCACCTCGTTGACCGCGTATGCGAAGCGACCGCTCGGGTGCACGGCGACATACGAAGGGTTGACCGCTTTCGCGACCAGCACCGGCGCCGACAGCGCGCCCGTCGCGGCGTCGAATTCCGCGCGATAGATCCCGGCGCTGGTGCAGTCACGCTTCTCGGCGCAGGCCCACCCCTGCGTGTAGGTGCCGATGTAGAGCGCGTAGGTGCGGGCGTTGCGGGCGGGCGGCGTCATCTGCGCGAGCGCGGGCGTCCAGTTGACGGCGAGCGCAAGGAGCACGCCGACGAGGGTCGCCGTGGACGTTGACGCCACGTGCCCGGCAGGGGACTTCGTTTGCTGGGTCATGCAGGCAAAGTACGTCCGACAGGCGCGCAACGCTTCACGTGCGCGCCACGACGACATGCACCAGACAACAGGGTCACGCGCGACAGCGCGATACCGCGACGACTGACGCCCACTTCGCACTACCTGGGCGTCTGCAACGGATTCCGGCTCCGCCCATAGAACTCCGTCTGCAGCCGCAGACTCGTCTGATCCGCCTTCACCCCGCGGATCGACTGGACGATCGCGTTGATCCACGTCTTCGCCGCGAACTCACCGAGCTCGCGTGACGCCACGGCGCCGTCGCCGGCGTAGTGGTTCGGGAATCGCGCGTACCACCAGATGCCGGCATACAGCCCGTCCGGCAGCGTCAGGCGCGCCTGATCGGCGCCCGATTCCTGCGACGCCCGATCGAGGTGCACGAGGTCCGGGCGCGCGATCAGGCTCATCGACGTTTCGCCCTCCCCGGCGTGGAAGTCGGTGGCCGGGTCCGACCGGTGCTTCGGCTCGCCCGGTCCGCTGCGCGCGAGCCCCTGCACGTACACGACGTAGTCGTGCGGCGCCTCCAGCTGCGTCTGTGCGAAATAGGGCAGCAGGCTGTTGTTGCCACCATGACCGTTCACGATGATGACCTTTTTGCAGCCATTGCGCGCCATTTCGTCGGTCGTCTCCTGCAGCAGCTGGAGCTGGAGTCCGCGGCTGTAGGCGACGGTGCCGGGTTCGTGTTTGGCCTCGAAGATCTGGCCGAAGTAGTACTCCGGAAACACGACCGCGTACTCCTGCTGCGCAGCGTTCAGCGCGGCGTACCGCACGTTGAGCAGATCATTGCCGAGCGGGAGGTGAGGTCCATGTTTTTCCATGACGCCAAACGGCAGCAGGCATGTGCCTTGCGCGCGCCCGATGGCCTCGCGGAACTCCGGGGCGGACAGTTCCTCCCAGTGGACGGACAGCCGACCGGGCGGTGTGGGCGACTGGCCCCGAACGGTCGGCGCATACAGGAAAGCGATGGACAGCAACAACGATCGGCGCATGTGGTTCTCGCGGCTGGAGTGGGCTGCCTGCAGGCGTCGAATCTGGCGTGGGGGCACGCGCCGAGGAATCGTCTGGTGCGGTTCCCCCCTCCTCCGCCGCCGCCCTCCGTGGCTGTCACGCGACCCGAGACGCCGAGGCTGTTTGACTGATACATTTCCGGTGCGGATGCCGGCAGCATTGTGAATATAAGGCACCTAATTCGCCCGTGTTACCATCGATGAGGAGGACGTGTGAGACGCATCGCTCCGATGATCTTGGCCAGCCTGTGCGTGGCCTGCAGCAGCAGCCCGTCCGCGCCTACGCCCCCCACGACGCAACCGCCAGTGGTCCGTCCGGTCAAACCCGCGCAATGGGCGCTCGCCTGGGCCGACGAATTCGAGGGCACCACGCTGGATACGCTGAACTGGATCGCGGTGGACGGAGCGTCGAACGTCAACAACGAGCTGCAGTTCTACACCCCGACCGATGTCTATCTGGAGAACGGGGAGCTGGTACTGCGCAGCCAGCGGCGAACCTTCGGCAGCCGACAGTATTCGTCGGGCGAAGTGCGAACAGGCACGAAGCGCATCGTGCGGGCCGGGCACGCGGTCGAGTGGCGGACGCAGTCGCCGTCGGGCAAAGGGATCTGGCCCGCGAACTGGCTGGTGAATACGCCGTGCACCGGCATCACCGGGTGTGGATCCAATTGGCCGCCCGAGATCGACGTGATGGAGATCCGTGGCAGCGCGCCCGACAACAACTTGATGACGCACTGGTGGGGCACCTACCCCACCCAGGGGCACCAAACCACCGAATACAGCGGCGACCGCCTCTCGGTCGGCTACCACACGTATCGCGTCGAGTGCTTCGCCGACAGCATCGTCTGGTATATCGACGGGGTACAACGCGCCAAGCACACGTCCAACATCGTGATCGGCGAGCAGCAGCTCGTCATGAATACGGCCGTGGGTGGTGACTTCGATGGCAACCCGACCCCTGCCACGGTGTTTCCGCAATATCACCGCATCGACTACGTGCGGGTCTATCGCGACACTGCGAACGTCCGCTGACTCCGCAACATCGTGGAGGGGTTCCGGACGGCCGTCTCCAGTGTGAAGCGTTGCGCTGGCACAGTGCGGATTCGTCGCGCGCGTTGCCGAATTGCTGACGATACAATCCCTCTGCCGATGAACGTCTCAATGCCCTTCACTGTCGCCCGCCCGTCATTCCGACCCGCACGCGCGCCGCTCCTCGTGCGCGCACTCCCGCTGCTTGCCATCGTGAGCTGCAGCCGGGGCGGCGGCGCTCCCCTGTTCGAGCTCCTCTCCGCGGAGCGCACCGGCGTGACGTTCGCCAATACCATCACGACCAGCGACGCGCACAACGCGCAGACCGACCCGTACATCTACAACGGCGGCGGGGTCGCGGTCGGCGACATCGACAACGACGGAAAGCCTGATCTCTTCTTCGCGGGCAACATGGTCTCGAGCCGACTCTACCTGAACAAGGGCGGCCTGCGATTCGACGACATCACCGGGTCCGCCAAGGTCGGCACCACTCGCTGGGCGACCGGGGCCACCATGGTCGACATCAATAACGACGGCTGGCTCGACATCTACGTCTCCGTCTCCGGACCGTTGTGGTCATCAGGGGCTGCACGCACGAACCAGCTCTTCATCAACAATCACGACCGGACGTTCACCGAGTCGGCTGCGCGCTTTGGTCTCGCCGACAGCAGCTTCACCACCCACGCGGCCTTTCTCGACTACGACCGCGACGGGTGCCTCGACCTGTTCCTGCTCAACAACTCACCGGCCGAGTTCGGGCGCGGCGACGCGCCGATGCGTACAGCGGACAAGGCGGGCAATACCCCCGGCGGCAACAGCGTGCTGTATCGCAATACCTGTCACGGCAGCTTCACCAACGTGTCGCTGCAGGCGGGGATCGTGCCCGTTCCCGGTTACGGGCTCGGTGTCGGCGTGGCCGACCTCAATGGCGACGGCTGGCCGGACATTTACGTGTCCAACGACGGCGGCCCCAACGATGTGTTGTACATCAACAACCGCGACGGCACGTTCACGGACAAGGCCGCGCGTTCGCTGAAACACACCAGCATGGCCGGCATGGGCATCGACATTGCCGATTTCAACAACGACGGCTGGCCCGACATCATGCAAGTGGACATGCAGCCGGCCGACCTGGCGCAGCGCAAGCGCATGAGCGGGTTCGCCAGCTACGACGGCGTGATGGCGGCGCGCAGCCGCGGCGTGCGCGTGGACTTCAGCGTGAACGCGCTGCAGCTGAGCAACGGTGTGACACCGGCCGGCGATGTCGCCTTCAGTGACGTTGCGCACGTGGCCGGCGTATCGGCCACCGACTGGAGCTGGAGCGCGCTCTTTGCCGACTTCGACAACGATGGACTGAAGGACCTCTTCATCGCCAACGGCTATCCCAAGGCCGTGAATGATCTCGACTACCAGATGGCGGTCAACGGGGCCAACCGATCAGGGGATACCAGGCGCGCCCGCCAGCTCCTGAAGGATCTCTACACATACGAGGTCCCCAGCTACGTCTTCCGCAACAACGGCGACCTCACCTTCACCGATCGCAGCGCGGCCTGGGGCGTGAAGAAGCCGGGGCTTGCCTACGGCGCCGCGTACGCCGACCTCGATGGCGA
>JANLPZ010000028.1:0-23953 GCA_031367535.1 Gemmatimonadaceae bacterium
CCCTTGCGATCCCCGCCATACCAGTCGTTGGTTGGTGTCGAAACGGGGAGGAAAATGAGGCCGCGTTTCGCATCGAGGCTCATCGGCGCCCACACGTTCGTATGGCCCATGTACGCGTACGCGCCATTCTCCCACGTCTTCCAGCCGTATTCGCCGGAATCCGGCACGGTGTGAAAACTCCACACGCGACGACCGGTCAGCACATCGAAGGCCTGCACGTCACCTGGCGGATCGTTGCGATACCGTAGCCGATCACCGACACCGTTACCGACGATCACGACGTTCCCGTACACGACTGGCGGCGACGTATTGGTGTAGTGCGCGCGATTCACGCGCCGACGCAGTTGCGCCGTCAGGTCGATCTCGCCGTTCTGGCCGAAGGATGGAATCGGCTTCCCCGTCGCGGCATCCAGCGCGACGAGTTTCCAGCGCGCGTTGATGAACACACGACGTCCCTGAGCACCGGCCCATGTCGCGACGCCACGATGCACAAATCCCGTGCCGTTCGACGGCTGACCCATGCGCCAGACTTCCGGATCGAACTTCCACAGCTGTCGCCCTGTGCGGGCATCGAGCGCAGCGACGGCCGCGTACGGCGTGCTCACGTACATCGTATCGTTGATCACGACCGGCGACGCCTGAAACAATCCCGGGCGCGCAGCCTTCTGCTCCGGGCCGGCCGCGACGTTGTGTTCGCCGGTATTCCAACGCCACGCCAGTGTCAGTCGCGAAACGTTTTCACGATTGATATCCGCGACCGGCGCATACCGCATCGCGCCCGCGTCGCCACTCGGCGTGGGCCAGTCGACGCGTTGCGCCGTGAGGACGGCTGCGGTCGCAACGCAGCTGATCGCAGCGCGTGAGAACACGCCGACGCAGGTCTTGACAGGGGTACGGTTCTTCATCGCGTGAACATCGCACGAAACATGCACGCGCGCGACGCCTTCTCCGAGGGAGTCTGTTGACGAGGCACCCGGTGTTTCCGAGTGCCAGAAGCGCGATGCCCCGGGGCGCGTTGCACCGAGGCATCGAGTCATCGGGTTAGCCCACGCGCCTGCCTATGGCAGGCGATCCGTACAGCCCTTGAAGTTCGGGTTGTTGCGCTCATCGGTCACGATCGGGATGTTCACGTCGGTACCGTAGCTTCCGCCCTTGTAGTGCACGCCCTGCGGGAATGTGTTGGCCTCCGTACGTCCGTACTGCCGGAGCAATCGGCGCATGTCACCGAGTCGCTGGCCACGCCCGAAGGTCCAGAATGCCTTCTCGCGAAAATGCAGCGACACGCGCGCCTCGACGGAGCCCGGATCGGTGAGAGGGGGCAGCGCGGTTGGCTGAATCTCTCCGAGTTTCGGCGGGGCCGCACGCAACGCATTCAGGATGCCCAGCCACGACACCGCATTACCGGCGCGCAACGCAACTTCCGCCTCGATCAGCCGCGCATCGATGCCGGTGGCTACATCCACCGACGTCAGTTGCCCCCACATCGTCGTGGTCCGCGCATACGTCTGGCCATCCTGTCCGTTGATCGCGCCGCTCGTCGGAATGACCGTCGGCAAACGCACATCACGGGTCGATGCGAATGGAATGGCGTTGGTGACGCGGATGTTACGCGCGTTGCCCTCTACACTGTCGCCGACACTGTACCGGCGAGCGCTCAGTCCCTGGCCCCAGAGCGTGTTGGTGCCCGTCGTGAGCGAGAACGTGTGCCGGTAGGCGAATGACGTCGGGAGGCCCGCCACGAACGACGCGGCACCAGTGAAATCCGCGAGGCCGATTGCCACACGCGCACGCGCCACCTTCGACGCGCTGTTGATCAGGACGCTCTGTGCATCGGTGCCATTCGCGAACGCGATAGCTGAGTCGAGCGATGCGCCGGATAGCGCAAACACTTCCGCGTAGCTCCGTGGCGTGCCGTTCTCCGGCGGCAGTGTCGATGTGTCTCCGATCGGGATGCCATTGCAGAAGTCCGACGCCAACTGCAGCTCGGCGTACCCGCGCGCCAAGTACAGCTCCGCGATCATTGCGCGTGACGTCGGCGAGTACTGTGTCAGCGCCTTGATCGCCGCGTTGGCGCGCGACCGCGTGCGATAGAGGTTGCGGAGCATCGTCGTGACGGAACCGTTGAACTCCCGAATACGACGTTGGTCCGTTTCATCGTTTTCGATGAATGTCGAGCTGGTGGACCACTCGTCGGCCAGCAGCCCGCCGAACAGCCACGTGCTTTCCGCAGCGCCGGTGATGTTGCGGAAAGTGCCGATGGCGCCATTCGCGAGCCCAACTGCCGCCTCGGCGCTGCCGACGTCGTTGGGAAAGACGATATCCGGATCGGTGACAGCCAACACCCGATCGTTGGCCGCCTGACAGCCGCCGATGGTGAGCAATGACGCTGCCGTGACGACACGAAGGAAAGTCCGCGGGAACCGCGCGCCCATCATGTGAGAATGAGTCATGGGACGAGGCTCCTAGTAGCCGAGGTTGAAACGGAAGGTGAAGTAACTCGGCGGGGCGATCGTCTGAAACTCCGAGGGCGCGTCGGTGCCACTCGTGGTATTGAATCCGGACTCTGGATCCACGCCACGATATTTGGTCCACAGTCGCAGGTTCCTGCCGGCCAGCACCATCGACAGTGAGCGCGCGCGAAGCAGACGCGACGCCAGCTGCGGCGAGAATCGGTACTCGAGCGATGCCTCGCGGAGTCGCACGAATCCGCCATCCTGCAGGAAACCGTCGAGGCTGCGCGCGGCGGCTTCGTTCGCCGCGATGTTGGTGGCCTGATCGACGAATTCCGCCTTGAGATTGTTTCGCCCACTGCAATTCGGACGCGTGCAGCGAATACGATCGGTGTTGTTGTACCACAGATTACCACGCCGGATGTCCCACAACGAGTTGAGGCGCAGCTTGTGGTTCAGGAAGTCGAAGCCGTTCAGAATCGTGGTGGTGTATCGCGGCGTAGCGTAGCCCCGGAACACAACCGAGTCGGAAACAAAGACCTCATTCTTCGCTGTATCGGCGTAGTAGGTGAGGTAGCCGTCGCCGTTCTTGTCCCGATAACTCGTGATCGGCGCAGCCCAGTAGCCCGCAATCGGATACCCGGCGACCGTGCGATTGGTGGTGCCGATCTGCGGCGGTGTGTCACCCAATGACTGGACGACGTTCGCATTGCCGGACGCGGACACATTGACGTCCCACCCGAAGTACGATCGGTTGACCAGTTGCGCGTTGACGCCAAGTTCCCATCCCGAGTTCTTGACTGAGCCAAGATTACGCAGTTGCGTCGTGACGGATCCGTAGGAGGGCGGCAGCACAGCGGCGATCAGCGCGTCCTTCGTCACTTTGTTGTAGTACGTGGCGTCGATGCTCAACCGGCCTTCGAACATCTGGGCCTCGAAGCCAGTTTCGTTCTCCGTTGAACGTTCAGGCTTGAGGTTCGAGTTGCCAAGCGCGCCCTGAATGAGCGTGGGCTGGTCCGCTGCGGCCAGGTTGGTGGTGCCGGCGTTGAAATAGAACAGTGCGTCGTTCGGACCCGGCTGCACTCCGGATTGCCCATACGCGTAGCGCAGTCGCAGTGCGCTGAGCCACGTCGGCGACTTGAACCAGTCCTCCTGCGAGATGAGGTAGGAAGCAGACGCCTTGGGATAGACGATGCTCTGAAAGTTCGTACCGAACGCGGAATTCTGGTCCGAGCGCACGGCAGCCGTGAGGAACAGGCGATCACGAATCGCCACGCCCTGCTCGATGAAGACACCAAGCGTCTTCGTGATCGTTGTGAATTCATTGACGACCGGTGACGTACCGGACGACACGTTCTGTGATGCCGGCGCAAGCTGCGTGGAGCCGGTGGACGCGATCGCCGCACGGAAGCCGATGTACTGCGCACCGGCCGTGGTCTTCAGCGCGAGACCGAACAGCCGGTATTGCGCGGACGACCCGAGATCCACCGTCAGGTTGTTGGTACTGTTGCGATTGATGCCGCGCGATCCGAGGCGCGTGGTCGCGGTAAGCGGCGGACCTTCGCCGCGATACAGCAGATTGTCATCGCTGATCGACGAAAAGTCGTTGCCGATCGTGGCCCGATTGGCGAGCCAGCTGAACGGTCGCCAGTTCACTTGCCCCGACCAAAGGAAGCGATTCACGGATTGCGCGGTCTGTTCCTGCCACGAATATCCCGGAGTCCACGCGCGATATCCGTTGAGCGGTGTACCCAGACCGGTCACGTTGCCGTTCGCGCGCGTACCCGGACCGCCGAACACTTGTGACCCGAGTCCAGCCGTTGAATTTGATTCCAACGAGTATCGCTGCCCCACGTTGATGAAGCCGCTCGACATCGCGAGGTCCAGCTTCGGACTGATCATCGTGTTCAGGTTCACGCGCAGCGATCGTCGCCGCATCTGATTCGGACGATCGACCCACGAGCGGAGCGGGATTCCGGCCGAGTCGAAGCGCTGCCTCTCGAACGTTGGCAATGACAATACACCGATCTCCCGCTCGTCCTCGGCGGAGACAAAATATCGGACCGCATCACTGCCGCCGGAGACATTGCCGCCGAGCTGGTAGCGATTGCCCATTGCCAGCGGCGTCAGGTCCTTTTCGTTAAAGATGTTCAGTGCACTCGTCGAATCGGCCAGGCACTCGCCAGTCCCGACACGCTGGAGATTGCAGAACGTCCGCGACGATACAGTTTCGCCCGGTCGCTTGCCCCACAGGCTGTACGCGGTCGGATAGCTGTTGCGATCCACAACAGTGCCACCCTCGCTGTATATGTTCCATTTCGGTGCGCCCGCGCGCCCACGCTTGGTCGTGACCAGAATGACCCCGTTCGCAGCGTCGGTGCCGTACAACGTGGCGGCGGACGGACCCTTCACGATTTCGATGCTCTCGATTTCGTCGGGGTTCAAGTCGCCGGTTCGGCTTGCGTTGTTGCCGCCGGTGTTGCCGCCCGCGCCATTGCCGGTGGCGGTGGAGAAGTTGGCATTGGTGCTCGTCATGCGAATGCCGTCGATGATCCAGATCGGTTCATTCGACAGGCTGACGGAGTTGCTGCCACGAATGCGGATGCGCGCGCCGGTACCGGTTTGCGTGCCGCTGGTAACCGTCACGCCGGGCGCGCGTGAGTTGAGCAGGTCACTGAGGCTGCCGATCGGTGACTCCTCCACGACGCTGGCCGCATCGATGTTCGCCGTCGCATTGCCGATCTCGGTGCGACGCTGCTCACCCGTCGCCGTCGTCACGACCGGCGCCAGACTCACCGCCGCCACCGACATCGCGATGTCGACGGTCGTGGTCGCACCCGATGTCACCACGGCGCGTTTCGTTTGTTCCGAAAATCCGACGCGCAGTACGCGAATGGTGTACGTGCCCGGCGCCACGCCACGAAACGTCGAACGACCATCCGGCGCGGTCGCGGTAGAGAGATTCGTCCCGAGCACGAAGACGCGTGCCGACTCGATCGGCCGCTGCTCCGTGGCACTGGTCACACGAACGGTGATCGTGCCACCGCTCCCTTGCTGGGCGTGAGCGGACGTGGCAGCCAGCGACAGCATGGCTGCCAGCGCCGCAGCGCGGCGCCAGGTGATGTACATGTCGTGATCTCCTGATCGGGTGGAAGAGTCCGGCAGGATCAGCGCCGGAGTTCTGCGAACGAATGACGCGTTGCCAATCAACTCCAGACGGATGTAGCCACGAGGAAACGGGGAGACGTGACTGACCGCCTTGCAGCAAGGCCCGGCGCGACCCGGGAGTTCCAGTTGTGGGTTTCATCGCCCGCGCCGTCGTCGGCACGGCTCGGTGTGTCGCCACTGCGCGACCACTCACGCGGTCGTCCGTATTCCCGGTCCAGTGTGAACCGGCCTTGGGCGAGCGCCGCGCTGACTACGGAACAGCATCAGTCGCGCGTGCCGGCCGCTTCTCGTCGAGGGTGCTGAGCACATCCCGCCACGCGAACTTCTTCCCCGACTGACGGACCCAGTAGTCCATCCACGCCATCTCGGCCGTCGATTTCACGAGCTGGTTGCGCGCATCGGGAATGCCATGTGTGCCGCCTGGATAGACGTAGAACTCCGTCGGCACACCGAGCCGCTTGAGCGCCATGTGCAATCCTTCACTCTCCGGACGCGGCACGCGCGGGTCGCCGTCGACCACGTGAATCATCGTCGGCGTCTTCGCGTTCTTGATGTAGGCGGCCGGCGACTGCTTCCACCAGTGTTGCATATCGTCCCAGTACATCTTGTCGCCGAGGTACCACTGTCGTCCGCGCTGCGTGTCGCTCTCACCGTACATCGAGATCCAGTTGTAGACACCGGCGCCGGTGGAGATGGCCTTGAAGCGATTGGTGTGCGTCAGGATCCAGTTCGACCAGTGACCACCCGCGCTCCAGCCGAGCACACCCATCTGCGTGCTGTCGACCAGGCCGCTGCGGATGAGGTGATCCACGCCCGCCATGATGTCCTGATAACCTTTCGTGAAATAATCGCCCTGACTCTCGATCTCGAAGCGCTGGCCGTAGTTCGTCGAGTTGCGGTAGTTCGGCATCAGCACCATGTAGCCGGCGCCGGCGTACACCTGCGAGCCGTAGCCACCATTGAAGCTCAGCACATCGGCTGATTGCGGACCACCGTGGATCGACACGATCAGCGGATATTTCGTGCCCGCCTGATAGCCCACCGGCTTGACCAGCACAGCGCCAACTGGTGTGCCGTCTGCACCACGCCAGGTGATTTCTTCGGTGGCGCCGAGTGCGAGCTGACGCGTCCACGGGTTCGCGTCGGTGAGCTGCGTCCATGCACTCCGCTCGCCAATCTGCGCGGCCGTTGCCACGGTGAAGATGGTCGCCGGCGTCTGCGGATCGCTGCGCGTGATGAAGATGCGATCGGATTCCTCGTCCTGCGACGCACGCAGGCTGGCGCGATCGTTCGTCACGGCACGCACGCGATCCGCCGCGACGTCGAGCGCCGCCACCTGATCGGTCGCCTTCATGCCGACGTTGAAATAGATGGTCGAAGCATCGGGTGACCAGAACCCGATCGTGACCGGACCATCGAAGCCGGCGCCAAGCTTCCTGAACGCCGTCCCGCGTGCGTCCACCGCGCGCAGATACACGCGCAGGTTGTGCCGCATGATGAAGTCGTCCGGCGCCGAGAACGCGACCGTGCGACTGTCAGGCGAGAAGCTGACGGCGCTCTCCGTGAGTTCCTTGTTCGTCGTCAGGCGTTCGACGGTGCCGGACGCCACGTTGAAGAGGTACAGATCCGCGAACTCGTTCTGTTCGAGAATGTTGCGTTCGTATCGATCGACGCTCAGGCCGTGATAGCCGATCCACTTGCCGTCCGGCGAGATCGTCATGTCGCCGACGCTGTAGGTCGAGTCTCGCGTCAGCCGCGTGGAGCGCTGCCCGTCGAGATCGAGCGCCCACAGACTGTAGAGCGGTGTCTCCATGTTGCGCACGCGCACATCGAATCGCTTTTCGAGGCGCGCCTTTTCATCCGGATCGATACTGTCGGCAGCCGCGAAATAGATGCGCCGCGAATCGGGAGCGATGCGCCACAGCCCCACGCCAGTTGCATGGCGGGTGAGTTGTGTCGCGCCCGCCGATCCGTCCGCGGCGAGGGTCGCCACCGGCAGTGCGTACAACTGTTCCTGTGTCGCCGCGCCACTGCGGTAGATCAGCCAGCGACCGTCGGGCGAAAAGGCGAACGTCGTCACACCATCGCGCGCGTCGGTGATCCTGCGCGCCTCGCCGCCGTCGGGCCGCATCATGAACAACTGCATGCCTGCACCGCCCATTCCGCCACCGCTGGCGGCGGGCAGATACTGCATGCCGGGCCCAGAGGTTGGCAGCGTGCCGCCGCGATTCGCAGCGGCGGCGCCACCCGTCGGCGCGTCACGATCGGAGAGAAACACGAAGAACTTTCCGTCGCGCGACCACGCGGGATTGGTCTCGTTCTTCTCGTTCGTGAACGTCAGCTGTCGCGTGCTCACGACGCCCTGCGATGTCGACACGAGATAGAGGTCAGACTGTCGCCGCGCTTCCTTCCAGTCCGGCGTACTGAGCGAATACAGCGCCCATTTTCCATCAGGACTTGGTACGGCTGCGCTGAACTGTTTCACATTCTGCGCATCCACCCATGTCATCGGACGCGGTGCGCCGACGGCTTGCGGTTGTTGCGCGACGAGATGCAGCGGAGCGACGAGCGCGCCAACCAGGGAGAGCGTCAGTCGCGTCGCGCGACGCAGCAGGAGACTCGGAGCAGGCATCGGCGGGTGGGCGATGAGTACGTGTGCTTCGTCAGGGAACGAGCGTCAGCTTCATGACGTGCTTCGGCCGGATGACGTTGAAATGGCGATGGTCGGTCGTCAGCACCTCACGCGCACCCAGTCGTTCCGCGATGGCGATCACGGTCGCATCGACAAAGCCGAGCGGCAGTTCCGCATACTCCAGCATCAGCGCCTCTGCCAATGCAACATCCTCAGGCTCCAGCGGCTCGGTCAGAAACTGTCCCTCCGACACCGCCCGAACGAAGGCATGCTCGGCCGACGCGCTGATCCTCGTCCGGAGCAGATGACACACCTCCGGCAACACCGTGACCGGTACGACGATCGCGCGCGCCTGGGATGCCCACCAGCTCTTCACACGTCGGTGCCACGAGTCGCTGCGATCGATCAGCGCGTAGAGTGGGCCGGTATCGGCGACGATCACGCGTGCGGATTGCGCCAGAGCCATTCGTCGACCCGCTCTGCGATATCGGTGCTGCCGCTCGCGAACTGCCCGGCGATGGACGGCATCGGTGTGGCAGTAGCGGGCGCGTCCAGATACAGGGCAAGCGCTTCACGGATCAGCGAGGCGGCGCTGACGCCGGTGCGCTGGGCTGCCTTCTGGAGGCGGAGGAGAGTCTCCTCATCGAGAAAAACCGTGGTGCGCTTCATGCCATATATATGGCTGTGCATATCATCGAGGTCAAGCCGGATTCGTGGCCTGACGTCGGTTCGAGCGCGTGGCGGCTCACGCCGGAGTTCCTCGTGCCGCTGGCCAGTGCCGTCATGGCAACGCTCCTGTTCCCGCTGCCGTGAGCGCGTAGTTTGACAGTGCACCCGCGATCGTGTCGCATCGTCGGGGCTGGCCCGTTCACTCCACATATGCCTTCACGATCGACGAAGAAGTCGACCAGCGATTCAAAATCCACATCCAGCGCACGAACGTCGCGGCCGCCACGCCGCAGTGGCGGTCAGGGTGCGTCAGCGCTGTCGTCGATGCCCACCGGGCGGGCGGCGTATGCAGACACGCGGAAGTGGCTGGTCGATCAACATGGTCTCACATGCGCCTACTGCGCGCGCAGAGTCAGCGCACGTGGTCTGACACTCGATCACGTCGCCCCGCGTCGCGGCATGACCGCGTACGACCGGCGCGACAACCTCGTGTTGTGTTGCCTGGCGTGCAACATCGAGAAGGCCGACAAGACGACGATGGCCTGGTTGCTGGCGAAGCGCAGTCGGGCCGTGAACCTGATCCGGTTCGGCGGGCATCTCAGTCAGTTGCTGGTAGAGATGGCGCACGACCTGGCGGGGCCCGAGGGTGTGGCGCTGGCGGCGCGCTTGTCGGATCCGGAGTATCCGTATTCGGATTGAGGGGTTGGCGCCGTGCGCGAGCGCTGTTTCGACGTGCTCTCTCGATTTCAAAAGTACGACGATTTTCCGTGAATCGTGGGCGTCGATCGCAAGGCCGCTCCCGTGCAGGCCGACGCCCGAGGCTCGCTCGACCTCCTCGTGCTCAAGACGCTTTCACTTGCTCCGCTCCACGGCTGGGGTATCGGACAGCGCATCGAGCAAATCTCCGGCGGCGCGCTTGAAGTCAGTCAGGGATCGCTCTGTCCAGCGCTACAGCGCCTTGAGCACAGCGGACTGATCACGAGCGACTGGAAAATGACCGACAACAATCGACGGGCGCGCTTCTACGCCATTACGAAGCTCGGTCAGCGCGCGCTCGGTGAGGAAACGGAAAGTTGGAAGCGCTTCGCTGCGGCGATGGACGTCATGCTTCGCGCGACCTGAGGCATTGCATTCATGTCGCGCCTGCTCGGACTTCGCGCCCGCCTCACGCATCTGATTCGCCGTTGCGCTGCGGATGCGCGCATGGACGAGGAGATCGAGTTTCACATCGCGATGGAGACGCAACGCCTCCGTCACACTGGTGTCGGCGAAAGCGAGGCCCCTCGTCGCGCGCGCGCGGCATTCGGCGGCGTCGAGTTCCACACGGATGCAGCGCGAGACGACCGGCAACTTCCCTTTCTTGAACTGCTCCTGCTTGACGCGCGATTCGCATTGCGCACGCTGCGTCGCAGTCCCGCTTTCACAGTTGTGGCAATTGTGACTCTGGCGCTGGGAATCGGCACGACGACGACGACGACGATGTTCAGTGTGCTGAACGCGGTCGCACTTCGTGAGACGCAAGTCACCGACGCGACGCACGTCGCGGTGCTCTGGACGGCACCAGCGCTGCGTCCCGCAGAACACCTTGTCACGCGCTCCACGTTGCAGAACTGGCGGACGACGCGACGCGTGGTCGCGCTCGAGCGGGACGATGGGTCGTTCGCGTATCCCGTCGCGCAATTCCAGAAGCCGCGTTCGGACATGACATCGCCGCGGCCATATCCTGCGCTGAGTGAGTTGGGCGCGATCGTCGGCGATCGGCTGACGGAGGAGGAGCTGGTCGTCCTGCTTGCGACGCCACAGGATGAACTGATCAGCGCAACAGGCCGTGCGCGCAACGCATTCGATAGGTTGGCAGATGGCGATGCCGACGCGGTCATCGCAATGGTCATGCGTGTAGTGACGCCAGCTGACGACGGCGCGCCGCTGCTCGACGCAGAGCCGTTGCGCGCGATGTGAGTGCAGCCCGGTTCGGCCCGGAGGCTGGCCTGCCAGCGGGATTTGCCGTCTACCCCGGTGGCACGGTGCTGCTACGGGGACACAGCCCCGGTCGAGTGCCGACATGGTTCGGTCCTGCCGTCGGAGAACGCGGTACAAACCGATTTGATCTTCCGGCTCGCAAGCGTGCATCGGCCCCCGGCGTCTGCTACCCCGCTGCAACGCTGGATGGCGTACTGCTCGAGCGCGTGATTCGTGTCGCGCGCGACTCTTCAGGCGCGGCACGCGATCACGATTTGCAGAAGCACGCGAGATCTCCTGCTGGTCGATCTCTACTTCGCTCCGTGGATCCCGCATGGCGTGCAGATCGGCGACGTGGCAGCACGACCGCCGTACGTGTTCACGCAGCGGCTTGCCGCGCGTCTCGCGATGCTTGCGCCGGACGGATCGCCCGAGTCGCCGCCTGCACGTCCGGACGGAATTCTGTACGGCTCACGATTTGGCGCATCGATCGAGTGCGTCGCGTTGTGGGATCGTGCGGCGGACGCACTGGAATCGGGAGAGACGGCAGCGCTCGGCGAGGATCAGCGAGCGCTGGCGGAGGCCTGCGTTCGGCTTGGATCGGGTTGGTGCAATAGCGGTGCACTTCGCTCACGCACTCAGCCGAACCATTCGCTATTTCTTCGACAACTCCTCGTACACCGCCCGCACAAACCGATCGTGCCCGCCGGGCCACTCGGTC
Organism: Gemmatimonadaceae bacterium; assembly: GCA_031367535.1. Taxonomy (GTDB): domain Bacteria; phylum Gemmatimonadota; class Gemmatimonadetes; order Gemmatimonadales; family Gemmatimonadaceae; genus JACMLX01. The sequence goes on from JANLPZ010000028.1 coordinate 11,600, forward strand.
GCGTACTCGGCCGACACCTTCATCGCGAGCACCTGCTCGACGGTCTTGCCGGCGCGCACCTCTTTCTGCACCCGTCCGCGCACCGCATAGATCGCGTCACGCCACGCCTTGAGACGATTGCGATCGGTGACCTGGCCGTGACCCGGCACGATTCGCGTCTGGGCATTCGTCATCGCGTAGACCATGTCGGCGGCGGTGATCACACCATTCACTGATCCACCACTCGAGAGATCGATGAACGGCAGGCCGGTATTGTTGAACACATCACCCATGTGCACGACATTCGCCTTCATGAAATACACGATCGCGTCACCGTCGGTGTGTGCGGGACTGACGTGTGTGATCGCGATCGAATCACCATTGACGTGGAAGGTGACGCCGTCGGTGAACGTGATCACGGGCAGGGCCGCGTGCGGCGCGGCCGGCTGCTGTGTATTCATCGCGGCGATGAACTGCCCCGTCGACATCCGCTTGCGGACATTGTCCTGCGCCACGATCACGGCGCCGGCATTGCCGAAGTTCTCGTTGCCGCCGGTGTGATCGCCATGCATGTGCGTGTTGACGACGAACTTGACGGGCTTGTCGGTGATCAACCGGATCGCCGCCACGATTTTCGGCGTGAGCGGCGCGAACTGGACGTCGACGATGAACGTGCCATCGGGACCCGACGAGACGCCGATGTTGCCACCAGCGCCGAAGAGCACATGCAGACCCGGCGCGAGCTGCTGGGTGCGCACCTGCACGGTGTCGTAGTTGGTCTGTGCGGCGAGTGAGGTCGAGACGCCGACGAGCGCGAGGGCGAGGAGTGAGCGCATGATTCCGGGTGGTGGGTGAGGTCACGAAAACATACGCCCGGAGAGCAGCTTCGTCGCGTCGGCCTCGCTAGACTGCCACCATGTGCGTGGCCGACAGCAGAACCCGGAGTCGTGTCGCCAGTGCATGGCAGGCTCTGCTGAACGGTACGGTTCGACCACCAGCCCACCGACGCCAACTACCAACGGGAGTACGACCGCGATAATGGCGAGCGACGAACCACCGGCGCGTCCGAGCAAGCTGCAGCGAATCCGTTACAGCTTTGCGTGCCTCGGCCCGCGAGGTGCACTGGCCGAGCTCGCCAACCGCGTCGACACCCCGGAGTCCGACGCCGAGTTCGACGTAATACATGGCACGGACACGGCTGGCTCCGTCGAGCCGGGGGCGATGGGCATCGCCGACGCCGAGACCATCAGGCACGCCATCCGATATCTGCCGTCGCCGTTGCGCGCGACGTCGTGGATGCTCGACACGATCGGCAGCGACCCGGCACGATGCTCGTTCGTCGATCTCGGTTGCGGGAAGGGGCGCGTGCTGCTGATCGCGGCGGAGCGGCCCTTCCGGCACATCGCGGGCGTCGAGATCTCGCGCGAACTCGCCCAAATCGCGCAACGCAACACGGAGCGGTACCGGCCGGCCTCGAGCCGGGTCGCCGCGATCACGGTGGCCAACGCCGACGCCCGCGAGTTCGAGATGCCCGCCGGCGATCTGCTGATTCACATGTATCACCCGTTCGATCCGACGATCAGCGCGGCCGTCTTCGCCCGACTCGCCGCAGCGTCTCACACACCTGGTCGCCGAATCGTCGTCGCCTACATGACCTACACGCACTCCGTCCCGTCGGTCACCGCGATGTTCGCATCGTTCCCCTGGCTGCGCCTGACGCGATATGAGGAGTCGATCCGGGGCCGGTACAACTGGATTTTCTACGAAGGGACACCGACCGCGTAGCTCACATCCGGTCTGCGCCAACGCTCGCACATCGGAATGTGTCAATCATTGCTGGTGAGCCTGCAAAAACAGACGTGTTGAGGAGAAGCGATGACGATGCGACGGTCACGAGTGATGGCGGGCCTGTGGACACTGGCGCTGACTGTGCTGATGGCGCAGTCGGTGATGGCACAGAGCCCGACAGGGCGCATCGTCCGCGCAGCGAACGCCTTCCTCGCCACGCTCGATGCCGCGCAGAAGCAGCGTGTGCTCTTCGCCTTCGACGACGAGCAACAACGCGTCCGCTGGTCGAACTTCCCTGTCCCGATGGTCAAGCGTGCGGGACTGAGCCTCGGTGAATTGAGTGTAACGCAGCGTGCGTCCGCGATGGCACTCGTGTCGTCCGCTCTGAGCAAACGCGGACTCGAGAAGGTGCAGGAGATGGTGGACGCGGATGAGGTGCTCAAGGTCAGTGAGCGCAACAATCCGATGTTCGGCAAGGATCTGTACTTCGTCTCGATACTCGGCACGCCATCCGAAACGGCACCATGGATGCTGCAGTTCGGCGGTCATCATCTCGCACTCAACATCACGATCATCGGTGAACGTGGTGTGCTCACGCCGAGCCTGACCGCTGCGCAACCGGCGATGTACACCGTGAACGGGCGCACAGTGCGACCGTTGGGCCAGGAAAATGACAAGGCGTTCGCGCTGCTGAATGCGCTCAACGCAGATCAGCGTGCGAAAGCGGTACTCAACTATCGCGTACCGAATCTTGTGCTCGGCCCCGGCCAGGACGGCAAGACGATCGTACCTGAGGGGCTGAAGGCGTCGGCGATGACACCGGCACAGCGAACGATACTTCTCGAGGTGATCAACGAGTGGAGTGGTATCGTACATGAGAGTGCAGCCGCAGCCCGGCTGGCACAGCTCCGCGCCGATCTCGATGACACCTGGTTTGCGTGGAGCGGGCCGACGACGGTCGAGCCGGGGAAAAACGGCACATCGTATTACCGGATTCAGGGCCCGCATCTCGTGATCGAGTTCTCGCCACAGGAGATGGGCGGTGATCCGACGATGCACATCCACACGATCTACCGCGATCCGACCAACGACTACGGCCGGACCAGCGCGAGGTGAAAACAGGCGTGGCGCTCGTCGCGGCGACGATGCTGCTCGCGACGCCCGCGCGCGCGCACTGGCTCGATCAGTATCTGCAGGCGACGACGATTCTGGTGGGGAAAGATCGCGTGCACGCGCAACTCCGACTGACGCCCGGCGTCGCCATCTTTCCGCGAGTGATCGCCGGCATCGACACGAATGCTGATGGTGTGCTCTCGGCCGCTGAGCAGCGTGCGTACGCTGACCGTGTGCTGCGCGACATCACAATGCGCATCGACGGCGCAGACGTTCCGATGACTCTCTCGTCCCTGACGTTCTCGTCGCTGGACGAGATGAAGGAAGGTCGCGGCGTGATCTCGATCGATTGCAGTGCGTCGATTCCTGCAGGTGGCGTGAATCGGCAGCTCACGTTCGAGAACCGGCACCAGCGTGCGATGGCGGTCTACCTGGTGAACGCACTGGTGCCGACGGAGCCAGGCGTGCACGTCGACAGCCAGAACCGGAACTATGAGCAGTCACTGTTCACACTCGACTACTCGCTTGACGCTGCGGGCGCCGTCGCGCAGCCACGTGTCAGGTTTCCCGGCACATCACGGTGGATGAGCGTTGCTGCGCTGCTGCTGATGGCGCCGATGGTGCTGCGGTGGCGACGGCGCGCGGCCGTTACGGCTTCTTCGCCAGCGACTTGAAGTACTCGTTCACCATTTCGCGATACTGAGCCGGCACTCCTTCACCGCCGCCAAGCACGGGGCCGCCGGTTTCGGCCGTGCCGATCTTGCGCCGCAGTGCGAACTCGAACGCCTGCATCGCCTCGATGACGCCCGCGCGCAGCAGCTGGAGCGCTTTCTCGTCGCCGAGGACTGCGGCACCATCGAGCGCGCCGAGTCGTGAGATTGCGCGATCGAGTTCGCGCGTGTCGACGCCAGTGCCCGCGACAGCGCGTCGAAGCTCCTGCGCCGCTTCACGACGCGCACGAAGTTCACGCGACAGCTGCCGCGCTTCTTCGACCGTGAATGATTCGCCGCGGTTCATGCGACCGGGCCCACCCTGGCCTGCACCGCCCTGCTGACCGCTGGTGCGATTGCCATCAGCACCGCCGCTCTGTGCAGCTTGTCCCTGTCCCTGTCCTTGTCCTTGTCCTTGTCCTTGTCCTTGTCCCTGTCCCTGTTCCTGTCCCGGGCCACGGCCCTGACCCTCGCCCTTTCCGACGCCTGTCGGTGAATCCTGTGCGCCGTTCTTCGGCGCCGCTGCACCCTGCTGCCCGCGCTCACGCAAGCGATCATCGAGTGAACTGAGTCCACGCACCAGATCACGCGCCTGCGTTAACGCTCGCGAGGATTTCTGCGCTGAGTCACGTCCGGCGACCGCGGCACCAGCGGCGCTGTTGACGCGACGTTCGAGACTGTCGAGATCCTGCTGAATCGAGCGCTCGAAACGCTGCGCATATTCGCTCGAGCCACCGTTGCGCAATACGTCGCGCGAATAGCGGATCTTGTCACCAAGGCGCGCTTCACGGATTGATTCCGCGGCCGACTGCGCCTCACGCGCGGCGCGCGGATTGGCCTGACGGTTTTCACGTGCGAGGCGATCGAGGTCACTCGCGAGCGCCTTGACGCGCTCTTCCATGCCAGTCTTGCGTTCGTCAAGGCGCCGCTGCCGTTCGGCACGATCCGCACCCGCTGCCGCAAGCTGCTCGACATCGCGCTGCACGCCGCGCTGCTCTTCGGCCAGCGCGCGCGCACGCGCCGTGGCATCACTCAAGCCGGTGCCCGCCGACTGATCACGCGAATTCTCCAGCGCCTTGCGCGCCGACTCGAGTCGATCGGCCGCAGCTTGCGCGGCTCCTGCGCCACCTGACGCCGCGGATTTCCGCATCGACTCTGCCGCGCGTTTCATCTCCTGCGCCGTCGACTCCATCTCCTTCGACTGCTGTTCGCGCGCGAGTCGCTCCAGCTGCCGCGCCGCCGCTTCGGTCTCTTCGGCCAGCTGACGCTGTGATCCGCCTCCACTGCCACCACCCTGCTGCTGCGCACGCTGCCGCGCGAGTTCCTGCTGTTGTCGCGCCGCGAGCTGCTTCAACCGCTCAAGCGTTTCGTCGGTTTTCTGCGCACCACTCTGCTCACGCGAACGCTGCACCTGATCGTACTGGTTGCGCATCTTGTCCGTCTCGAGCTCCAGCAGGTCAGCGAGATCCGATGCACTGGCGCCACCACCACCGCCGCCACCGCCTTGCTGCTGCATGCTCACCTGTACCTCGCGGAACGCCGCTTCTGCTTTCTCGAGCCACTGCAGCGCGCGTTGCTCCGGCGCCAGCGCGTCACTCGTCTTGCCCTGCACGAGCAACTCCTCGGCGGCCTTCATCTCCGCGCCGGCCTTCGGCAGCACGTCGGCGAGGATGCGGAAACTCGTGTCAGCGGCCTGCGCCGCCGGGCGTGCGACACGCTTCTGCAAGGCAGCCAACTCTTCGCGCAAGCGACCTTGTGACAACAGCAGCGTGCTGATGTCACCGCGCAACGTCGCCGGCGCCGTCGACGCGCGATCACGCTCGGTCTTGAACGTCGCGGCGACGATGTCACGCTGACGCTGCACGAGCGACCCCGGATTCATCTCCTGCTCGCCGCCACCACCACCGCCACCCTGCTGGTTCTGCTTGTATTCGCGGCTGAAGGGACGGATGGTGAGGAACTGGATGTCGCTACCGCCTGACTTGGGGCCGGGCCGCTGATCGTTGTCGAGTGCGCGCGCGTAGTAACTCACCACGTCACCCGCTGTCAGCGACATCTCCTCGAGAAAGAGCGTGTGTGACGCGATCACTTCGCGCGGCCGCACACCGGTGCCTTCTGACAGTGTGGTCGCCTTCTCCTCGCCGCCGTTCACGCGATAGACCAGCTCCAGTTTGCCGATGCCATAGTCGTCCGACGCTTCGGCTTCGATCAGCACTTCATCGACGCTGGTCGGTCGCAGATCGCGGCCGGGTTGCTTGATGCGCACCGTCGGCGCCGCGTCGTCGAGTGCGTCGACGGCATACTCCACCGTTCCACGCACGACGGTGCCATCGGTCGATATCAATTCGACGCGGTAAAATCCGTCGCGCCGCACGCTGAGACGCGCCGTCACCGTGGAATCATCGAGACGTGTCAGCGGCACCGTCGCGCCGTCGTCGAAAATCAGTGTGCCACCAGAAACGGGTCGCGTCGCATGCACACGCAGCAACGCCGTCGTGCCACCCGGTGCCGCGATGTCGCCACCGTCTTCCGTGAGCTCCGGCGACAGATTCATGTACGACGGGTAGCGCAATTCGACCCCGATGCGTTGCACACCGGGCAGATCCTTCACCGTCAGCCGACCCGTCACTGAGCGCACGCCACCCGCTTCCGCGTAGTACTCGGCGTCTTCAGCCACATCCAGAAGGCGTACGACGAATGTGCCGGGCTTCGCACCAACACCCATCGGCACACGTTCCCAGTCAGCATTGGTTCCGCGCCGAACCATCAGACCCATAGCTTCACTTTCAAAGCCGGCAAGCAACGCGGCGAGTTGCACATCGCTGCCGCGAGCAACGACGAGAGACTGCGGCTCGAGCGCGATGGTATAGACGGGCGCAGCCGCCGCATCCTTCCACGGAGACAGCAGCCGCAGCGCGCCGGTGCGCAGAAATGCCGGGCCGAGCACAAACGCTGCCATAGACAACACGGCGACGGCGAGTGCGATGAATAGCGCGCGAAGCGTCGTCGGTCGCTCGAGCAGTGGTACGGTTGGCGATGTACCGAGCCGTCGCGTTGCGTCGGCAACCAATCCACGCTCGAGCATCGCCGAGTGGCCGGAATCCGCCTGCGATCTGAGCGTCACGGCCGTGAGTACCGCGCCGCCGAGTTGCGGCACGCGTTCCTCGAGATAGAGCGCGAGTCGATCATCTGGCAATCGTCGGACGAGTGGCCAGGCAATCCAGCGTCCGACAACGATGGTTGTCACGATGGCGAGCACGACGCGCGCGATCGTGATCGAGTTCTCCGAAAACTTTGCGGCCTCGAGTGCGAGCGAGCCGAGCGTCAGCACGAGAGCGACCGCACACACGGTGAATGCCACTCCGCATGCGAGATGGCGCAGGCGCCAGCGACGACGCGCACGCTGCAGCAGCGGTGCGAGTGCGGTCGGGGCGTGCAAGCGCGGTGCGGTCATGGCAATCGCATCCCGTGAGCGTCAGGTGAGGTGTGCTTCATATCCTACTCCGCGGCCGGCGTTCGCGTGACAGCCCGTCTCGCGACGACACTCTCGGCGATGAGCAGGAGGGCGACGGCGAGCAGCAAGTACCACCAGGTGGACTGTCGCGCCTCACGATCGGCGAGGGTTTCCTCCGCCATGACGGGTCCAGCAGCGCTCTGCGCGCCGGGCGCGCTGGTGAGCGCAGTGGTCAGGCGCAATGCATCGAAGGGCGCGAAGTCGAGTTCCGCTGGCGCCACATTGGCTGCGACCAGTAACGGGCGTGCGCCGGGCGAGCCACCCGGCCGTAATTCAAACACACCAGCCTCAGTCAGTTCGAGGGTCGCGGGTGCACCTCCGCCGCCAACTGTGATTCGCCGCCCGGAGGGTGCTGACGCGACCCAACGCGTCTCGCCATCACCCGTGACATTCGCGAGGTCGGACGGCCGAATGCTGGCGCCGATTTCGAACGCACGCGGATCGTCGCGCCAGCCGGCGGCGTAACGCGCGAGTTGTTGAACGAGTGGCAGAAACGCCGGCTGACGCGGGAGATCATTCCAGACGCCGTCGAATGTCGATCCGAACGTCAACACGCGACCTCGACCGACTGAATGCTCCGTGAGTGCGGGTGTGCCGTCGTCGAAGCGCGCCAGAATACCGGCGGTCGTATCGATGCCGCGGAACCTGTAGAAACGCGCCGCCGCGAGATCGCCCGCACGCGCGCCCGCGAGCAAGGCCAGCGCGGGGTGTCGCTGATCGATTGCGCCGAGCACGGCGCCAGTGGCGGTGCTGCGATCGGTGGGCGAGCGAATCTGTCCCGGAATCAGAGCGCGAGCGGCCGCCGGCCAGGCGCGTGCGCTCATCTGGTCGCCCATTGCCACGAGAAGTCCGCCGCCATTCTCGAGGAATCGCACCAGTCGCGCCGCACCGATGCCGGTCGGGAACGACCCATCGGCGAGGATCACCAACCGACGGTCGGTCAGCTCCGAGGCACTGACTCCGGCCGGCGATCGGCTGACGACATCAAAGTGTGGTGCATCACCGATGGCGAGTGCACGCGTCAGAAACGGTCCGTTGCGTGCTTCGACGACGAGCGCCGACAGCGCTGGCGCCTGCTGCAGCAGAAAATGGAAAGCGTCGTCACCCGGCACCGCGTCGGCCGCGAGCACGACACGCGCGGGCAATGGCGTTGGTGGCATCGACACAGGCGCGAACGTCACAGCGGCTCCACCATCGCGCGGGAGATCCACGGTGCGCACACTCAGCACGCGACCGCCAACCTCCAGCCGCGCGACCACCCCACGCGCCGCTGCGCCGACGTTCGCAATCCGCGCACTGACAATCGCCTGTACCGCACCATCGAGACTCCGATCGCGTCGCACATCCACCGAGCGCACGGCGCGATCTGAGACTGGCACATCACCGCTCACATCGATCGCGGCGAGTTCGGTGCCGGGTCGCATACGCGACTCATCGCTCAGATCCCACGCGCTGCGCTGAAAGTCCGAGACAACCACCAGCGTCTTTCGCGGCGCATCACTGGTGGCAAGTCGCTGCTGCGCAACGGCGATGGCCGGAGCGAGCCGCGTCGATTCATCGGTCGGCTTGAGTGAATCAAGACCCGCGTGCAGTTGCGCCGCGTCGCTCGTGGCAGCCGTGACGGCGTTGGCGCGGCGATCGAACGGCACAAGCGTCATCCGATCACCCGGCGCGAGCGTGCGGATGACACTATCCACCGCAGACTTCGCACGCGGCCAGCGATCACCCACGCGCATCGAGAATGAGCGATCGAGCATCACGATCACCTCGCGCCGCCGCTGATCGACACCTCCGATGACAGGGCGCGGCCCGAACACCGGTCGCGCGAACGCGAGTACCAGCGCGATCACCGCCAGCGCGCGCAGCAGAAAGAGCCACGGATCACGCAGATTCCGTCGTGCAGTGAACGGCGCCTTCGTCTTCTCGAGAAACATCAGCGACGGAAACGCCATCGGGTCGCGTTTCTCGCGCTGCACGAGGTGCACCAGCAGCGGCACTGCAATCGCGGCGAGGCCGAGCAGAAAGAGCGGCGCGAGCAGTGGCATCAGACCGCCGTGCGCAAAAACTCACGCCGCAGCAGCACGTCGAACAACACCCGATCGAGCGGCTGCGACGTATCCACCAGACTGTAGTCGATACGACCGCCGCCCAACTTCGAACGCATCGACGTCAGGTGCGATTCCATCGCGGCCCTGTACTTCTCACGCACCTTGCCGGGACTGACCGGCAGACGCTCGCCGGTCTCGAGGTCACGGAATGTCGTCGAATCGGCAAACGGAAACGTGCGCTCGGCGGCATCCAGCAGTTGAATCACGATCACATCGTGGCCGGCACCCGTCAGCGGGCCAAGTGCCCTCAGCACGTCGGCGGCCGGCTCATACAGATCCGAGAGCAGCACGAAGATCCCGCGCCGCGGCTGCGACTGCGCGATCTTGGCCAGCGGGCGTGCCAGTGCTCCAGTTCCACTGGCTGTCGCGCGCTCGAGCGCATGCAGCACATTCGGGAGATGGCGCGCGTTCGGCGGGACGATCTCGCGCACATCCTCGGTGAATGTCACCAGTCCGACGCGATCACGCTGACGCCGCGAAAACCAGCTGAGCGTCGCCGCTACCAGCTTCGCGTACGCGAGCTTGGTGATGCCACCGTGCGCATAACCCATCGACGCCGACACGTCGAGCAGCACCGTAAAGTTGGTGTTGGTATCGGCTTCGTAGGTCTTGAGGTACGTACGCTCCGTGCGCGCATACACGCGCCAGTCCACATGCCGGATGTCGTCGCCAGGCACGTACGGCCGATGCTCGGCGAAATCGGTCGAGAAGCCGAGATGCGGTGACCGATGCAGGCCGGAGATGAAACCCGCCACGACCCACCGCGCGACCAGTTCGAGATTGCCGATGCGCGCGAGTGTAGCGGGGTCCATCGTGAGCCCCTCGCTCACGATTCGCTCCGCCTGACCCGGCGTCGGCGAGCGCAGTTCACGCGAGACCCGCGCTTGGGCGTGGCACCGCCGCGAGCAGAATCTCGACCAGCTTGTCCGTCGTGACCTTGTCGGCCTGCGCATGGAAGTTGAGCAACACACGGTGCCTGAGTACCGGCGCCGCGAGTGCGGCTATGTCCTCGAAGCCGACGTGGTAACGACCGTGCAAAAGCGCACGCGCCTTCCCGCCGAGTACGAGGTATTGTGCGGCGCGCACCGAGGCGCCGTAGCTGACCCACTCCTTCACCTGCGGTGGCGCGAGCGGCGAGTCTGGTCGCGTCGCGCGCACGAGATGCACCGCGTAACGCGCGACGGCGTCAGCGACGGGCACACGTCGCACGAGCTGTTGGTACGCGACAATTTCCGCGCCTGTCATCACGCGCCTGAATTCGTGACGCTGCATGGCGGTGGTCTGCTGCACGACCGTCAGTTCCTGATCTTCGGTGAGGTAGCCCACCGTCACCTGAAACATGAAGCGATCGAGCTGCGCTTCCGGCAGCGGATAAGTGCCTTCCAGTTCGATCGGATTCTGCGTCGCGAACACGAAGAACGGCGGATCGAGCGGATACGTGCGCCCCTGCACCGTCACGCGTCGTTCCTGCATCGCTTCCAGCAACGCGGCCTGCGTCTTCGGCGGCGTGCGATTGACTTCATCGGCGAGCAGGATGTTGGTGAAGAGCGGGCCTGGCACGAATGCCATCCGGCGGCGCCCTGTCTCCGGATCCTCCTGAATGATATCGGTGCCGGTGATATCACTCGGCATCAGGTCGGGCGTGAACTGTACGCGCGAGAACTTGAGGTCGAGCACCTGTGCCATGGTGTGTACGAGCAGCGTTTTCGCGAGCCCGGGCACACCGACGATCAGGCAGTTGCCACCGGCGAACAGCGCGATCAGCGCCTGCTCGATCACCTCTTCCTGCCCGATGATCAGCTTGCGCAACTCGGCGAGAATGGCCGTGCGTCCATCACGCAGGCGGTCGGCGAGAGCGAGATCATCATCGCCGGCGAGCGGCGCAGTGGTACGTTCGACAGGCATGATCAGTGGGTGAGCGCGTAGACGACGTAATTCACCGCGAGCTTGTACGCTTCGTTGGTGAGGGGAATCGGGAGCAGTCCCTGATCCGAGAACTCCATGTAGTCGCCGATGTCATTGTTGAAGTTCGCAATCATGACAAGGCGTTTCGTCGGATCGTTGTCCTCGTATGCGCCCCAGAATTCGGACTTGATGCCGAAGTACGGATGCGACATGTCGAGATTCGAGATGCGGAAGAAGGAATCGAAGATCGGATGCGACGCATCGATCTTCACCGGCACCAGCGTCGGAAACGCCGTGCGCCACTTGTCCTCGAAATTCTGCCAGTGCCGACCGGCGAAATCGTCGAAGATGATGAAACCGCCCTTGTTCACGTACGCCTGCACTCCAGCAAGTTCCGCTGGCGACATCGTCCAGAAGCCCGGTTCGGAGACGTACGCCACCGGATAGCGATAGATGTCCTTGTCCGCGAACGAGAGGATGTTCGACCCATCGAGACGCGGTTTCATCGTGGACACTTCGTCGAGGATCTTCATGAAGTGGGTCTCCGACGTGGGATAGTCGTGATCCCATTTCAGGTCGCGGCCGCCGCCCAGCGGTTCGAACTTCACACGCACAAAGGTGAAGCGGCCGTCGTAGCGCACATTCGGGTTCGGCGTTTCACCCGGCGATGCGCGCCGCCCGCGCTGCGCCGGCAACGCCAGCAGCGGCAGCGACACGAGCGCGACGATCCACCAACGGCTTCGACGGGTCATGGAGCCTTCTTCGCGGGAGTACGAATCGTCAGCAGCAGATCCTGCGCTGCCTCGAAGTTGGGGGCAAGATCGAGCGCGCGCAGCACGTTCAGACGGGCGTCGACCAGATCTCCGGAAGCTGCCGCTGCCTGCGCCAGCCGATAGAACGCATCGGCACGATCGGCCGGTCCAAGCGCCAGCACCGCGCGCCGCGCGCGGAGCGCAGTGGCCCAGTCGCGTCGCGCAAACGCCAGATCGCCGAGCTGCCTCTGCACGACCGGGTCGAACGGATCGGCCAGTGCGGCACGATTGAGCGCGGCGATTGCGCCCGCTGTGTCACGGGAGGACAAAAGCAGGCTGTGAAGCGTGATGTTTTCGTCGACGAGATCGCCGTTACGTGCCGTCATGGCAGCGAGCGTCTCACGAAGCCCGCTGGAATCACGCATCGCCGAGTATGCAGTTGAAAGGAAGTGATACCCGCTACCGGGTTCCGCCCACGTCGGGAA
>JANLPZ010000003.1:0-56753 GCA_031367535.1 Gemmatimonadaceae bacterium
ACGAGCAAGGGGCTGATGTCGGACCGTGAAGCGCGTCGCGCCAACACTGGTGGCGAGCTCCTCGCCATCGTGTACTAAGGAGAGATTGCGATGTCGCGAATTGGCAAGAAGCCGATCGACGTGCCGGCAGGTGTGACGGTCACAGTCGAAGGACGGAACGTGACGGTGAAGGGCCCGCGTGGAACGCTGTCGCGTTCCCTGCCGCCCATCGTTGCGGTGAAGGTCGACGGCGCCGTGGTGAACGTCACGCGTCCGAACGACGAGACGGCCTCGAAGGCGATGCATGGTCTGACGCGGACGCTGGTCGCCAACATGGTGGACGGCGTGACGAAGGGGTTTCAGAAGAACCTCGATATCATCGGCGTCGGCTACAAGGCAGAGAACAAACCGTACGGCCTGCTCATGTCACTGGGCTACAGCCATCAGATCGAAGTGAAGGCACCGGAGGGCATCAAGCTGAATGCCCCGACGCCAACGACGATCGTGGTGGATGGAGCGAACAAGGAAGTCGTAGGCCAGATCGCCGCGGAAATCCGCAGTCTGCGCCCGCCCGAGCCGTACAAGGGCAAGGGCGTCAAGTATCAGGGTGAAATCATCCGCCGGAAGGCGGGCAAGGCCGGGGGCAAGTAATGCCGAAGATGCGGATTCCGAAGACGCGCCAGGATTTGCGCGCCCGTCGTCACCTGCGCGTTCGCAAGAACGTGGCGGGCACGGCGGACCGGCCCCGGTTGGTTGTGTTCCGGTCGCTGAAGCACATCACCGCGCAGATCGTGGACGACACGACGGGCCGGACGATGATGACCGTCACCAGCGTGAATCTCGAAGGCAAGAAGAGCGAGAAGTCGGTGCAGGTCGGCAAGATGATCGCCGAGAAAGCGAAGGCGGCGGGCGTGTCGAAGGTCGTCTTCGACCGTGCAGGCTACAAGTACCATGGCCGCGTCAAGGCGGTCGCCGATGGCGCCCGCGAAGGCGGCCTGGAGTTCTAATGGCAGATCAGCCGAACGTTCCAGCGGCGTCGAGTGAGACGTCGCGTCCCGCAGGTCGTGGTCCGGGTGGCGGTGGTGGAGCCCGTGGCGGTCGTGGGGGCGGTGGTGGTGGTCGTGGCGGCGGTGGTACTGGTCGCGGCGGTCCCGGTGGTGGTGCCGGCGGACCTGGCGGCAACCGTGGCGGCCGTGATGGCGGTCCCGGTGGCGGCAATCGTGAGGGCCGCGGTCGCGGCGGTGACAACCGCGGTGGCGAGCGCGAGCAGTCCGATCTGGTCGAGAACGTGGTCGCGATCAATCGCGTCGCGAAGGTCGTGAAGGGTGGTCGTCGCTTCTCGTTCAACGCCCTTGTGGCCGTTGGCGACGGGAAGGGTAAGGTCGGCTATGCGACGGGCAAGGCGAACGAAGTGTCGGAAGCGGTCCGCAAGGCCGTCGAAGGCGCCAAGCGCAACATGGTCAGCGTGCCGCTGACTGGTGCGACGATTCCGCACGAAGTGCTCGGCAAGCATGGCGCAGGCAAGGTCATGATGAAGCCGGCCGCTCCGGGTGCCGGCGTGATTGCCGGTGGTGCCGTGCGCGCCGTGTTCGAGTGCGTCGGGATTCAGGACATTCTTACCAAGAGCCTTGGCAGCACCAACCCGCACAATCTCGTGCGCGCGGTGATGGCCGGTCTGGCAGAGCTGGTGACGGTGGACCAGATCGCGCGTGAGCGCGGCATCGAGGTCAGCTCGATCCAGTACCTGAGCCGGGCCAAGTCGAAGGAGGTTGCATAAATGCCGCGTACATTCATCAAGAGCCCGACGAAGGGTCCGAAGCACACGCCGAAGACGCTGCCGCTGACGACGGGCAAGCTGCGCATCAAGCAGGTGCGCAGCGGGATCGGCAAGCCGCAAGTGCAGAAGGACACGCTCGAGGCACTGGGTCTCAAGCATCATCAGGACGAGGTCGTCCAGCAGGACAGTCCGTCCTTGCGTGGGCAGATCAAGCGGGTGCGTCACCTGCTCGAAGTGACCCCGGTAGCGGAGTAACGAAGCCATGAGCGAAACACAAGAGAAGCTGGGCCTGCACAACCTGGTGCCCGCACCAGGGTCGCACCGCAACCGGAAGCGCATCGGTCGGGGTCCGGGTTCAGGCACTGGCAAGACGGCAGGCAAGGGTCACAAGGGTCAGAAGGCACGCGCCGGACATCACGGCCCAGGTGGTGGCAAGCCACATTTCGAAGGTGGCCAGATGCCCCTCACGCGTCGTATTCCGAAGCGTGGCTTCACCAACCCGTTCAGCATCGTCAACCAGATCGTGCGGTTGGACGAACTGACGAAGGTGACGGGGACCGAAGTCACGACGGAAACGTTGCTGGCGGCAGGCCTGGTGAACGTGAACAAGGGCCCGGCCAAGCTGCTCGGCAACGGTGAAGTCACCGGTGCGTTCACGGTGCGTGGCGTGAAGGTCAGCGCCAGCGCCAAGGCAAAGATCGAGGCGGCCGGCGGTCGCGTCGAGGAGTAGAGATGGCACAGGCCTCCGCGACGGACACCGTCGCGAATATTTATCGCACGCCCGAGCTGTGGCAGAAGATCACGTTCACGTTCATCTGCCTCGTGCTCTACCGTATCGGCTCGCACATCACTGCCCCTGGCATCGATGTGCTGGCCGTCACGGCGTATTTCCAGAATCAGGGCAATGGCGGCGGCATTCTCGGCCTCTATGACCTGTTCTCCGGCGGTGGTCTGAGTCGTGCCACGGTGCTCGCACTGGGCATCATGCCGTACATCTCGGCCTCCATCTTCGTGCAGATCGCTGGTGCGGTGCTGCCGCAGGTGGACAAGCTGCAGAAGGACGAAGAAGGTCGGAAGAAGCTGACGCAGTGGACGCGTTACGCGACGGTGTTCCTCGCCGTCGTGCAGGGCTGGGGCTTCGGGTTGTTCACCGAGTCACTCCCGGGCGCGGTCGCCAATCCGGGCTTCTGGTTCAAGGTCCAGATGGCGCTCTTCCTGACGACGGGCGCGATGTTCGTGATGTGGCTTGGTGAGCAGATCACGGAGCGCGGTCTCGGCAATGGTGCGTCGCTGATCATCTTCTTCTCGATCGTCGAACGCTTCTGGCCGGGCATCTTCCAGACGTTCAGTTTCCTCAGCAGTGGCGCGATCGGCCCGCTGCAGATTCTGGTGCTGGGTGTGGTGATGCTGGCGGTGGTCGCGGGTGTCGTCGCGATCACGATGGCCGCACGTCGCATCCTGATCCAGATCCCGCAGCGCACGGTGAGCCGTGGCCGCATGCGGCAGGAAGCGCGCAACTTCATTCCGCTGCGACTGAATTCGGCCGGCGTCATGCCGATCATCTTCGCGCAGTCGGTGATCGTGGTGCCAAGTGCGATCGCGCAGTTCAGCGGCAACGAGAACCTGAAGACGTTTGCCGAATTCTTCGCGCCGGGCACGTGGCTGTACTTCGTGCTGAGCGGTGTGCTGATCCTGTTCTTCACCTACTTCTACACGTCGATCATTTTCAATCCGATCGATCTGTCGGAGAACCTGAAGAAGCAGGGTGGATTCGTGCCGGGCATCAAGCCGGGCGCGAAGACCGCCGAGTACATCGATCAGGTGGTGAGCCGCATCACGCTGCCGGGTGCACTGTTTCTGACGGTCATTGCGCTGCTTCCGCAGCTGATTGCCAAGTGGATCAACGTGCCGTTCAGCTTCGGTGGCACGAGCCTGCTGATCGTGGTGGGCGTGGCACTCGACACGATGGCGCAGATGCAGCAGCATCTCCTGCTGCGTCAGTACGACGGCTTCATGAAGAAGGGCAAGGTTCGTTACCGCGGACGGCAGGCTACCGGCGGCTTCTGACCGCCGTTCGGTCAGCGGTTCGCAGGACTCGCGGTTTCTTCGGCACTACTCCGGATACCCCCGCTCGCACATGGTTATCGTCCTCTTCGGCAAGCCCGGAGCGGGGAAAGGCACTCAGGCGCCGCGGCTCGCCGCGGCGCTTGGCGTTCCGATCCTTGCCACCGGCGAAGCCCTTCGCGCCGCCCTTCGCGCCGGCACCCCGATGGGGCTCGCCGCCAAGGCGTTCATGGATCGCGGCGACCTGGTCGCCGATGACGTGATCCTCGGCATCATCAAGGAAACGCTGTCACAACCTGCCTATTCGAATGGCGCGGTGCTGGACGGTGTCGTGCGCACCGTGCCGCAGGCGGCGGGACTCGAGAAAGTGCTCGCGGATCTTGGCCGATCGCTGGGTGCCGTCCTCGTCTTCGACATTCCGGACGAGGAGATCATCAGCCGTATCAGCAGCCGTCTGACCTGCGACAAGTGCAGCGCACCCTACACCGGCCGCCAGCCGGGCGAAAAGTGCGAAGTGGCCGGATGTGTCAGCGGTCAGGGCGGTGGCATCCTGATTCGTCGCAAGGACGATGACCCGGAAGCTGTGAAGACGCGACTCGATGCGTACCGAAAATCCACCGAGCCGGTGCTCGCATGGTATCAGCAGAATGGCGCGAGAATCGCGACAATCGATGCTGTCGGTGCGATCGATGAGATCACGGGTCGCGCGCGACTCGCCCTCGGATTGTGATTCAGCTCAAGTCGGCTCGCGAGATCGACACGATGGCGCGTGCGGGGCGCATTCTGGCCGCAACGCACGACGTTGTGCAGGCAGCGATCCGGCCCGGCATCAGCACGCAGGAGCTCGACGAGCTGGCCGAAGCGTTCATTCGCAGTCATGACGGCGCCTTGCCTGCGTTCAAGGGTCTGTATGGTTTCCCCGGCGCGATCTGTCTCAGCATCAATCAGGAGATCGTGCACGGCATTCCATCGCCGAAGCGCATCCTGAAAGAAGGCGACATTCTTTCCGTCGACATTGGCGTGAAGCACGAAGGCATGTATGCGGACGCGGCGAAAACGCACCCGGTCGGCGCGATTTCGCCGCAGCATCAGCGACTGCTCGACGTCACCAAAGCATCACTCGAAGCGGGCATCGGCGCTGCGGTACTCGGAAATCACATCGGTGATATCGGCCACGCGGTGCAGACGGTCGTTGAAGCGGCGGGATTCTCGGTGGTGCGCGAACTCGTCGGACACGGCGTGGGCTTCGTACTGCATGAAGAGATACAGGTGCCGAATTTCGGCAAGCCGAAGCGCGGCACGAAGCTGATGGCCGGCATGACACTCGCAATCGAACCGATGGTCAACATCGGTACGGCCGCGATCCGCACGTTGAGCGACAAGTGGACGATCGTCTCGGCGGATGCGAAGTGGTCGGCGCACTTCGAACACACGGTGGCGATCACGGCCAATGGCCCGCGGATCCTGACGAACATCGATTCGTAGGGAGAGCGAGGCTTTTGGGGAGAGGAGCGCACGGAGCTCACGGAGTGCGTCCGTTGCAACCTCTCATTCATTGCGTGGCATCGCTGACATTTTGTTGGAACTGCAGTTCCAATTCAAACAGTTTTTCGCGGTGCGCTGATCATTGCGGCTCGCGCACGCCGTACGCTCCGTTCGCTCTTTTCCCAAAGCGGCAAGGTCCGATTTGAGCGGAGCATTGCAGAGGTCGCACTCAGTGTGCTCGGCGGGCTCCTTACCCAGAGCAGTTTCTGGTGGCCAGGGGTAGAAGGGTTTACGCGGTGTTAGTGTCCGAGCGTGCACGCGGGGTTGCCAATGCGACGGGGAGGGGGGATGAGACTCTGCAGAACGGCGATCGTGCTCACGCTTGTGGCCGCTACGGTGGCGGGATGCAACAGGCGGTTTGTGTCGGCACCGTTCGGGACGCCGCTGGACGACGTGTGCAATCCGATGAATGGGGCGCTGACGACCGCGCTGGACACGTTCACGGTGGGCAACGCGATCGTGCCGGTGACGAAGGGATGGCTGTCGCGCTACTCGAACTCGCAGGACCTGTCGCTGACGCGCATCGACGCCGAGCTGAACGTATGGCAGGGTTCGCGTTTCCTGTTCCCGGTGGTCGAGCCACGGAATGCCGTGCGCTGCACACTCGCGCGTGGTGACACGGCGATCACGATTCAGGCGACGCGACTGAACGGGTTCAACTATCGCGTGGAAGCATCGTGGCAGCCGCTGATCGACGGACAGCATTTCTACATGCAGCTGCAGACGCGCTATGTCGAGCACCTGAAGCAGATGCGCGGGATGATCGAGGCGGTACGCTTCCCGGTGGACACGGCGTCGGCAAAGAAGTAGCGGCCGACGGGCGCTGGATCTTGCGCCTGATCACCTGGATTGTGGCGTTATGTGTACAAGTGCAACAACGAGGCGCGGTGGTACGTGCGTTCACTGATGGCAGCGGAGGCATGATGATGCACAAGTTGACGATGGTGGCCGTGGCGAGCCTGAGTGTGTTGGCAGCGTGTGCGCGAGCGAGCATCCCTCCTGCGATCATCGGAGCGGGCGCGCGTGAGATCGATGCACCCTGTGATCCAGCGAACGGTCGGCTGGCCGAACCCATACGTCGCATCGACTTCGAGCCGCTCGAGTTCAATGTGCCGACGCGCTGGATTCCGAACTACCGCACGATCAATGACGTCGACTTCAACCTGCAGCGCACCGGCGCCGAGCTGAATGTCTGGAAGGGTGGAGAGTTCATCTTCAATCCCCTGATGCCGATCAATTCAGCGGCCTGTGAGATCGTGCATGGTGACACGACGATCAAGATCAGGACGACCGTCTTTGTGCAGGGCATTCGCCAGTATCGCGTTGATATCAGCTGGTCTCCGCTGATCGGCGGGCAGCACTTCTACATGCAGCTGGCGACGCGATTTCCGGAACATCTGAAAGACATTCGCGGCGTGATCGAGAGTGTGAAGGCTCCGACGCGGACGGCGACGGATCGCTGAGGCAGGCGGAGGCGGAGCAACGCGCTGGTGGGCTCAGCCTGCGACGTGCTGCACCGCGACACGCGCGCCTGCGAGCAGCGTGTCAGCGCGCTGCTGCAGCGTGTGCCCCTCGTGCGACGGTGCGTGCGCGAGCGACGCATCACTCAGCGTTGCGAGGTTGCCGCGCATCAGACCGAGCGCTGCGCTGACGGCCGCATGAGCGATGCTGGCACCGGTCCATGCGTCGGGCGACGTGACGTGATCACCACCCTGCGCCGCCTCGACTGCCAGGGCAAGGACGTCCATGGCGAGACGTGCGATGCGCAGCGGGACCTCGCTCGCGCCGAGCAGCGCGGCATCGACGCCGAGCCGACGTTCGCGCTGTTCGTCGGGCGAACTCGCGCTCACGCGTCGCGCGGCCACGACGCCCTGCCACGCGGCCGCGTCATCACGCGCTGCGGCGTGCAAATGACGTTCGAGCAGTGCGGCGCCTTCCACAACACGCTGCAGCGAATGCGCATTCGAAGCCTTTGTGCGCGCGACGTGAACACCAGCGGCGAGTCGCACGGTCGCTGATGCCAGAATGGCCGCGAGCGCGGCGGCCGTGCCACTCGCTTCCGGCAGATCGAGGCTCGCGATGGCGTGCGCGGTATGCGTCAGGTCGTCGGCGCGTGTGGTCTGCGAGATGCGACGTTGGAGCGACACCGTATCGCGCGCGTCACGCAGGTGAATGCGATCGGCGAAGGTGCGTTCAATCGCGCGTTGCGGTGCAAGGCCGATGATCTCGCTGTGTGTGGCTGTGATGCCACGCGCCTGTGCTGCTGCGGCAACCGCATCGAATGCGTCGTGAAACGACACTGCCTCGAGGTCGGTGATGTTCAGGGACACCTGCGCCAGTCCGTTGACGACGAGGCCAAGCGCCTTGAGCCCGGGCAGCCCGCCGTTTGCGCTGCGGAGTTCTGCGGCGATGGCTTTGGCATGTGGGAGATTGCTGGCGTCACCCACGAAGACGTTGAACGCGCCAAGGAAGTGTCGCGCACCGATGGCCACCGCGCCGGCGGTGGGGTGGAGCGCAGCCGGTCCCGTATCCGGCGGACGTGTGGATCCAATCGTCGCCTGAAGCGCAGTCGTGCCACCGCGTCGCACATCGGCGAGATTGCGGTAGGCCTCACGTTGCGCCGCGTGGTCGTAGAGATAGACCGGGATCTGCAACTCTGTGCCGACGCGATCGGCCAGCGCGCGGGCGACACGCACGCAGTCGTCCATCGTGGTGCCATCGAGCGGAATGAATGGCACGACGTCGGCAGCACCGATGCGCGGATGTACGCCGGTGTGGCCCCCAAGGTCGATGCGATCGCGGGCGGTGCGGATCGCCGCGAATGCCGCATCGACGATGTCATGCGGTTCGGCCACGAAGGTGATCACGGCACGGTTGTGCGATGCGTCGAGCGACATGTCGAGCACGCGACCGCGGGCGGCCGTGATCGCGTCTGCGATGGCGGCAATGACGGCGAAGTCACGGCCTTCGGAAAAGTTCGGGACACACTCGATCAGTGGCATCGGCGTTGTCTCAGGCGAGCGTCGCGAGCAGCCACGCGTGCATCTGCGGATTGCCGGCGACGAAGCCGGCAAAGGCAGGTGTGGATGGCGTGCCATCGAAGTCGGTGACAATTCCTCCCGCTTCGCGCACGAGCAGGATGCCCGCCGCCACGTCCCACGGTGCGAGACGGAGCTCCCAGAATGCATCGACGTGTCCGCAGGCCACGTGTGCGAGGTCGATCGCGGCCGAACCGGCACGCCGGATGCCGCTGGTGGTCGCGAGCACCTTCGGCAGCTGATTCAGGTAGCGCGCGATCTGTTCCGGTTTGCGGAACGGCACGCCGGTCGCGATGAGTGAGAGTGCCGGGTCAACGATGCTGCTGACGTACATCGGCGCGCCGTCGCGGAAGGCGCCGCCGTTGCGGACGGCGGTGTAGGTGATGCTGCGTGGCACGTCGATCACGACGCCGGCCGCCATCTCACCATCGACGAGCGCGCCGATCGACACGGCGTAGGCCGGAAAACCGTGGAGATAGTTGGTAGTGCCGTCGAGCGGGTCGACGATGTACGTGAGGCCCGCCGAGACAACGGTTTCCGGCGCGCTTTCTTCGCCGATGAAGGTCACCGCGCGGCCCGGTGGCGCGAGCAGGTCGCGGATGATTGCCTCCGTGCCGCGATCTACGACGCTGACGAAATCACTTTCACCCTTGATGTCCCACGTCAGCGCGTCGCGCTGGGCATCCTGACTGCGGATGAATGTGGCCGCAGTCTGCGCCACCGCGGCGATTTCGCGAAGCAGTGCGAGATCGGCGTCGGTGGCTCCGGGGCGTGGATAGCGTGTCAGCATTAGTTTGGCAGAATGTCTCGAATCTTCAGTGGCATCCAGCCTTCGGGCGAGCTGCACATCGGCAACTACCTTGGGGCCGTGCAGAACTGGGTCCGGCTGCAGGAGGGCCGCGACGCGACCTTCTTCTGCGTCGTGGACCTTCATGCACTGACTGGAAACTACGAGCCGTCCGATCTTCGGCGACGTCGGCACGAAATGGCGGTGTCGCTGCTTGCCTCCGGGCTCGACCCGGAGCGCTGCACGCTGTTCTTCCAGAGCGCCGTACCACAGCACACGGAACTGGCCTGGATTTTCAATACCGTGACACCGCTTGGAGAGCTGGAGCGGCAGACGCAGTACAAGGACAAGAGCGCGCGGCAGGAGAGCGTCCTCACCGGGGTGCTGACCTACCCGGTGCTGCAGGCCGCCGACATCCTGCTGTATCATGCGACGCGCGTGCCGGTCGGCGAGGATCAGGTCCAGCATCTGGAGCTCAGCCGTGAGATCGCGCGCCGCTGGAATCATCGGTTCGCTGTCGAAACGCCGTACTTTCCGGAACCGCAGCCGCTGTTGACGCCTGTGCGTCGCCTGATGGGCCTCGATGGTCAGGCGAAGATGTCGAAGTCACTCGGCAACACCATCGGGCTGCTCGAGACACGTGAGCAGATCTGGGACAAGCTGCGGCCGGCGATGACCGATCCGGCGCGGGTGCGAAAGACTGACCCGGGCAATCCGGATGTGTGCAACATCTACGCGATGCACAAGGCGTTCAGCTGCGAGCCGACCCAGGTGACGGTGGCGGCCAACTGTCGCAGTGCAGCGTGGGGCTGCATCGAGTGCAAGAAGGTCCTGGCCGAGAGTATGGAGGACGTGCTGGTCCCGATCCGTCGGCGCGCGGCGGATATCGGTGCGCGACCGTCGTATGTCACCGACGTGCTGGAGGAGGGCGCAACGCGTGCCCGGACGACCGCACAGGACACGATGCGCGAGGTGTACGAGCGCATGGGATTGACTGACTGATGCCACGACCTCGTGCGGTACTGGGTGGGATGTTCGCGGCGACGGTGACGCCGTTCGACCTCAATGGCACGCTCGATCGCGATGCGGCGCGTCGCAACGTGCGCTCATTGCTGGACGCCGGATTGCACGGCGTGCTGCTGGCCGGGTCGACCGGCGAAGCGGCGCTGCTCGACCAGACCGAACGCGATGGGTTGCTGCAGGCGGTGCGCGATGAAGTGCCGTCGTCGCGTTTCCTGCTGATGGGCGTCGGCACGGAGAGTACGCGTCACACCATCGCTCGTGCAAAACATGCGGCGACGCTTGGTGCCGATGCGGTGCTGGTGGTCGGGCCGCACTATTTCACGGCCCTCATGACACCGGCCGCGCAGAAGGCGCACTATCTGGCGGTGGCCGATGCGTCACCGGCGCCGGTCGTGCTCTATTCGGTGCCAGCCTTCATGCACTATCACCTCGATCCGGATGTCGTGTGCGAGTTGTCCACGCACGAGAACATCATCGGCATCAAGGATTCGAGCGGCAATGCGGAGTGGCGCAACGGCTACCTGCGTGCGAGCAGCCCGACGTTCGCGGTGATGACGGGGCACGCGCCGTCGCTGTCGCAGGCACTCAGCGAAGGCTGCGCGGGTGCCGTACTGGCGGCGGCGTGTATTGCGCCGAAACTGGCGCTGGCCGTGGCGCAGGGAGTCGGACTGGGGCATCCCGAGGATGCCGCAGAGGCCCAGAACGGCTTGCGTCGTCTCGCGATGGAAGTGGCTGCGGTGTATGGCGTTCCGGGACTCAAGGCGGCTGTCGACGCGGCCGGAATGGTGGGTGGCGCACCGCGGTCTCCGCTGCTGCCGCTGGGGGATGAAGCCCGCGCGATTATCCGGCAGATCGTGACTCAAGTACTCGCGTGATCGCGACGGAACACCCTGTTCGACCGGAGGCGGGTGACCGTGCACGAGAAGGCGCTTCTTGATGATGCCGGCGCCCGTCGCGCCTCGAGCATCGCAACATCGCGACGCTACACACTGGTCGCCGACTCGATGAATGTGCTGGCCACCGCGCTCGATCTGCAGGGAAAAGTCGAAGCGGCGGACAGCGCGTATCGGCAGGTGCTCGCCATCCGCCAACAGTTGCACTGGCGCGAAACATCCGGCTGCTCGGCGAGCACTATCGGGATCTGAAGGATGATCCGCACGCCGAACGCTACCTGCGGCATGGCGACTCACGGATGGTGTCAGCGTGCCCGTGATGCGAGTCCCCGGACGCAGTCGAAGCTGCAGCGACTGCTGCGGCTGTACACGGAGACGAACGATCCGCGTCACGCCGCCACCGTACGGGCGCGATTGGCTCAGAAGTAAGTCGCGAATCCGAATTGAATAGCGCCGAGTCGTGCCGGTGCGTTGTTCGGAAGATCATACGTCCACTGGCGACGATAGTTCGCCTTGAAGACAGTGCCTGCGACCGGCCGGAAGCTGACGCCCGCCACAACCGATCGTGTTTCATCGCCGATGTTATTCCCGGTGCTGCTAAAGCGGCCGCGATTGAAATCTGCGCGTTCGAGTCGCAGGTCGAAGTTGACAACGGCAGTCGGCAGTCCGGAAATGCGCGGCCGGTACACCGGCATCACGGCATCGAGATGCCAGCCCGATTGGCGCCGTCCGAACACTTCGCCGAGGTCGGCCGGCACATCGATGGACGCGACGGCGATTTCACCTCGCACCTCGACACGTCCGATGCGCGTGTTGCCATCGAGCGCCATCAACGACAGTCGGCGCCTGGCATCCACCACAATGCCGTCTACTGCGAACGTATTGTAGATCCCGCCGTAGTACGACACGCCCAACTCGCCGACGCGTCGGCGCGCTATCGCCACGCGGCCTGACATGGTCGGCGAACCGTTGTTGTCCTCTTCGAATTGCGCAGGGTTCTTGCCCGCTGCCAGACTGGTGCGCCCGCGGTCGTTGAGGATCACACCATCGGTCAAGCCATTGGTCACGTACGCGTCGTACGTCAGCGTCAGGCCCGCCGGGTACAGGCGTCCGTGCGCGCCGAATCCGACTTCCGACAGCGTGGCAGGAATGATCTCCGTGGACACGATCGGCCGATCGATGAAGTCCCACCGCGGGCTGTCGTGATTGACGTTGAAGGCGCCAATCGGCGGCAGCAGGATCCCTGCGCGCAGCACCAGTGCCGGATTGATCTCGAAGTCGATCAACGCGGTCTCGAGTGAGATCTCTTTCGTGCCGTCCTCGAATTCGAGCTCGGAGATGAGCCTCAGTCGCGGACCGAGTGACGAGAACAGGAAAATGTTGAAGCGTCGCAATTGCGTCGAGAACCCTTCACTGACGCCGTCGGTGCTGCTGTAGTTCGTATTCCCTTCGACGTATCCACCAATCGAGGTGCGCGCAACCGACGTGATGAACGGCCGGTTGTAGACACCATTCTGCACCAGTCCCGAGTCCGATTTCGGAGTGCGCGGAGCTGGCGCGCGCGCCGTGTCCGTCTGCGCGCCCAGAACAACCGGCAGGAAGGCGGCCGCGAGCAGCACCTGATGAAGTCGGGTCATGGGAGCTGTGTGTCGGCGGTCAGAATGTAGATGTGCTGTGCATCGGCTTCGACGCGGAATCGGATCAGCGGCAGTGATGTCGGCCCCTGCAGGATCTGCCCCGCGTTCGTGTATTCGCTGCCATGACAGGGACAGACGAGGTGCCCGTCACTCGGCTCGACCTGACATCCGCGATGCATGCAGCGCGTGAGCACGGCTGCGTACTCGCCGGTGGTCGCGTCGCGCGACACGAAGATCGGGAACTCCGAAGATTCCAGCTTGACGAATGCGAACGGCACAGTCGCAAGACTGGCCTTCGTGATTGCGAGCCGGCCGTCGGCGGCAACTGCGCTGAGATACTGCACGTGCGCGCACGCGCCGAGCAGCGGCACGCAGGCAGCGCCGCAGGCCAGCAGGAATTCGCGTCGATCGAGATTCGAGCGCATCACAAGGACTCGAGAAAGGCGAGCAGCTGGCGCACCTTGTCGCTCGAGAGCTGCTCGAAGAACGTGCGGCTGGTGAGTGCTTCACCGCCATGCAATCGAATCGCATCCGCAATCGACGTCGCACGCCCGTCATGCAGCAGATGTGGCGTGCCGCCCTGAAACGCGGCCGCGAGACCAAGGCCCCAGAGTGGAGCGGTGCGCCACTCTGCAGTGGTCGCTCGACCTTCGGTGTAGCCATCGTCGAGCGCCGCGCCCATGTCGTGCAGGAGCAGATCCGTGTACGGATGGAATTCGACGCGGTCGAGCGAAGGAATCGTCGAGGCGCCTGTGCGCAGCGATGGCGAGTGACATGCCGCACATCCTCCGCTCGCAAACAGCTGCTCGCCGGCCTTCACGGCCGGATTGGTCGAGTTGCGTCGCGGCGGCGCTTTCAGCGTCTTGAGATAGAACGTGACGGCGCTGACGACGCTCGAGCTCACCTCGGGTTCCGGCGTGCGATCGCCGGTGAAGTTGCCGACGGCGGGATTGAAGATCTCGTCGGGGATCAGCTCACTCGTGATCCCCATGTCTTCGTGGTATGCGGACACGACCTGATGGAGCAGGTTGATGCTGATGCCCTTCTTGCCGAAGCGGCCGATGTACTTGCCCTGCACCAGCGTGCCACGTGTCGGAGGACCATCGTGCGCCACCGCATCCAGCGAAGTGACACGCGCGAGCAAGTCATCCGCCGCGAGCAGCTGCACGCGACCGGAGATGCCATCGCCATCACGATCGGTCGGATCCTCGAGTCGCAGCAGCGTGCTGTCGTCGACCGATTCGAGAAACCCCATGCCGGTGACGATCGGCGCGGTGAATCGCGCGACGCCGGTGATGCCATTGGGGATGCTCTCGGCGATGTAGTTCTGCACGGCGCGATTCTGCAGCTGCGGCCCACCGAGTGAGCGCATCGGATCGAAACCGCCAGGCGTCGCGCGCCCGAACCGCGTGATGTTGAAAACTGGATGACCCTTGCCTTCGCCGGCATGACACGAGAGGCACGAATTCGACACGAAAATCGGCCCGAGCCCCTCCGCCGCACCGAACGCTCGCCCGAACTGCGCGTCGCCCTCGGCATGCACCGCCAACTGTGCGCCGGAGAGGGCGTCCACGCTCCCGTCGAGTACGGTGCTCTTGGTCGGGGCGGAGGGCAGCAGGTCCGCGCACGCTCCGCCGGCGAGCAGCATCACCGCGGCGAGTCCCAGATGCCCTCCTCTTCGGGTGGCGCCGGCACGTGCTGAACGAAACATGAATCACTGAGGCAAGAGAATTTAAATTTCGGCTCGCCTCAATCATGTCTGTTGCGCTGCGAAACACGCAAGGGCGCTACACGGGAACGCCTCCAGAGACCGCGATTTCACGCGGGTCGGATTGTGGCGCGATGCTGGCGCTCGAAAAGGTGGGCCGGCAGGCGGCATTCGTGCAGCCGGGACAACGGTGGCGATACCCGGGCGTGGTCGGCCGTGCGCCCGCCAGATGCGTCGATACGAGATCGGCCAGCGCGTCCAGAAAATGGGGTGCTGCATTGAGCGCATCGGCACGAATGAAGTGCGTGACACCTGCACTTCGGGCCACATGCGCATACTCGATGTCGAGTTCCGACAACGTTTCGATGTGATCGCTGGTGAAGGCAATCGGCACCACGATCACCGCACGCTGACGTCTCGCGCCAAGCTGGCGCAGCACAACCTCCGTACTCGGCCCGAGCCAGCGCACCGGGCCCACGTCAGACTGAAAGCTGAGTTGATGTGCATTCGGCAGGTCGAGGCGCTGCATCACGGCCGCCACACTGGCGGCGACTTCGGCCGGATACGCATCGCCACGATCGATCACGCTGAGCGGCAGTGAGTGTGCGCTGAACAGAATCAGCGCATCGTCACGATCCGCAGCCGGCACACGTTGCAGCGCTTCGCGCGTGACCTGTGCCATGCTGTCGATGAAGCCGTCGTGCAGGTGCCAGCGATCGATCACACTCCAGTCGAACTGATGCTCGAGGCCCGTACGCACAAGTGCGCGCTTCAGCTCATTGATCGACGATCCGGTGGTGCTGCACGACCACTGCGGATACTGCGTGAAAGCCACGGCGCGCGTGATACCGTCGCGTGCCATCGCACGGACCGCATCATCCGAAAACGGTGCGGTATAGCGGAATGCGATGTAGAAACGGTGCGGTGCCGTCTCCGGCGACAAGCGATCGAGCCGTTCACACATGCCGCGACCCTGCGCTTCTGTCCATCGGCGGATCGGCGAACCGCCACCAATCGCCGCGTACAACTTCTCGACGCGCGGTGCTCGACGCGTCGCGATGAATTCACCGAGCACACTCTGCATCGGCAGCTTGAGCAGCTCCCGATCGGCGAACAGCCGTTGCAGAAATGGCTTCACGTCGGCGAGCGTCTGCGGTCCGCCGAGGTTGAGCATCACGATGCCGGTGCCGCCAGTGGCGGATGTGTGTGCAGTCATGCCTTGAACGTGCGCGACCGAAACGCCGGCAACATTCGTAGTTGTACGGAGCGGAGCATGATCGCGGCTTGGAAACCAGACGCACCAGACGCCGTAGTATTCGGCATGACACCCGACGTTCTGCTACTGCTCGCGGCCGTGCTGGTTGGCCTGTGCATGATTCCACTCGGCATGCCGGGGATCTGGTTGATGATTCTGGCGGGCGTGGCGCATCACGTGCTCGTCTCGCCACCGAGCATCGGCTGGCTGATGCTTGGTTGTCTGGTGGTCGTGGCAGTGGGGGCCGAGTGGCTCGAGTTCAGCGTGGCGGGCAAGTACACGCAGAAGTACGGCGGGTCGAGGCGGGCGTCGTGGGGTGCGGTCGCCGGCGGGCTGGTCGGGGCCATCGTCGGACTGCCGATTCCGATCATCGGGTCGGTGGTCGGCGCCTTTGCCGGCGCGTTTGCGGGGGCGTTGCTGGCGGAGTACTCGCTCGAGAAGAACCACGGCAGGGCAGCGCAGGCGGCGAAGGGCGCGCTGATCGGTCGGGCGGTGGCGACGGCGCTCAAGAGTGTGGTCGGCTGCCTGATCGGAGCGGCGTTGGTGATCGACGCCTGGCGATGAGTGCGCCGGGGGCGAGGACTCGGGAACCGGTCGAGACAGGATTACTTTGACCGACGTCGGCGAGTAGTGCGCCTGATCCGCCCCTGAACTCTGGAGCCACCATGTTGGAAGCCTTTCTGTCGCCGATGTACGCATTCGTAAAGACGTACCTCGTCTTGCCATCGCTTCTGTTTGACGTTGTCTACAAGATGGGCCCGGTGATTGCACCGATGCTTGGCATGGCGCTGTGCGTTGCCTTCCCATTCATCGCGCTGCGGGACAAGACGGACGCCTGATCTGCCTCGGGGGTACAACGCCTCCGGGACCACCGTAGTTTTCGCCAACGCCACGCGCCGATCGCGCGTGGCGTTTTGCGTCGGGTGAGGTCGTGGTCTGCGCCACCTCCCTGACGCCTGCGAATCGAGTCTGCTGCGCGCCCGGCATCGTGGCGCGCCAAGGAAGAGATATCCGATGTTCGACGCGTCGCGACGCACGCTGGTGGTGGTCGGCGCCCAATGGGGCGACGAAGGGAAGGGGAAGCTGGTGGATGTGCTGGCCGAGCGCGCGGATTGGGTCGTGCGCTATCAGGGCGGCGCGAATGCGGGCCACACGGTCCACATCGGCGACAAGAAAGTCGTGCTGCATCAGATCCCGAGCGGCATCATGCATCCAGGCGTACGCTGCGCGATCGGCAATGGTGTCGTGCTCGATCCCGAAAAACTCTTCGGTGAGATCGATGGCCTGGTGGCCGATGGCATCGATGTCACAGGCCGACTCTACGTCAGCGAACGCGCACATCTCGTGATGCCGTATCACAAGCTGATGGACGGCGCGAGCACGGCGAGCAAGGCGATCGGCACGACCGGTCGCGGCATCGGTCCGACGTATGAGGACAAAGTCGCGAGACGCGGTGTGCGTGTACTCGACCTGCGCAATCCGACGCGGCTGCGCGCGCTGGTGGAAGCGGGTGTCGCAAACGCGAACGGCCGTCTGGCGATGATGAATTGCGAGACGCGCGCCGACGTTGAAGACACGCTGGCGACGCTGGCGCAATGTGCGCCGCGACTGCTTGCGCTGGCCGATGACGTGGGGCTGCAGATTCATCGTGCGTTGAAGACCGGCGCGGCGGTGCTGCTGGAAGGCGCACAGGGCTCGATGCTCGACATCGATCATGGCACGTATCCGTATGTGACGAGCAGCAACACCACCGCCGGCGGCGCCGCGATCGGCGTCGGCATTGCACCGACGGCACTGCACGCGATCCTCGGCGTGGTGAAAGCGTACACAACGCGCGTTGGCGCCGGTCCGCTGCCGACGGAGTTCGTCGAGCCGATGCAGACCACGATGCGCACTCTCGGCAACGAGTTCGGTGCCACGACCGGCCGTCCGCGTCGGTGCGGCTGGTTCGACGCGGTGGTGGTTCGTTTCGCTGCGCGCGTGAATGGCCTGACCGATCTCGCGGTGACGAAGCTCGATGTGCTCGACACGCTCGACCGGATTGCGATCTGCACCGGCTACACGATCGACGGCGAAGTGCACACTGAATTCCCGGCCGATCTGGCGTTGCTGGAGAATGCGGAACCGGTGTACGAGTGGTATGACGGGTGGCAGCAGTCGACAGCGAATTGTCGTTCGCTGGATGCGCTGCCACGTGCAGCTCGCGTATATCTGGATCGGATCGAGGAACTCTGCGAGACCCGCATCACGTTTGTCAGCGTGGGCACACGACGTGACCAGATGATCGGGATGGAAGCGGGGGTGGTGTAATGGTGGAGTCGGTCGGGGCCGTGGTGATTGGCGGCGGGCCGTGCGGGCTGGCCGCGTCGATCGCGTTGCAGCGTGCAGGGATTTCGAACGTCATCATCGAACGCGATTGCCTGGTGAGCGGCATCGCATCGTACCCGACCGAGATGACGTTTTTCTCGACCGCCGAGAAGATCTCGATCGGCGGCGTGCCCTTCAGCATTTCGACGGCCAAGCCGACGCGCCGCGATGCGCTGGCGTACTACCGCACAGTGGCGCACCATCACGGCGTGATCGTGCATCAGTTCGAAAATGTGGAGACGGTGGAGCGACTCGGCGACGATCGCTGGCGCCTGAACACAAAAACCATCGGTGGCGCTGAGCGGGTGCTCGAAGCCTCGGCGGTGGTGATGGCAACCGGCTATTTCGGCCTGCCGAATCGGCTCGGTGTGCCGGGTGAGATGGCGCCGCATGTGCACTATCGCTTCACCGAAGGCCACATGGGCTACGATCAGGATGTGGTCGTGGTTGGTGGTGCAAATTCCGCGGTCGATGCGGCGCTGGAGCTGTTCCGGTGCGGCGCACGCGTGACGTTGGTGCACTTCGATTCTGAGCTCGATCCGAAGGTGAAGCCGTGGGTACGTCCTGATATCGATGGGCGCATCAAGGACGGTGCGATCACCGCGAAGTTCAACTCGCGCGTGACGGAAATCGGCGGCGACTGGGTCGAGCTCGAGCGCGATGGCGCACGCGAGCGAATTACCGCGCACCACGTGTTCACGATGCTCGGCTACATGCCGGAGACGGCATTGCTCAAGCAGGTGGACGCGCCGATCGATTCAGACACCGGCGTGCCGGACCACAATCCGGCGACAATGGAAACACCGCTGCCCGGATTGTTCATCGCCGGCGTGCTGGCGTCGGGATTCGATGCGAACAAGACGTTCATCGAAAACGGCCGCTTTCACGGTGACCTGATTGCGGCGCGCATCGTGGAGCGACAGAACCAGACAGTCGGTGTCTGACAGCACTCGACGCGACGCGTTATCACGTCGCGATTTCCTCGGCACCGCCGGCAGCTGCGCCGCGCATCTCGCGCTGGCGGCGTCGTTTGCACCGAGCGCGTTACGAGCTGCGTGGACGGCGCCGACGTTCGGCTCGGTGGTCGCGCGCGAGCCATGGGGCAAGGTCGAGAGAGTTGCCGACGGCGTGTGGGCGCTGATCTCTGCGCCGCTGAGCGGTGATCGCACGACGCTGTCGAATGGCGGCATCATTGCTGGCCGTGATGGCGTGCTGGCAATCGAAGGGTTCTTCACGTCGCAGGGTGCGCGGTGGATGGCGTCGCAGGCGCGGCAACTCACCGGGCGCTGGCCGACGCATGTCGTGCTCACGCACTATCACGCCGATCACGCCAACGGTGTCGACGGGTACATCGCCGAGGGCTTCCCGACGCGAGTGCTGACGACGGCGGCGACACGGGAGCAGGTGCTGGCGAAGAACACGCCGCTGGTGGATTCACGCACCGCGGCATTGAAGGATGTGGCGGTAGTGTCGCCGACGAGCGAGACGGTGCTCGATCTCGGTGGGCGTCGTGTACGCATCGTGCCGCGTGCCGGTCATACATCGAGTGACGTGAGCGTGGAGCTGGATGATCCGAGCCTCGTGTTCGCCGGCGACCTGCTCTGGAATGCGATGGTGCCGAACTTCGTGGATGCGATACCGACGCAGCTCGCGGCACAGGTGAAGGCGCTGCGCCGCGAACGGACGACCGTGTATGTGCCCGGGCACGGCGCTGTGGCGGATGCGGCGGCCTACGATCGTTACATCGCGATGCTTGGCGAGATCGAGACGGCGGCGCGGGCGGCATTCACAAAGGGCACGCCGGCGGCGGATGCGGGCAAGGCGTTCGCGCTGCCGCCGGCGCTCGGCGAATGGGCGTTGTTCGGTCCGACGTTCTACGAGCGGGCGTTCACGGCATGGAATCGGGAGCTTGGCGCCTCGCGCTAGGTCGGTCAGCATCGGATGTCGCGCGTGAACGCCGCTGCACGCAAAAGTGAGCACGAATCGACTGCCGCCGCACGCGGCGCCTGTTTCTCATATTCCACGTGGCTGAACCATGGACTCGCTCCTCTTTTCGGCCGCTGAACACGCCGAAGCCGCCGCGCTGACGTCGCGCTTCATCGAGCAGTATCAAGATACGGTTGCGTCGCTACCGGTTCATGCGACGATCGATCGCGCAGCCGTGCGCACGGTGCTGTCGTCTCCGCTGCCCGATTCACCCGAGTCGCTGACGGCGCTGTTTGATGATCTGGCGGCCTTCGTGGTGCCGAACGCCACCCACACGGCGCATCCGCGATTTCTCTCATACGTGATGCCGTCACCGAACGGAATTTCACCGTACGCGGAAGCGGTGGTCGCGACGCTCAATCAGAACTGTGGACTGGCCAAGGTCGCGCCGAGCGCCGCGGCCGTGGAACAGACGGTGGTGCGATGGCTGGCGGAGATCGTGGGCATGGATGTTTCGTGCGGAGGCATCATCACGAGCGGTGGGTCGGTGGCGAATCTCGTGGGGCTGACCGTTGCGCGCGATCACGCACTTGGCGCGACGGCGCGAACTGATGGATTGCAGGGCGGTGGCGCTCCGCTGACGCTATACGCGTCGGACGAAGTGCACAGCTGCAATGACAAAGCCGTCATGCAGCTTGGGCTGGGCACGAAACATCTGCGCAAGATTCCGACCGATGACGCGCTGTGCATCCGGATGGATCTGTTGCGGGAATGCGTAGCGCAGGATCGTCGCGACGGTTTCCGTCCGTTCTGCGTGATCGCATCCGCCGGCACGGTGACCACGGGTGCGTTCGACCCGCTCAACGACATTGCGGATTTCTGTGAGGCCGAAGGGCTGTGGATGCACGTGGATGGCGCGTACGGCGCGTTGTCGGCGATGAGCGATCGCTTCGAGCCGCAGCTCTCCGGACTCGGTCGCGCGGATTCCATCTCGCTCGATCCGCACAAGTTTCTGTTCACATCGTTCGAGGCGGGTTGCGCGCTGGTGAAGAATGCCGCGCTGCTCGAGGAATCGTTTCGCGTGGCGCCGAGTTACCTGGCGAAGGACGCGGACCCCGACCTGGTGAATTTCTCCGATCGCGGACCGCAGTTGTCACGCGGCTTCAAGGCATTCAAAATCTGGTGGTCGTTGCGGTATTTCGGGAAGACGGCGTACGCAGCGACGGTGGATCGTGTGGCGGATCTGGCGCAGTACATGGGCACGATCGCACAGGAGTCAGCGGCGTTCGAGCTGTTGTCGCCGGTGACATTCAACTGTGTGTGCTTCCGGATGACGGGGCTGGACGACGACGCGAATCGGCGTGTGTTGCGTCAGCTGGTGGACAGCGGGTTGGCGTTTCTCGGGCCGGCGAATGTGAAAGGCCGGATCGGGATGCGGGCGTGTTTCATGAATCTGCGGACGACGCGGGATGACGTCGATGCGATCATGAATGGGCTGGAGCGACTCGCGTCAGCGTGTGTCTAGTCTGGTGCGCGCGCATCGTGATCATGGGACGAAACAGCGCGACCAAACGATGATAGTTGCGCAGCCGCCAGATCCTGCCACCGCGCCGGGACGCGAGCCCGGGCTCATGAATTCTGGTGGCACGTCGGCAGGATTTGCGTACACCTCGACTCCACCGATGTCCGCACCTTGCATCACTTCATCGATCGGTCGGATTTCGATGCGCGATCGATCGAGAAAAATGGTTGGTGTGCATCCACCACGGCCTTTGCCATTCTTCCGAAGCATCGGAGCCATGGCCAGCGCAGACGAGAGCGAAGGTGGCCCCCACTTTCTCAGTTGTTCGTGGTCTACGAAGTAGCCGAGCCCCGCCGCGCGTCGTTTTGAGAAACCACTGAGGTCACGCTGCGCGTCGCGAACGACGACTTCGTCGAGCGTCGGCAGGATTTTCCTTGCGCGCACTGTGACCGGCGCATCGCCATTCGGTCGTACATCGACCGATCCCTTCATCGGCTCGAACCCGAGCGCGACGACAGCAATGGCATGAGTGCCAAGCGGGAGTCCGGCAAGCCGAAACGCACCCGCGCTGTCTGACACCCCCGCAATCGTCGTTTCCGGCACGCTCACTCGTGCACCCGCAACCGGTCGATCGTCGTCGCTCACGATGCGGCCGATCACACGTCCGGAGCGCGTGATCGGCGTCGCGGCTGCGACGATGCCGCGGTCGTGCGGTGCGACGTACAGGTCCCGATGCAACAACGGCGTGTCGTACCCGAACGCGAGCTCGATCTCGCCACTGACTTCGCGGTTCGGTGTCCACGGCGGGTCGCCGATTCCACCAGTCACCGCCTGCACGAGCAGCGGTACATCCGTCGGCACACCACAGAGGATGAATCGCCCATCGTCACCGACGGTGGCCGACAGCTGCGCGCGCTCGGCGCGCACACCGGTGCTTCCAACGCGCACCTCGTCCCACCGCACGACCACACCGCCACGTGATATCGCCGCGCCATCAGTGGCGGTGAAGACACGCCCGATGAACGCACCGGCGTCATCGCGCTGCACCCCGCAGAACGACATCGCGAGCGTGCGCGCTGCTGGAAGTGCGAGATCGGCGGTGATGCGGCTTTGCGTGGCCGGGATCTCGATCGCGCGCGTCACCGCGTCCATGCCGAGCGAATCGAGCCGCGGATGCTGGAATCCGAACAGGTATCGTCCCGCGGGCACCTGACTTATGCGGAAGTGGCCTGACGAATCACTGCGCGTCGTGAAGCCTGAATCCCACGGCGTGATGGCGGAGACGAGTTGCACGGTGGCGCCGCCGAATGGCCGACCACTCAGGCTGTCACGAACGACTCCGCGCACCGTGGTCTGCGCAAACGCGAGCGTCGGCAGCCAGGCGGCAAGCATGCAGCACACTCCGTGAATCATGCGCCGCGTCGTCACCGCGTGACCTCCAATCAGAGCGAATCTGTTCCCGGAACGCTGCGCGCCGATCCCGGATGCCGCAACCCTGCGTCAATGCAATTGCTGGTACCTCACGGCACGTACGCCTTCGTCCACACCACGATCACCGCACAATTCCCCTCGCCACGGAACTGTGATGGCGCCTCAGTGGGATTCGAATACACCTCGATCGCGCCGACACGCCGGATCGTGAGCAGATCGTCGACACCACTGAGGCCATCGCGAACCTGCATGCCGTCGAGATAGGCACTCGGATTGCAATTGTTGCGGCCCGAGATCCGCGGGCGTGTGGGGTTCTGCTGGTCGAACCCGTTGCCTCGCAGCGACGGCGCGGTGGTGAGCGCCGAGGCAACGTTGCCGGCGCCGCGTGCTTCGATTTGCGCCGCATCGAGGAAGTAGCCGCTGCCGGTTGCGCGACGCTTGATGAATCCGCTGCGATCGGGCGCAGCCGTGACGTTCACACCGGTGAGCGTCGTGACCTTGGCGCCGATGTTGATCGTGAGCGGTGTCTCGCGACCTGGCCGCAAGTCTGCTGAGCTGCGCATCGGCGTGTAGCCGATCGCGATGATTTCGACGGTGCGCGTGCCGGCCGGAAGTCCGGCAGCGCGGAAGCTGCCGGAGCTGTCGGTTGTCGCGAGGACATCCGTGTCCTGAATGCTGACGCGAGCGCCAGACACGGGCTTCCCATCACTCGATACGACGCGGCCGGCCAGACGCGACGTGCCTGTTTTCGCGAGCGTCGGCCGCGCCGCCACGCTGCTACCGGCTGTGGTCGAGTCCTGCGGGCGCGGGGCAATCAGCAGATCGCGATGCACGAGCGGGACTTTGGCTGCGAATACGATTTCAACTTCACCACTCAGTCCCAGTCTGCCGAGTGTCTCGCCGGCGCCCGTGCGCGCCTGTGCAAGCACAGGTGCGTCGGTCGGAATGCCACACGCGACGTATCGACCATCTTCGCCGAATGGTGCCAGCACTTGCTGCTGCACGCGCCGCACGCCGCCGGCATCGATGCGCATCTTCGCGAACTTCACGACGACGCTGCCGGCGGTGATCGGTATGCCATCATCGGCGCTCAACACGCGCCCGATGATCGCGCCGGTGCTATCGGATCGCGCACCACACAGGCTCGCGACAAACGAGCGGCCACTGGGCAATGCCAGATCAACGCGCTGGTAACGAATCGCCTTGTCGACCTCGATCGTTTTGTTCACGGCATCGAGGCCGAGCGAATCGAGGCGGGGATGGGTGAATCCGATCAGATACTGGCCAGCCGGTACGGAGTCGATGCGATAGCGACCGATCGAGTCACTCTTCGCCAAACGGCCGGCGATCCAGGGCGCCGCACTGAGCACGAGCTGAATGGTCGCGCCGCTGAGTGGCGTGCCGGCCAGGCTGTCGCGGACGAAGCCGCTGATGCTCGATTGCGCGCTGAGGAGCGCGGGCAGCGTGATGCTGAGAACACAGCCCATCCATCGTGCGTAACGCTCCGCCATCGCATCCTCTAATCAAAATTGAAGTCGTGGAACATTCTACGCATAGTGCCGGACTGAGGTCCAATCGCTGCGCGCAGCCGGGCGATGCGCGGCTGGCCGAGGTAGATTGGGCAGACCAGTGCACCCCACCCAGTCGCGACTCCCTTCGCGGCATCCAGGGGCGCCGAACCGAGAGGCTTTGCTATGTCTGCCAGTGCCCATCCCGATGTGATGGACAAGCTCGTGTCGTTGTGCAAACGCCGCGGCTTCATTTTCCAGAGTTCCGAAATCTACGGTGGCACGGGCAGTGTCTGGGACTACGGTCCGCTCGGCGTTGAGCTGAAGAAGAACCTGAAGGAATTGTGGTGGACCAGCATGGTCCGCCTGCGCGATGATGTTGAAGGTCTCGACGCCGCAATCCTGATGCATCCGAAGACGTGGGAAGCGAGCGGGCACGTCGCAGGATTCACCGATCCGCTGGTGGACTGCAAGACCTGCAAGGGCCGCTTCCGTGCCGACAAGCTCGAAGATGCGCGCTGTCCGCAGAAGCCGAGCAGGATGCCGGGCCAGCACGACGCCTGTCAGCTGACCGAGCCGCGCATGTTCAACCTGATGTTCAAGACGTTCATGGGGCCCGTCGAGGAGAGCGCGAGCACGGTGTATCTGCGTCCGGAGACGGCACAGGGCATCTTCGTCAACTTTCTCAACGTACAGCAGAGTTGTCGCCAGAAGGTGCCGTTCGGCATCGCGCAGATCGGCAAGGCGTTCCGCAACGAAATCACGCCGGGCAACTTCATTTTCCGTACGCGCGAGTTCGAGCAGATGGAGATGCAGTTCTTCGTCGAGCCGGGCACGGACATGGAGCATTTCGAGCGCTGGAAGGCCGATCGCATGGCGTGGCACCAGTCGCTCGGCCTGAGCGCGGATCGCCTGCAGTACCATCAGCATGACGCCGGCGAACTGGCGCACTATGCACGCGCCGCGTTCGACATCACGTTCGACTTCGGCGGTACGCTCGGTTTCCAGGAGATCGAAGGCATCCACAACCGCGGTGACTTCGATCTCACGCAGCATCAGCAGTACAGCGGCAAGAAGCTCGAGTACTTCGATCAGCAGGCCAACAAGCGCTATGTGCCGTACGTGATCGAGACGTCGGTGGGTGCCGATCGTACCACGCTGGCCACGCTGGTGAACGGGTATCGCGAAGAATCGGTGGCCGGTGAAGACGAAGGACGCGTGGTGCTGGGCCTTCATCCGGCGCTGGCGCCGATCAAGGCGGCGGTGTTCCCGCTGACGAAGAAGGACGGACAGCCCGAGATGGCGACGAAACTCGCCGATGAACTGCGTCGTGCATTCAACGCGGACTACGACGAAACCGGCAGCATCGGCAAGCGCTATCGTCGCCAGGATGAAGTGGGCACGCCGTATTGCGTCACCATCGACAGCGAGTCAGCGAACGATCAGAGTGTGACGATCCGCGAGCGGGATTCACTGGCGCAGGTGCGTGTCGCGATGGATCAGGTGCGTGAATGGATTCAGTCGCGCATTTCGGCGTAACGCGACCAGTGGGTGCAGAAAACAGGAACGGCGCTCCAGTGACGGAGCGCCGTTCTGCTTTTCTGCTGCGACGACCGACTATCGCTTCATCGTCGCCATTGCGGCCGCGAGATCGGTTTCGTGACTCGTGCCAAGAACCGTACCGCCGCCCTGCACAATCACTTCGCCGGCACGCGTGATGCCAGCTTCGTCCACCAATGCAACGAGCATCGAGCTGTTCTGGTCAAGCCCCTCACCCATCTGCTTGAGCAGCGGATCGGGGAAACCAAGGTCGATAAAGTACGCGGCGAGTGCACCGCCGGCCGCCATTGTGATTGTGCCGACGCCCGGCAGCAGGAATCCGGCGATTGCGCCGACGAGCGCACTCTTGCCGATGCCCCAGTCCTGCGATTCGGTGAACTCGACCTTGCCGCTGTCGTCGCGCCGCACGATGGCGACATTGCCGAGGCTCACCGGTGCGGCCTTGAGAAGATGCAGGGAGGCTTCTGCGCCACCCGGAGAAGCGAAACTGGCGATCACGATCTTGCGGGATGCTTCCGCGGTCATCAGGGCTCCATAGGTAGTGGTGTCTGCCGAAACATAAATTGCCTGCATGGACTCAGCAGACCACGACACTACGGCCGCCGTGCACATCCGGTTGCGACACAACGGCCCGCTGGTATTGCAGGGATCGGTTCGCGTGGAGCTGGCGGACGGAACGCTGGTGCGCGAAGCGCAGTCGATGGCACTCTGCCGTTGCGGTGCGTCGCGAGAAGCGCCGTTCTGCGACGGGTCGCACCGGGTGACGCTCTTTCGGGATCTCTGAGCATTTTCGAACTGCTGCTCTCACGCAGAGCAGCAGAGCAGCAGAGCAGCAGAGCAGCAGAGCAGCAGAGCAACAG
This sequence comes from Gemmatimonadaceae bacterium, assembly GCA_031367535.1. Taxonomy (GTDB): domain Bacteria; phylum Gemmatimonadota; class Gemmatimonadetes; order Gemmatimonadales; family Gemmatimonadaceae; genus JACMLX01. Next base: position 26,881 of record JANLPZ010000003.1, read on the forward strand.
AGGGCTCGCGGTTACTACAGCGTGGATGGAAAAGTCTTCACGCGGGGCCCGCGGGGGGAGCGGGGAAGTGCAACTGCAAAGTGCTTTGGTAACAGCGTCTCGCGAGGGCAGTTTCAACAGCTTTTGCCTTTCCCCGCGTCCACCGCGGTTCCCGCGTGAAAACTGTGCGGTGAACGCTGTAGAACTGACGAGCCCTCTGTTGCTCTGCGGCACTGCGTGAGTCCAGCCGTTCGATGCGCGCCGAGTGCACCCTTGAGGGCGTGATAGATTGGACGTCATGACCATCCGCACCCAGCTGGAAGCCAATACGTCGCTCGACGGGGCCGCTGTTCTGGCGGCGGCCACCGACTTCTTCGCGACCCGGAACGGCATCTACGCCGCGTTTCCGGAAAAGTCCGGCCCGACGTACGTCGCACTGCGCGGGCAGGGCGGGGAAGATGTGCTCTTCGGCGTCGCGATCATTCCTGGTGGTACACGGGTGACCGGCTCGAGCTACATGTTCGACCAGCAGATCGCCCGGTTCCTCTCGACGCTGCCGACATATACGCCGCCGCCGGCCCCCGAGTTGGTCGCCGACATCGCCGACGCAACTCCCGGCGCCCCCGCCGCGTAAACCATCTGTCCGGCTGACCGCTGCCCGTGCTCACGGGCGCGGCAACCTGTTGTTCCCCAGCCTCATCCAACTGCACATGCCGCCCTTCGTCACCCAGCTTCGCACCCCGGCGGAGGCGATATCGCTCGGCGCTGATGGGCCGTCGGCGATCACGATCCGCGTTCAGATGCTGGAAGCCTGGGATGCCGTGAAGGTTATCGCAGAGCCCGGTACTTTGGTGGCGCGAGTGAAAGCAGCGGCGCTGGCCGTGCTGGCCCCCGATGTCCCGCAACCGGCGGACGTGGTGACCAAGCTCGGTGGGTTCGAGATTCGCGACGAATCAAAATCGCTCTCGGCGGCCGGTGTGAAGGATGGATCGACGCTTCTGCTGCACCTGCGGCGACGCCAGCCGCTCAAGTGATGGCCGAGGTTTCTGCAGCACCACGACGCCTTTCTGACAACGACGCAGCGGCACTGATCGCGGCGGCACAGGCGATGCGCAGTCAGGTCGCGCGCCGTATCGTCGGCCAGACCGATGCGCTGGATGAAATTCTGCTCGCGATCGTCGCCGGTGGTCACGCGCTGCTGGTCGGCGTGCCGGGCCTCGCGAAGACGATGATGGTCCGCGCCGTGTCGGAAGCGATGCAGCTCGACTTCCGCCGTATTCAGTTCACGCCCGATCTCGTGCCGAGTGACATCACCGGTACCGAATTGCTCGAGGAGGATTCGGCGACCGGACATCGCGCGTTCCGTTTCGTGCGCGGTCCGATCTTCGCGAACATCGTGCTGGCCGACGAGATCAATCGTGCGCCACCGCGGACACAGTCGGCGTTGCTGGAGGCGATGCAGGAGTATCGCGTGACGGCCGCAGGGCAGACCATGCCGCTGCCTGCGCCGTTCTTCGTGCTCGCGACGCAGAATCCGATCGAACAGGAAGGCACCTATCCGCTGCCGGAAGCGCAGCTCGATCGGTTCCTGTTCGACATTCGTGTGGACTATCCGGGCGAGGATGACGAAGTCGGCATTCTGCGCAGCACAACCGGTGCGCCGTCGGAACCGCTGACGCCGGTACTCGATGCGCTGCAGGTGCGCGCGTTGCAGACGATGGCGCGCGACATTCCCGCATCAGACACCGTGTTGCGGTATGCCGCGCAACTCGTGCGTGCGACACGTCCGGGTGATCCGCGTGCGCCGGAACTGGTGACGAAATATGTGCGCTGGGGTGCGGGTCCGCGTGCAGGGCAGGCGCTGATCCTCGGTGCGAAAGCGCATGCGTTGCTGTCGGGTCGCGTGGCGGTGTCGCCGGCCGATGTGCAGCGCGTCGCGATTCCGGTGCTGCGTCATCGCGTATTGCCGAACTATGCCGCCGAAGCCGACGGCATTGCGTCCGACGCCATCGTGAAAGAGCTGATGGTGCGCGTCGAGCCACCACGCGGCGCCGTTTCCCGCTGACGCGTCGGCCGGTCATGGCGACGCCCGGACTTCACGACTACGGCGCGTTGCTCGACGCGTTGCGTGGGGTGCGCTGGAACGCGCGTATGCGTCCGCGCACGACGAATGTCGGCGCACACACCGCGAAACGCATCGGGTCGAACATTGAAGTCACAGAGTACCGGCCGTATCGCCAGGGTGACGATCCACGACGGCTCGACTGGAAGCTGCTTGCGCGCACCGATCGCGCGTATGTGCGTCTCGCACCCGACATCGCCACGTCGCCGACGCTGATCGTGCTCGATGGGTCGGCGTCCATGGGTGCAGGGCTTGGTGGTGAGACGAAATGGCGACAGGCGCGCATGCTGTGCGTGGGTCTGGCCGCCGTCGGTCGCGGCGCGGGTGACCCGGTCGGCCTCGCGATTGCGCTCGCCGGCGGCGCGCGTCGACTCGTACCGCGTGCGCGTGGTGATGTGGTGCGCGAGATGATTCGTGTGGTCGATGCGGTGAGTGTGGATGGCTCGCCAGCCGTCGCACCGATGTTCGATGGGCTGCGCGGGGTGGAGCGGATCGTGTTGATCTCCGACCTGCTCGGTGATGCCGACGCACTCCTCACACGCGGCGCATCGCTGATCGCGCGCGGGATCGAGGTGATTGTCGTGCACCTGGTGTCGCGCGCGGAACTCTCGCTCGGTGTCGATCGTGCGGTGGCGGTCGATCCGGAAGATCCCGCCCTCCGTCGCCCTCTCTCGCGCGGCGCCCATCGCGCCTACGACTTGGCGTTCGGTGCATTTCGATCACAAATGCGCAATCGATGGCTGGCGACCGGTGCGCGGTACGTCGAGATCGTGGACGATCAGATGCCGGCCGATGCGGTGCGCACGCTGGTGCGTGCGGCCACCGGCACGGGTGCGGTCGCATGACCTGGCTGGCACCGTGGGCGCTGGGTGCAGGCGCGCTTGGACTGCTGGGTGTCGTGGCCGCGCATCTGCTGTCGCGGCAGCGACCGCGCGCACTGTCGCTGGCCACCGCGCGGTTCCTGCCGGCCGGCATGCTCGAAGCGACAACGCTGCAACGTGTGCCGATGGATCGCTGGTGGATGTTGCTGCGACTCCTGATTCTGGCGCTGCTCGCCCTGGGTGTCGCGCAGCCGATTCTGACGGGATCGCGCGTGCCGGTGCGCACGGTGCTGCTGCTGGATCGTTCGCTGCCGGCTGACGTGCAGCAGTCCGCACTCGCGACGCTCGCGTCGACCGATGTCGTGATAGCGTTCGATTCCGCCACGCAGGTTTCGGCACCGAATGGTATTGTCGTTCGCACCGCGCGTGGCGCATCCGTGAGTGCAGCATTCGCGCGACTGACGCGCGTCCGCGATTCGTTGGCGGCAGGCACGTCGCAACTGCGTGTGGCGATTGCGTCGAGCTTTGCACCGCAACTGTTCGATCCGACCAGCGAAGCACTGCGCGCGCTGCTCCCCGACTCAATCGCGCCGCTGCCCATTACAATCCGCACGGACAGCCTGCATTCGCGCGGCGCAATTCTGGTGCACGCTGACGGCGATGACCCGATCGCCGCCACCGCGACACTCATCGGTGACAGCGTCGCGCCTGCGAATACGATCGTCGAACGTGGCGCTGCAGTGACCGCTGATGACAGCGCGGCGGCGCGTCGCGGTGCGACCGTGCTCTGGTGGCCCGCAGTTGCGTACCGCGGAGACTCGAAGCTCGAAGCGGTGACGGTCGGTTCACGCACATGGATTGCACCGATGGGCCCTGATACGGCAATCCTGCGGGATTCGACGCGTGCGATCGGCTGGTGGGCCGATGGACACGTCGCCGTGACGTCGACGTCGCTTGGCACCGGCTGTCTGCTGACGATGCGGGCCGCGCTGCCTGCTGCCGGTGACCAGACGTTGTCGCTGAGCGCACAGTCGTGGCTCGCCGCGGTGCTCACGTCGTGTGACATGACGCCGTTGGTGACGTCGGCGCCGCCAGCGTGGCTCGTCGCGCCGACGCGCCGAGTTGCGCAGGCTGATGTTGTCTCGACACAGTCCTCCACGCTCGCGCCGTGGCTGATTGGGGTCGGACTCGTCCTTGCTGCGCTCGAGTTGCTGCTTCGCACACGGACGACGCGACCATGACGCCGGTGCAACTCATCGCACGCATCCATCGCCTGCAGCGCGCGCTGCGCACGCTCGGCAGTATCGACGTGCTGGCATGGAGCATCGGGGCGATGGCGCTGGTGCACACCATCGGCGTGACGCTGCGTGCCACGGTCGGCGTGCCGTCACTCGCTGCGTCGTGGTTTGCGGCCGTGACCATTGGTCTGGCTGTCGGTGTGTGGCGGTGGCGACGTGGTGCCGCCGCGCCTGTGCACCCGCTCGATGCTGCGCTGTGGGCCGAGCAACAGGCGCCGACGCTGCGCTACGCTTTGGTGACGCTGGCGGAGCTTGTGCCCGCGAGTGATGCCGACCCGTTGCAGCAGCGACTCGCGGCATTCACGGCGAACACGTCATGGGAGCCTGCGGTACAGACTGCGCTGCACCGTCGTCGCGTGCGCGTCACGTCGCGACTTGCGGCGGGTGTGATGGTGCTCACGCTGGCAGCGTATCCGTGGCACACGCGCCAGATCGCCGCTGACGTGGCACCGACACTCGCCGCGTCGCGCGACACAACCAGTGCACTTCCCGGTCGCGTTGTAGCGGAATTGACGTTACTGCCGCCCGCATATTCGGCGCGCGTGGAGCGTCCACTGCAATTCGGGCAGACCGTGTCGGCACTGGTCGGCAGCCTGATTCGCATCGACGGTCGCGGACCGCAGTCGAACGCGACGCTGGTGGTGCAGGAATCGTCGGACAGCGGCTCCGGCGTTCCTCGCAGTGTGGCCACCGCGCCACACGCTGATGGGTGGCGCGGTGACATCCGTGTCGGCAGCGCACCGCTCGCGCTCCGATTGCGTGATGCCGTCGGTGAACGCTGGTTGCTCGTCACGCCGGTGATCGATTCGTCGCCTGTTGCCACGCTGGTGCTGCCATCCGCTGACACGCTGGTGTTCGACACTACGGCGAAGATCCGTGTCTCCGGCACGATTCACGACGACATCGCGCTGCGGGATACACGTGTCGAATACATCATTTCGAGCGGCGGCGGCGAGCAGTTCACTTTCAAGTCCGGCGTGCTCGAGTCACGACGCGGCGCGCTGAGTCGTGATATCACACTCGCCACCACACTCGATCTTGGCGCGCTTGGCCTCAAGCCCGGTGACCTCATGCACGTGCGCCTCACCGCGCATGATGGCAACACACTCAGCGGCCCGTCACTTGGTGCGAGCGAGACGCGCACGATTCGCATTCCGCGTCCCGACGAACGCGACTCGATCGCGGTCGAGCAGTTGCCGCCGACGCCGGTCGACAAGAGTGTGCTCAGTCAGCGAATGCTGTTGATGCTGACAGAACGCCTCCTGGCGCGGATGCCGTCGATCGATCGCAAGACGATGCTCGCCGAGTCGCAGCGCATCGGCAACGATCAGGCCCGCTTGCGGAAGCAGGTTTCCGATATCGTCTTTGCGCGCCTTGGCGACAATCCGAGTGGCGAGCACGCACACTACGCCGGCGACGGTCACGAACACACCGCGGCCGATCTCGCTGCGCAGTCGACGCCGGAATCAGTGCTCAAGGCGGCCGATGCGGCCACCGGCGGCGTGGGTGGCATGCTCGATTCGCACGGCGACGAAACGCCGGTGGTGGCCGTCAATCGTCCGCTGCTCGAAGCGTACAATGCGATGTGGGATGCGACGCGTGCGCTGCAGGGCGGCGTACCACGTGACGCGATCGAGCCGATGCGTCGCGCACTCGCTGCGATTCAGCGCGCCCGCTCGGCGGAACGCGTCTATCTGCGCGGCACGCCACCGGCGGCCGTCGTCGATCTGGAGAAGATCCGGCTCGTTGGCACGGACTCGGCGAAGTTCGAGGCACGGCGGGCGCTGTCCGCGCTGGCACCGACGGCGCGGCGGTTGAGTGAACGTGTGCTGCGTGCGCTGGCCCTGGTGGCTGCGCGTGATTCGTCGGCGCTCGATTCCCTGCGACTCGTGCGACTTGATGCGCTCAGCTCCGCGCCGCCACTCGCGGCCGCCGTGGGCGAAGCGATCGAGGCGATAGAGCACAGTCGTGATGCCACCGAGGCGTTGCTGCGCGCTCGACGCCTCGCACTCGCGCCGTGGCGACGTGATACCGGTGCATCGCTCTGGCTCGGCGGCGTGCCGTGAGATTCACCTTTGCCACGGTGCAGTACGAGTCGGGCGACTGGGATTCGGCACCGCTGCTCGCTGCGAATGTGATCGATGCGGTCGCGCGATACACGAGTGTCGATGTCGCGCCGTCGGGAGCGATCGTGCCACTGTCCTCGGAAGCCATGCTGCGGTACCCGCTGGCATTCCTCACGGGCCACCTGCCGGTGCGTTTCACGTCGGCCGAGCGGGCGATGTTGCGGAAGTATTGCGACCGGGGCGGGTTGTTGTTCGTGGATGATCACAACCATGATATCGATGGAGTGTTCCACAAGACATGCACCGAAGAGTTGACGGAAACGCTCGGTGCACTGAAGCCGATTCCGAATACGCATCCGTTGTACCGTGCGTTCTTCACGTTTCGCGATGGCCCGCCCACCACGACGCATGAATTGAACGGGTGGGGTGACAACCTGGTGCACGATCACCTGCAGGGGATCGAGCGGAATGGCCGACTGGCCGTCGTCTATAGCAGCAAGGACTACAGTTCCGAGTGGTCGTTTCATCCGGAGAACAAGAAGTTCCTGTCGGTGGACAACACACGTTTCGGCGTGAACCTGGTGGTGTATGCCCTCACGCGCTGACGCGTCACCGATACGTGGAGACGCAACGACGGCGTCGACTGACGGGATGCTGCGCCTGATCGGTGGCGTGCTCCACGCGATCGGTCTCGTGTGTGTGACACTGTTGCTGTGGCGGCTGCTGACACCGGCCAGCGCGCGACATGACGCCGCACAGGTCAGTGCAGATGGACATCTCGATCTCGCGCTGGCGTCGGCGTTGCGCACGGCGCCCGACACGCTCGATGTCGTCTTGCGCGGCGTGCCCGATGCGCGCGCGCGCGCGCAGTTGCGTGCCCTGCGCGGCAGCGGACGGGTGCTGCGGCTCTCGGCTGATGCACCGCTCACGGCTGTCGCGGCGACGGTTGACGAGGAATGGCGCCAGAGCGGTGGTGCACACGTGCAGATCGTTGGACGAGACTCGATTTCGGCCGCGCTGTCGGATGCAGCCGGTCGTATCGATAGCGCCGCACTGACATCGCGCGGAGTGTCGTCACGCACCGGGCCGGTGCGGGGTGTGTTGCGCGTCGGCGTACACACGGCGACCGCGTCCGTGTCGCCGCTCGGTGCGGCGTCGCCAGAAATTGCGCGGGTGCTTGTGCTCGGCGATGCCACATGGGAATCACGCTTCGTCGTCACTGCGCTCGAGGAAGCCGGCTGGCCCGTCGACGTTGCCGTATCGCTCTCGCCGAAGGTGCGTATCACACAAGGCATCAGCACTATGCCCGCGCGCAGCCGACACAGCATCGTCGTTGTGCTGCCGGGCGCATTGTCGTCGGCGATTGCGGCGTTGCCAGCCTTCGTGCGGAGCGGTGGTGGGCTCGTGATCGTCGGCACCGCCGCGCGGATTGGCGGCCTCGCAGGCCTGCGCGCCGGCACACCGGGATCAACGGTCGCCGGCGAAGTTGGTGCGGAAGCATCTGACGACGCGCGACACGGCCTCGACCTCATACCCATCGCAGCACTTGCCGCCGGCGCCGTCGCGCTCGAATCACGCGATGGAAAGGTCGCGGTCGCCGCGCGGCGTGTCGGTGCCGGCCGTGTGATACAAGTCGGCTACGACAACTCGTGGCTCTGGCGCATGGCCGGCAATGATGACGCGCCGGTTGCGCATCGACGCTGGTGGACCGCGCTCCTGTCGGGCGTGGTACCAATGGCGGCTCCGGTCAGTCGTGTCGTCCTCGATCCGTCACACGACACACTCGAGGCGGCGCCGCTCGCAGCGCTTGCGAGCGATCTTGGATTGCCTGCCGTGCGCGTTCAAAGCGCGGGTGTCAATTCGCGATCGTTCGTCGAATATCTGGACCCGCGATGGCTTCTTGCCCTCGCCCTCCTGTCACTGGTCGCGTCGTGGACGTTGCGTCGCTTCAGAGGTCTTGCATGACGGTCGCGTACGTGTCACACTCCGACTGTGGTCGACACGACACCGGCTGGAATCATCCGGAACATGTTGGGCGGTTGCGAGCCATTCCGCGCGCGCTGCGCTACGACTTCGACTTGTTCGACACGATCGAGCATCGCGAAGGGCGTCATGCTTCGGCGGCGGAGCTGTCGCTGGCGCACGACGCGGCCTACATCGAACGCGTCCACGCGCTGGTGGAGAGTGGCGGCGGGCGCTTCGATGAAGACACCGTGGTGAGCCCCGGCAGCTGGGACGCCGCGACTGCTGCCGTCGGCTGCGTGCTCGACGGCATCGACTGGGCGTTCGATGGCCGTGTGCAGCGCAGCTTCTGCGCCGTCCGTCCGCCGGGGCACCACGCGCTGCGTGGCGCGGCGATGGGCTTCTGCCTGTTCGGGAACATTGGCATCGGCGCGCGCTACGCGCGCAAGGTGCACGGCGCCGAGCGTGTGCTGATCGTCGACTGGGATGTGCATCACGGCAATGGCACGCAGGATCTGGTGCAGCACGATCCGGATATCCGGTTCATCAGCATGCATCAGTGGCCCTGGTATCCCGGCACCGGCGCGCCAGAGGATCGTGGCCCGCACGAGAATGTGTGGAACGTCGCGATGCCGGCTGCATTGCCGCCGATGACCTACGTCGATGCACTCACCGCCGCGATCGACGCCGCGACTGACGCATGGACGCCGGATCTGGTCCTGTTGTCGGCCGGGTTCGATTGCCTGGCTGGCGATCCGCTCGGTGGATTCACGCTCGAGATGGAGCACATCGACCACCTCACGCGGATGCTGGTGTCGCGCGCAACGGCGTGGTGCGACGGGCGCCTCGTCAGTGCACTGGAAGGGGGCTACGACCCGGTGCGGCTCGGTGACGCATGCGTCACCCATCTCCGGGCGTTGCGATAGGCAGGGGCTTCCCCGGTATCTTGCCACACATGCGAGTCACACTTCTCCCGTCGTCGGCCACTGCGTGAGCCGGAATCGCCGTCGCACCCGGCCACTGCCGCCCCGACTTCGCCGCGGTGACGACACGCGGATGGTCAGCACGCAGGAGATGGACGCGACCGAAGCGGTGGAACGCGGCGAAGTGCCGCGGCCCTCCGTCGCCGCCAGCAGCGTGCCGCGCATCGTCTACGCAGTACCAGGGTCGCCGGTGCGCACTGATCTGCATCCAGTCGAACTGCGCGACATGGTGGCGTCGAACAGCATCAGCGGCACCCTCTGGGTCGACATCGACACCGACAGCCGGCATCAGGTCGCGCTGCTCGAGAAGGTGTTCGATTTCCATCCACTGGCCGTCGAGGATGCGCTCAATCCGCAGAGTCGCGTCAAGTTCGACGAGTACAAGAACTCGCTGTTCGTGATCGTGCGTGGTCTGCGTTTCTGCGACACGACCGACGATCCGTATGATGTCGAGACGTACAACCTCTGCTTCTTCCTCACGAAGAACCTGCTCGTCACCGTGCACTCGGGGCCCAGCCTGCCGGTCGACACGGTGTACGAACGCATGCTCGCCAATCCTGATCAGCTGCAGCGCGGCATCGAACGGGTCGCGCACGCGCTGATGGATATCACCGTCGATGAATATTTCCCGGTGCTCGACAAGATCGACGAGTTCGTCGACGGGCTCGAGGAACGCGTCTACGCACGATTCGATCAGGACGTGATGCGTGATGTGTTCGCGGTGAAGCGACTGGTGCTCTCGATGCGTCGGCATCTGATGCCGCAGCGGGAAGTGTTCAACATCCTCACCAATCGACCCACACAATTCCTGCCGCCGGAATCGCAGGTCTGGTTCCGGGACATCTACGATCACGTACTGCGCATCAACGACGCCGTCGACACCTACCGCGAACTGCTCGCGAACGTGATGGACAGCTACCTGTCACAGGTGTCGAACCGACTCGGCCAGGTGACCAAAGGCCTCAGCGTCATCGCCACGCTGAGTGTGCCGTTTGTCGTGGTCAGCGGCATGTGGGGCATGAACTTCGACGATATACCGCTGTCCGGTCACGCGCATGGATTCTGGATCATGCTTGGTGTGCAGCTCGGCCTCGGCGCGTTTCTCGTCTGGCTGCTGCGCAAATGGTCGCTGTTCTGATGCCCACACCAGGCACGTCGCAGGGTGCAGTCGCATCGGCAAAGGGATCGGCGTTCCGATTGATCGGCGTGGTGTTCTCGAACACGATCAACGATGTCGTGCGCTTGTCGGGACCGGGTGCGCATGGCATCGCCTTTCGCGGCGTCGCGGCCATCGTGCGACCGTGTGCCAATCGCAATGAGGTGCCATCCGAGGAAGCATTACTCGACCACCACACGCTGGTGGCTGGGCTGTCGCGTGGCTACACGATTCTCCCGGCGCCGCCGCTGACCACCTTTCGGTCGGGGGCCAGCGCGCTGCAGTGGCTCGAGCTGCACGCGGTGGCGCTGAGCGACGGTCTCGCCTACGTCGATGGCCGGGCCGGTGCCCGGGTCACGGCGATCCGCGATATCGCCGGAGCGACCTCTGATCCGTCAGTCCTGCCGCCCTCAGCCGCGGCGATCGAGTCGTTCCGGGAGCTTCGCCGTTACGCGACGGCCACTGTGCCGGTCTCCTCTGACACCGTTGGTGACGGGACGACGATCGCCACTGAGGCGTTCCTGATCGATCGCAATTCCTGGGAGCGGTTTGCCGCCGAAGTCACCGCCGAGGACGTGCGGTCACCCGGGCTCACGCTTCGCCTGACGGGGCCGTGGCCCGTGTACGATTTTGTCCGACTTCAGTTCTAGTGGACGGTAAATGAATGTTCTGCCCTGACTGCGGCACCTGGAATCGCGCGGCGGCACCGAATTGTGTGCGGTGCGGCCACGGGCTGCCTAATGTTGCCGCACCGCCGGTCGATGTGCCGGATGCCGAAATCACCGCGCTCCGTCGCGCCACCGGTGGACGCTTTGCGATCGTGCGGCGAATCGCGAGCGGCGGCATGGCCCACGTCTACGAGGCATCACACTCCGTGCTCGGTCGGCGCGTCGTGATCAAGGTGCTCTACTCGCATCTCGCGCGCGATCCGGAAATGCGCGAGCGATTCCGGCGCGAAGCCGAGGCGGCGAGTCGGCTCAGTCACCCGAACGTGTGCACGATTCTCGATGCCGGTGTGACGAAGGACAGCACCTTCGTCGTGATGCCATTCCTCAGCGGCGGATCGCTGGCCGATCGACTGGCCCGCCATCGCACGGTGCCCCCGACCGAAAGTGCGGCGATCGTCGCACAGATCGCCACCGGACTCGATCACGCGCACCGACATGGCATCGTGCATCGTGATGTGAAGCCCGACAACGTGTTGTTCGACAGTGACGGCACGTCGCTGATCACCGACTTCGGCATTGCGACCGCGGGCTTCCACAAAGGCCTCACCGGCACCGGCCGCGCGATGGGCACGCCGCACTACATGTCGCCCGAACAGGCGATGGGCAAGCCGGTCGATGGGCGCAGCGACATCTACGCCTGTGGTGTGATGCTCTACGAAATGCTGGCCGGCGTGCCGCCGTTCGACGGCGAGGATTCCTACGCGGTCGGCTATAAACATGTGCATGAAATGCCGACGCCCTTGGATGTGACGGCGCCTGCGGTGTCGCCGATGTTGTCGCAGCTCACGATGCGCTGCCTGGCGAAGGCCGCCGGGGAGCGCTATCAGCGCGGCACCGATCTCGCGGACGCACTGATTCGTGTGATCGATTCCGCCGCCCTTGACACACCGGCGGTGCGCGCCGCGCGGCTTGGCCGACTGACACCGTCCATCGCACTCTGATGCGTCTCGAGACGGAAGTCGTCACGGTGCACACGACGCATCCATTCGTGATTGCACGCGGCGGGTCGAGCGAGTGGCGGGTGGTCTGGGTCCGGCTGATCGATGAGGACGGCGTCGAAGGGTGGGGTGAAGCGGCACCGAGTCGCTTCTATGGCGAGACCTCGGACACCGTGCTTGCCGCACTCGAACGCCTGCGCCCGATCATCGAAGGCGCGAACGCCGCCGACATCGAGCAGATCGAGACGGCGATGGTCACGACGCTGCGATTCAATGCGGCGGCTCGCTGCGGTGTCAGTGCGGCGCTGCACGATCTGCAGGGAAAGCAGCTTGGTGTCCCGCTCTGGAAGCTGTGGGGACTGACCCCGTCGGCCAGTCCGCGCAGCAGCTTCACGATTGCGATCGCCGCCGATGATGACACACTGCGCGCTCGCGTGCGTGAGGCCGTCGCGGCGCAGTATCCCATCCTCAAGGTGAAGCTGGGCAGCGATCGTGATCGCCGCATCATTCAGCTCGTTCGCGACGAAGCACCCGACGCCATCCTGCGTGTCGACGCGAATGCGGCGTGGACGCCGAAGCACACACTCGCAATGACGCCGCTGCTCAAGGAGCTGCGCGTCGAGTTCATCGAGCAACCGCTGCCGCCGACCGACATCGATGGTTTGCGATTCGTACGCGACCGCTGCGACCTGCCGATCGTGGCGGACGAGAGTTGTCTTGTTGCGACGGATGTGGCGAAGCTGGTCGGTGTGGTGGACGGTGTGAATCTCAAGCTGGCCAAGTGTGGTTCATTGCGCGAAGCGCTGCGCATCATTCACACGGCGCGCTCCCACGGGATGCTCGTGATGGCCGGCTGCATGATCGAGACGTCGCTCGGCATCACCGCTGCCGCGCACCTTGGCCCGCTGCTCGACGCGGTCGATCTCGATGGCGCTGCGCTGCTGCGTGACGATCCCTTCGTCGGTGCAACGATCACCAACGGCGTGGTGACGCTACCAACGGCCCCCGGTCTCGGTGTGACGCGACGCTGACCGGTCGCGGTGGTAACTTTCCACCGTGAATCCGCTGCTCGCTGCCGTCGCACTGCCTGTCGCCGTTCCGCGTGCGTACGTGTACGCGGTGCCGGAACCGTTGCGCGCACGCGTGGTGCCCGGATCGCGCGTCGTCGTGCCCCTTGGTGCGCGCACACTGATTGGCATCGTCACGGCGATTGATGTCCCGGCGCCGGCGAAAGGAAGATTGCGCGAGATCGTCAGCGCACCGGATGTGGATCCTGCGTTGTCGGCGCCACTGCTCGCACTCGGCCGATGGATGTCGCGTTATTACGCCGCGCCACCTGGCATCGTGCTCCGTGCGATGCTGCCGGTCGCACTCACTGGTGCGGCGGTTCCGGTCGCGCCGATCAAGCGGCAGCGCGTCGCCCGCATTGCGAAGACACTCGAAAGTCTGCTCGAGCGCGATACGCTCTTCAAGCGTTCACCAAAGCAGCGCGCACTCTACGAATTGCTCGAATCGCTCGGCGGGCTGCACCCGGCACGCGCCCTGGTCGAGCAGGCCGGTGCGACACCGGGCATGCTGACGCAACTCGTGAAGCGTGGACTGGTGAGTATCGAGCACGCGCCGGTTGCGCGCGATCCGTTCGCGACGCGCGCGATCGCTGCGGCGCAGAAGTTGATACCCACCGAGGCGCAGCGGCATGCAATTGCACAACTGATTGCATTGCCACCGGGCAAAGGCGCGCTGCTGCGTGGTGTGACGGGAAGCGGCAAGACGCTCGTCTACATCGAGTACCTGCGCGATGTGATCGAGCGTCGCGATCAGGGTGCGATCGTGCTGGTCCCGGAGATTGCACTCACGCCGCAGACGGTGGATCGCTTCCGCACCGCGTTCGGCGATCGCGTGGCGGTACTGCACTCGGCGCTGTCGGATGGTGAACGGTTCGACGAGTGGGTGGCGATCAGTCGCGGTGAGAAACGCATCGTGGTCGGCGCACGATCGGCGATCTTTGCACCTGTGCATCGCCTCGGCGCGATCGTCGTCGATGAGGAACACGAAGCGACGTACAAGCAGAGCGAATCACCGCGCTATCACGCACGCGATCTTGCGCGCGTGCGCGCGTCGGCGGAGCAGGCGACCTTTGTGCTGGGCAGCGCCAGCCCCAGTCTCGAAAGTTGGACGCAGGCGCAATGCGGCGAGTTGCGGCTGCTGGAATTGCCTGAGCGTGCGGGTGGCGCCCAGTTGCCTGTGGTGCATGTGATCGATCGGCGCAAGGAGAACGCCGCGACTCGCGCCGCGCTGGCGCGCACAGGCACTGCCCCGACACCGCAGGGCACGTCGTTCGGTCACGCCATCACGCCCGCGCTTGAGAAGGCACTCGCCGAGCGTCTGGTGCGGCGAGAGCAGTCGATTCTGCTGCTCAATCGCCGCGGATACGCGCACTTCATGCAGTGCGGTGATTGCGGCTTTGTGTCGCAGTGCCCGAACTGCGCGATTGCGCTCACCTATCACCGTACACCAGAACGTCTCGCGTGTCACTACTGCGGCCATCGCGAAGCACCGCCAGCGCACTGTCCGAATTGCAGTGGCCCACCGATGCGCGAGCGCGGACTGGGCACGCAGCAGCTCGAGCGTCTGCTGGCGGAGCGCTGGCCCGAGGCGCGGATCGCGCGCATGGACATGGATACGACCGGCGCGAAGTGGGCGCACGCGACCATCCTCGATCGCGTGTCATCCGGCGAAGTCGACATCCTGCTTGGCACGCAGATGATCGCGAAAGGACTCGACTTCCCGAACGTCACGCTGGTGGGTGTGATCGATGCGGACGTCGGCATCAACCTTCCGGATTTCCGCGCCAGTGAGCGCTGCTTTCAGCTGCTCAGTCAGGTCGCCGGTCGCGCGGGCCGCGGCGCGAAGGGCGGGGAAGTGTTCATCCAGACGCGCGAGCCCACGCATCACGCCGTGACGTGTGCCGTCACGCACGACTATCTGCGTTTTGCCGGCGAAGAACTGGAAGGCAGGACGCGACCGGCGTATCCGCCAACGCTGTTCCTCGCCAATGCCGTGATCAGCGGCACCGAAGAGCTGGCAACGGCCGATGCCGCACGCGCACTTGCTGACTGGACACGACGCCTGATTGACACGCGCATGCCCGCTGCCGTGGAAGTCGTCGGTGCCGCGCCCTGTCCCGTCGAGCGCATCAAGCAGCGCTGGCGGTGGCATTTCCTGGTGAAGAGCGCCGACACCGACGCCCTCGGCCGCATCGGTCGCTACGTCGTCGAACACGGCCCCATCCCCACCGCCGCCGGCCTCCGTCTCGCCTGGGACCGAGATCCTGTCACGCTGCTCTGACTTCGACACGTCTCCGGCGTCGAACAGTTTTCACGCGGGGCCCGCGGAGGACGCGGGGAAGTGCAACTGCAAAGGGCTGCTGAAACTGCGTCTCGCGAGCGCAGTTCCAACAGCCCTTGTGTGTTCCCCGCGGGCCCCGCGAGAAAACTTTTAGATCCGACGATCAACGCAGACGGCCAGATCGCGCAAAGATCAGTCGTTCCCGACCACTTCGAGTGCGAACTCGATATTCCCACGCGTTGCATGGCTGTACGGGCAGATATTCGCGTGCGTCTGCTCGACGAGCGTCGTGGCTTCAGCGGTCGGAAGATTCGGGACGTCGACGTGCATCTTGACCGCGATCCCGTAGCCGCCGCCTTCACGCGGACCGACCGACGTTTCGCAGGTCACGACCGTGCCGCTCACATCCTTCTTCGCGCGACTTGCGACACCTTCCAGCGCGCCACCGAAACACGCAGCGTATCCGGCGGCGAACAGGTGTTCCGGCGTTGTGGTGTTCGGCAGTCCGGGGCCGCCCATCTCCTTGCGCACGGAGAGATTGACGCTCACCGAACCATCGGTGGTCTCGGAATGGCCGTTCCGGCCGCCAGTAGCATTGGCGATGGCGGTGACGAGCGGCTTGATGGTGTAGGCTGCCATGAGTGAATTTCTTCCTGAGAAATGGGATGTCTTCAACGCGCAGGTACGTTGCGCTGACTGCTTGTCAAAATTAAGCGACCACGATCGACAAAAATATCCGCGATGACGACTGCTTCGTGATGGTCACGCGTGTCGTCGATCCGGCAGCAGCCACGCCAGCAGTGCCATGATCGGCGCACACGCCGCCAGCAACAGGATCATCACATGCAGGCCCTTCACGTCCGCGACGCGACCCAGGAGCGGCGCGGCCAGGCCACCGAACGTCACCGCCAGTCCGACGGTCACACCGGACGCGGTGCCGACATGCCGCGGCAGGTACGTTTGGCCGAGCACCACCATCACGCCGCCCGGTGCGAACAGGCCGAACGCGAGCAGCGGCAGCACCAGCCAGGCCTGCAGCAGTGTGTGTGCGTTGCCGAGCAACCAGAACGCGGGCCCGATCGCCACGAAGCTCCAGACGATCACACGTTTCGCGCCGAAACGATCGGCGAATCGTCCACCGATGAACACGCCAGCGAGCCCGATCGTGAGCAGCATCGACAGCGCCACGGCACCACTCTGCAAGGAGACATGCAGGTTGCGCGCCCAGTACGTCGGCAGAAACGTGTTCATGGCGACGACCATCATGCTCCGCATCCCGATCGAGACGCCGAGCAGCGCAAAGGCACCCCACGCATCGTGCGGCAGTGATGCGTCGTGCGCTGCAGAGTGCCCCTGCTTCCCGCGTTCGCGTGGCAGCGCACCCATCGCGCGATTGAGAATCCACGCACACGGAATCGAGAGCAGGCAGAGCGCCGCCAGAATCGGTCGACTCGTGGGATTGGCCAGCGGCACGACGATGATCGGTGCGAGCGCAAACCCGATGTTGCCGCCGATCGTGAAGAAGCTCATGCCGGTGCCCTTGCGTTCACCGGAGAACATGTTCACCGCGCGCGTCGCTTCCGGATGGAAGGCGGCCACACCGATCCCGGCCAGCGCCACGGCCGCCAGCGCGACGTTGAACGTCGGCGCCATCACGGCTGCCGCCACACCACCGGCCGCCAGCATCAGGCCGGATGTCGTCAGCCACGGCATCGCGCGGCGGTCGGCGAGCCATCCGAAATACGGCTGCAGCACCGCCGACAGAATCGTGGCCGCGAACACGGCGCTTGCACCGCGCGCGAGCGTCAGACTGAACGTGGCGATGAAGTACGGCACCAGCGCCGGCACTGCCGCCTGATAAAAATCCGTCGCCCCATGACCCAGCATCAGGCGCATGACTGACGGTCGGTCGAAACGCGTACGGGTCGCGCTGCGTGCTGGAGTCGAGATAGCGGTCACCACCAAAACTCAGCCAGCCGGGCGGTGTACGCAACGACGTGACCGCCGGCATCGGAGCGCACTGAGCGCGGTGGGCCTTCCTTTGCGGCTCCTGTGGTGACTGGTTCGGCCATCGCCGTCGGGTGCGCTCGGAATTTTCGGCGCATCGACCCCATCCGGATTGTACCGGCACGTCCTTCCAGGCAAATTGATTCAGCATCTTCTCGTCGGGCCTCGGCCTGACGCGCGTCGCGGCGCCGTTGCCGCCACTTCTGGACCTCGTTGATGACCGAAACGCAGGAACGTTTTCTCCGCACCGTGCTGACGCGGGTGCCGGTCGACTCCGTGGTGGAACTGCACCTGTTCCCGCCGATTCGGCGAGGTACGCTCGAGACCGGTGTCGCCTTCATTGCGACCGTCCTGCCGCCGGTAACACTGGCGGTCGTCACGGACGCCGACATGGACGAAGGGGCAGACAGCGATACCAATTCTGATGAGGGCGCTGTAGCGGTCGACGCGACTGCCGCCGATCCATTCGTGCTCGAGTTCGCCCCGGATCCGGATTCCCCATACGCCGATGAGCCCTCGGCGACGACCGACTGTGATGTCGCGGTGCCAGCCGACGAGGCCGACGGGACAGCCGACGACGTCCGAGTCACCGCGCCGTCACCGCGCATGCGCATTCTCACCGCGAGTTATCGTCACACCATCAAGGGTGTCGAACGCGGCAAGTGGACCGTCGACGTGCAGGAAGAGGCCGATGCACCGCTCGACGCCGTGGAAGCGGTGTTGCGCGGTGTGCGACATCGCAGCACCGAACCGGCAGATCCGGAGCAGGTCAGCCACGAAGCACTGATCGCACTGATCGCACCGAGCGCTGTCGCGCCGGCCGCGTAACCGTTCCCGGGAGCCGTCTGTGGAAGTGCGCAACGATCTGGAACAGTTCCGCACGTATCTGCGCCAGCACAACCTGCCCGTCACGCAGCAGCGGCTCGCGATTGCGAACGTGGTCTTCGCGTCGGATCGCCATCTGTCGGTGGAAGAGGTGGCGACCGATGTGGCCGCGCAGGGTGAAAACGCTGGCACCGCCACGATTTATCGCACGCTCGATCTGCTGGTGAAGAGTGGCCTCGTCGTGGAGCGCGACTTCGGCGAAGGATTCCGCCGCTTCGAACCCACGCGCGGCATTCCGCATCATGAGCACATGCTCTGCACGGTGTGTGGTCGTGTCGACGAATTCCGCGATGAGCGACTCGAGCGCATGACGACGATCATCGCGGAATCACACGGCTACAGTCGTCAGCGGCATCGACTCGTGATCTACGGTGTGTGCGCTGACTGCCAGAAGAGTGGTGGCCCTGGACGCTGAACGATTGTGGTGCCAGTAGTTTCCAGCATGGAACCAGGCACCACCATCTCACTCACGCTCGCATTCACGGCAGGGTTGCTCAGCTTCCTGTCACCGTGTGTGCTGCCGCTCATTCCGAGCTATGTGACCTTCATCACCGGACTCGGGCTCGACGATGTCAGTCGCTCGCGACGCACCGCGTTGCTGCACGGCGTGCTCTTCGTGTGTGGTTTCACGCTGATCTTCCTGGCATTCGGCGCCACCGCAACGGTGCTTGGGCGACTGCTGTTCTCGCAGCGCGTCTGGATCACGCGCATTGGCGGCGTGATGCTGATCGTGTTTGGACTGTATCTCGCTGGTCTGCTGCGCATCGGCGCGCTCGATCGCGAGCACCGCGTCCATCTCGCGGACAAACCAGTCGGCTATCTCGGGACGGTCCTCGTCGGCGTCGCGTTCGGTGCCGGCTGGACGCCGTGCCTCGGCCCGGTGCTCGGCGGTATTCTCGCGTACACGTCGTCCGTCGCCGATCTGCAGCGCGGACTGCTGCTGCTCTTCTGCTACTCGTTCGGACTCGGCATTCCGTTCCTGTTGTCGGCGCTGATGGTCGATCGATTTCTCGTCTGGTTCCGCACCGTTCGTGTGCACATGGGCCGCATCAATCGCGTCGCCGGCGCGCTGCTGATTGTGGTCGGCGTGCTGATGATGACCGGCGCGTTCACGACGATGGCCGGTTGGCTGACCGAGCTGACGCCCGAGGCGCTTCGCAGCCGGATCTGAGCGACGCGATGCGCGTCCGAGTAGGGTTTGCGTGCGCTGGCGTGTCCTTTCCTGACAGGCTGTACCGGATGTCTCCCCGCGATCCGATGGTCATGTCGAGTCGTTTCCTGCTGCTGCTCCTCCTGTCATCCACCGCGATCGGTTGTGGCGATCATCCTGTCGAAGTCGTCACCACCGGCGGCCCGCCGCCGACGGTAGTGAGTCCGAATGTCGTCGTCAGCACGACCCTCGGCGTGCCCGTCTTGTACGACGCCAGCAAAGGTGGCGCGGTCTTCGCCGCGGCTGTCAGCGGCGCGCTCAGGTACTCGTTGGCGTTCCTCGGTGCCAGCAACGGACTGACTGCCACTGGCGCGAACGTACGCGGCACTCCCACGGCGACTGGCGTGACTCGCGTCGTGCTGACCGCAACCGACTCGATCGGGCGCGTCGCCAGCGACACATTCGCGATCGTCACGTTCGCCGCCAACCTGCCCACACCGACACTGCCCGTCGCGAGTTATCGCTACGCCGACGCCGAAGTGCCGCTGCCGGCGCATTTCCGGGCGCTCCTCGATGGTGTGACTGCCCTCGCCACCGACAACACACCGCTCGACAACGCGATTACCGATGCCGGCGCGACGCTCGGTCGCGTGCTGTTTTACGATCCGCGTATCTCGGGCAACGATGGGCTCGCGTGCGCCGGATGCCACAGCCCGTTCATCGGGTTCTCCGATACACCCCAACGCAGCGTGGGATTTGCGGGTGGGTTCACCGGTCGCCACTCGCCGTCGCTCGTCAATGCGCGATTCTATCGGCGCGGACGATTCTTCTGGGACGAGCGCGCGTCGACACTCGAAGCGCAGGTGCTGCGCCCGATTCAGGACGCGACGGAAATGGGAATGCCGATCGATGACCTGATCGCCAAGCTCGTGGCCACGCCCTACTACTCGCCGCTCTTCGCGTCGGCGTTCGGTACGTCGAACGTGACATCGGATCGCATCGCACGAGCACTGGCGCAGTACGTCCGCTCGTTGTCGTCCACGGGGTCACGCTATGACCGCGCATTCTCGGCCGACGGCTCGCCGAATTTCGCCGCCACGTTCACGGCGCAGGAAATCGAAGGTGAGGCGCTCTTTCGCAGCAGCGGGTGTGCGGCGTGTCATACGACGGTCGCGCACGTCAGTGATTCCGTCCACAACATCGGTCTCGATGCGGTCACATCCGACAGCGGCGCGGGACGCGGTGCCTTCAAGGCGCCATCGCTGCGCAATGTCGGCGTGCGGCCACGCTTCATGCACGACGGACGCTTCACCACGCTGGCGCAGGTCATCGACTTCCTTGATGCCGGTGTGCAGCCGAATGTGGATCTCGACGCACGACTGAAGGCGCCGGACGGAACGCCGAAGCGACTCGGTTTGAGCGCGACACAAAAGGCGTCGCTGCTGGCGTTTCTGCACACACTCACCGATTCGGCGTTTCTCTCGGCGCCGCGATTCGCGAATCCGTTCGCGCCGAGTGTCGTGCCGATCGTCCCGTTGCCGCCGGCGACGGCGACGGCCGCTGTCACCATCCAGTCCACCGCGTATCACCCCGCCACAATCACCGTGCCGGCCGGCACGATCGTGACGTGGACGAATCTCGACAACACGCGACACAGTGCGTCGTTCACATCGGCACTCGTCGGTTCCACACCAACCTTTTCGTCTGGCACCGAGCGACTCACGATGCCGGCCGTTGCCGGTGTGTATCCGTACCATTGCGTGGTGCACGGCACTGCGATGAGCGGCACGGTGATCGTGCAGTGACTTGACCAACACACATTGGCAACCCGCGCGACTTACTCCATCCCGATTGCGATGCGTGTGCCTGAGCGAGTCCGCACGATGCCTGCCTGATCACGCACATCGCCTGGCCAGTTGATCGCCACCGTGCTGTCGCCGAACATGAACGACCCCATCTTCTGTTTGGCGGTGTTCCCGGTCGACATGGCCCATAACTCGCGACCACCGCGAGACCGGTAGAACGCCATGACCTGCTCATAGCTGTCGTTGCTGTGGTAGACCTTGAACGTGTCCTCTGGATTGCGGGCGCGCACGGCCTTCATTTCCGCGACATCGAGCGTCGCGCCCGGATAGATCGGTACCGCCGCAATGGCCAGGGCACTGATCGTGACGACAAGGAGGCGACCGACGGCGGAGAGCATACGGAGTCCGTTGCAGGGGTGAGATGGATACTGAACGTGCACATTGGAACCGACGCCGGCAACCGCAGCTCTACCGCAGGGCGAGGCGGCGCACCGCAAATCACAGGCACTCGACTACATCGTCACCGCTTCCAGCTCATCACTCACCTGCTGCCGTCGCAACAGCGCCCAGTAGCGCCCGCGGGACGACACCAGCGCATCGTGTGTCCCCTGCTCAACGATGCGTCCGTCATCCAGCACCACGATCCAGCTCGCATCGCGCAGTGAACTGACGCGATGTGAGGCGATCAATGCCGTGCGACCGGTGAGCTCCTCGCGCAGTCCCTGCAGTATTGCCGCTTCGGTGCTCGTGTCGACCGCGCTCAGCGCATCATCGAGCAGGACGATCTGCGGATCGCGGGCCAGCGCGCGCGCGATCGCGGCACGTTGCTTCTGTCCGCCGCTGAGATTGATACCGCGTTCGCCGAGCATCGTCGCGTACCCATTCGGCAGATCGACGATCGCCTGATCGAGCTGTGCGACGCCGGCCGCAACACGTGCCGCGTCGTCGTCATTGCCGCCGTAGGTCAGGTTCGACAGAATCGTGTCGCTGAACAGCACCGTTTCCTGCGGGACGTAGCCGATCGTCGACCGCAGTGCGACGAGCGACAGCGACTCGATCGGCACACCGTCCACCAGGATGTGACCTTCCTGCGGATTCCAGAAACGCGGCACGAGATCCATCAACGCACTCTTGCCACTGCCCGTCGCGCCGACGATGCCGACCGTCGCGCCGGCTGGCACTGTGAACGAGATGTGTCGCAGTACCCAGCGCGGTGTGCCGCCTTCGAGCACCGGATAGTGATAGCCCACATCGCGGAACTCGAGCGAACGCCCACGTCCCGCGTGCGGCGGCAAGGTGGCGGGGACGTCCGGCGACACGACACTCGCGCGTGCCAGCAGCACGTCGTTGATGCGTCCCATGCTCGCGGCGCCGCGCTGGAACAGGTTGATCACCCAGCCCAGCGCGATCAGCGGCCAGGTGAGCATGCCGAGATAGAGTCCGAACGCGACGAAATCCCCCACGGTGATCTCGTTGCGCAGCGTCGCACCACCGCCGACGCCGAGCACGGCCACGGCACCGAGGCCGGCGAGCAGCTGCAGGCCGGGCGACATCAGGCCGTAGAGTTTCGCGAGCCCCATGTTGCGGCGCAGATACTCGTCGTTGAGTGACGCAAAGTGCCGTTCCTCGGCCAGCTCCTGCCGGAACGCGCGCACGATGCGCGCCCCGCTGATGTTCTCCTGCGCGTGGGTCGTCATCACGCCGAAATGTTCCTGCACCGCCTCGAAACGCTTGTGGATCAGCGCGCCGAGCACGGCCATGACGATCGGCAGCAGCACCATCGGCAGCACGGCGATGGCCGTCAGTCGCGGGCTGATGCGCAACATGAAGACGAGGGCAAAAATCCCGCCCGCGATGGTGTTGCAGAGGTACATGATGGCCGGGCCGGCGACCATGCGGACCGCCGACAGGTCGTTGGTCAGTCGCGCCATCAAGTCACCGGTGCGGTTCCGGCCGAAGAATCCGGCGTCGAGCGTCACCAGATGTCGGAACATTGCGTTCCGCAGGTCGTACTCCACATAGCGACTGAGTGCGTTCAGAATGTTCCGCATCTGGAACCGCAGCACGCCCGTGACGAGCGTAATGCCGACCATCGCGCCGGCAATCAGCCACAGGTCACGCGGTGGGGCGCTCGACTTGAGGTCGTCCACCGCGCGCCGGAGCAGCCACGGAATCGCGCTCGCGATGGCGCTTGATACGATCACGCAGGCGAGCCCCAGCGCCATGCGGCCGCGGTATACACGCACGAAAGGCACGAGCGCGCGCAAGGCGCGCAGGGTGCTGGTACGGGGCTTGCTCATCACATTGGTAAGCGCTGATACGACGAATGGACAGACGTCGTAGCGCGACCATCTGCACACGGAGAATCCATGAGAATGATTGAACTTACGACCCGCCGCTTTGTCCCGCTCACCGCGCTTGCGCTGCTGTCACTGGCAGCGTGCGGCGGAGACAAGTCGAAGGTTTCTGATACATCAGCCGTCGCTGCCGTTACGGCAGACTCGACTTTGAGCCCTGTCATGCGCGATTCGGTGGCGTCGGTCGAGGTCATTCCGCCTGCGGCAACGACCGTGGCAGCACCGGTCGCGGCCGCTCGCCCGTCCACCCCGGCTCCGGCGCGGACCACCTCCCGCCCGAAGCCCGCCCCTGCGACAGCGTCGGCGAACAAGCCGGTCGACAAGTCCACAGGGAGCAAGCCGGCCCCAACGCCGACGTCCACCGGGACGATCAGCTCGGGCACCAGCATCAGCGTCACCAGCGGCGATAAAGTCTGCTCGAACGCGGTTGCCGTCGGCGATCGCCTGACCGCCACCACCAATTCGGCCATCAGCGGCACCAATGGCGTCTCGATCCCGTCCGGCGCCCGCATCGGACTGGTGGTGACGGAGTCCAAGACCTCGTCGCGTCAGGGCGACGACGCCAAGCTGGCCTTCGATGTCCGCAGCGTCACGTTTGGTGGAGAGACGTACACGATGGCCGGGACCGTCTCGACCGACGCAGTAGTCACTGAGCGCAAGGGCGGCGACGGCAAGAAGGTCGCCATCGGCGCCGCGGCTGGTGCCGTGATCGGTAACATCATCGGTGGCGGCAGCCGCGCTCAGCGCACGGTTGTCGGTGCCGCAGCGGGCGGTGCCGCTGGCGCCGTTGCCGCAGCCGTGACAGGTGATCGTTTGGCCTGTCTCCCCGCCGGCGCACCGCTCACCGTGCACCTCGGCAGCGCGCTGACGGTCAAGAACTGATCGAGAACTGATCCGAGTCCGGTTCGCGCGCACCACCCTGCGCGCGGGCTCCACCGGACCGGTCTGACAAGTGATGGACTGAAAACACGCCCGCCCGTGTCTGAGCAACTCAGATGCGGGCGTGTGTGCGTTCGGTGTTGGCGGGATGAGAAATCGATGAATCGCGGGTGAGGACGATTTCCGTCGTCGTCGGTGATGATTGGTTTCTTTCCAGCCCACTCCGCCGGTCGCCGGGTAAACCATTCGCGACGTGCCAGCGTCAGAATCCTGGTCAGCCGGCCGTCTGGTGGTCGGATGCACGGTCCCACTCGTCCTGCCCTATCCCCGTGAGTCCTCGTCGTCTCGCAGGCTGGTTGCTGGTGCCCGTTGCGCTGTGTTGCGTGTCGCCGCTGCACGCCCAACAACTCGATGTCATTCGCGGCCTGGTCACCGGCCCGGACTCGATTCCGATCGCCGGCGCGCGTGTCACCGCGACGTCGCTGTCCGGCAACGTGAATCGCAATGCGCGCACCGATACGCGTGGTCGATTCACCATCACTTTCCCCGGGGGCGACGGCGACTACTTCGTGACCGTCACGGCGCTCGGTTTCGGTCCGAAGCGGTTCGAGGTCAAGCGCACCGCGGATCAGGAAGTGCTGCTGGCCGATGCCCGATTGTCACGTGCCGTCACGCAGCTCGACGAAGTACGCGTCGTCGGTGATCGCCCGCGGACGACGCGCGATGATCGCACACCGGACATCGGCGGCAGTGAGCGCAGCATCAACAATGGCAACGTGGCGGCCGCGCAGGCCGGCGATCTGGCCGCGATGGCCGCGTCGCTGCCAGGTGTACAACTCGTACCCGGCGCCGAGGGTGATCCGTCCGGCTTCTCGGTGCTCGGCCTGACGCCGGACCAGAATAACAGCACGCTCAACGGTCAGAATTTCGGTGGCACCAACCTCCCGCGTGATGCGGGTGTGCAGAGCTCACTCGTCACCACGCCGTATGATGTCTCGCGCGGCGGCTTCAGCGGTGGACAGTTCCAGCTGCGCACCTCCAGCGGCTCGAACTTTTCGTCGCGCATGATGAGTCTCAATCTCGACGCGCCGGCATTGCAGTTCACCGACGCGGCCGCACGTGCGCTGGGTCAGGAATTCAGCAACACATCGCTTGGCGGACTGTTCGCCGGACCGCTCGTGATCGACAAGGCATTCTACAATTTTTCGTATCAGCTCGGCCGACGCAGCAACGATCTGCGCACGCTGCTCAACACCGACAACACCGGATTGCTCACCAGCGGCGTGGCGCCGGATTCCGCTGCGCGACTGCTCGGCATTCTGTCGCAGCTTGGCGTGCCGGCCACACCGTCCACCAATCCGTCCAGCCGACTCAGTGATCAGGGCAGCCTGTTCGGCACGATCAATCTTGCGCCGCCGGGATCGCGCATCGGTCAGGCGTTCACACTCACGGCGAACAGCTCGTGGAATCGCACCACGCCGGCCAGCGCGTCGGTCACGGAATTGCCGGCGCACAGCGGTGAACGCACGAACCTGAATGGCAGTCTTGGGCTGCGGCACTCCGCGTACTTCAGCAGCGGCATCCTCACCGAGACGAACGTCAACCTCAACGCATCACGCAACGACGGCTCGAGTTTCTTCGACCTGCCAAGTGGTTCGGTGCGTGTCAATTCGCCGCTCGCCGATGGGACGAACGGCTTGCG
The DNA here is from genome assembly GCA_031367535.1 of Gemmatimonadaceae bacterium. Lineage (GTDB taxonomy): Bacteria > Gemmatimonadota > Gemmatimonadetes > Gemmatimonadales > Gemmatimonadaceae > JACMLX01. The sequence continues at coordinate 53,067 of JANLPZ010000003.1, forward strand.
AGTGCTGACGTTCGGCGGGAATCCATTCCTTGGCACGTCATCCGACAACCTCAGCGCAGGACTGCTCAACACGCTGTCGTGGTTCTCGCGTGACAGCAAACACCGCATCAAGTTCACCAGCGAATTCCGTCGCGATCAGTTCAATCAGAATCAGACCACGAACCGGTTCGGATCCTTCACGTTCAACTCGCTCGCGGATCTCGAGGCCGGGCGCGCCGTGTCGTTCACGCGACAACTCTCGCCGCGCGAGCGCAGCGGCGGCATGCTGTTCGGTGCCTTCTCGCTCGGCGATGCGTGGCGCAAGAGTCGCGATCTGCAGATTCAGTATGGCGTGCGCGTCGACGGCAATCATTTCGATCAGGGCCCCGCAGTGAATCCCGAGATCGCGCGCATCTTCGGTACGACGAACACCGCCGTCCCGAATCGGGTCTACGTTAGCCCGCGACTCGGTTTCTCGTGGACCGTTGGTACTGCGCCGCAGGTCGGTGGCTTCAACGGCGCGGTGCGCGGGCCGCGCGCGGTGATTCGTGGCGGTGTCGGCGTCTTCCAGAATGTGCCGCAGGCGACACTGCTCGGCAGCGCGTTGGACAACACTGGCTTGCCAAGTGCAGTGCAGCAACTCGGATGTTTTGGTGCCGCCGCGCCGGTTCCGCAGTGGAACAACTGGCTCGCGAATTCGTCAACGATTCCGCAGGTCTGTGCCGACGGTACCGTGACGGCGCCATTCGCGAATGGCGCGCCGAACGTGACGCTGTTCGCGAACAACTACAACGCCACACGCAGCCTGCGCAGCAATCTGCAGTGGAACGGCCCGATTCTGCACAATCGCTTCAGTGCCAGCGTCGATGTGACGTACTCGCGCAACATGAATCAGCCGGGCGCGTTCGACCTGAACTTCGCGGGTGCACCGCAGTTTTCGTTGGCCAGTGAGGGCGGCCGGCCAGTCTATGTGCCAGTGGCGAGCATCGATCCGCTCACGGGTGCTGCAGCGCCGCGAGACTCACGGCTGTCGCCACTGTACAACGTGGTGAACGTGAACCGATCCGATCTGCTCAGTGAATCACGGCAGGTGAGTTTGCGCATCCAGCCGTCGCGCTTCAGCACGGGCCTGCTCTGGAACCTCTCATATGTATATGGCAACGTGCGTGAGCAGTACCGCGGGTTCCAGAGCACCGTGGCCGATCCGCGTGACGTTGAATGGTCGCGGTCCTCGTTCGATTCGCGCCATCAGTTCCAGTACACGCTCGGCTACAACTTCTTTGACGCGGTGCGGGTGAACTGGTTCGGCAATGTGCGATCGGGCAATCCGTACACGCCGGTCAGCGGCGGCGACGTGAATGGCGACGGGCTCACGAATGACCGTGCGTTCATCGCGAACCCGGCCACGTCGACTGACGCCGTGACGGCGCAGGGCATTCGCGATCTGCTCGCAAGCGCCGGACCCGATGCGCGGGAGTGCCTGCAGCGTCAGCTCGGCACACTCGCCCAACGCAACAGCTGCAAAGGTGCGAGGACGCAGCAGGCCTTCCTGAGCATCTCGTTCAATCCGCTCAAGCTCCGTTTGCCGCAGCGCGCGACGTTGTCGTTCCAGGTCAACAACCCGCTCGGCGCGGCGGACCTGCTGCTGCATGGCTCGAACGACCTGCGCGGCTGGGGGCAGCCGGCGCAGCCCGATCCCACGCTGCTCTATGTGCGCGGCTTCGACGCGGCGTCTCGACAATATCGCTATGAAGTGAATCAGCGATTTGGTGCGACGCGTCCTGCGTTCACGTCATTCCGTGCGCCGGTCACGGTGACGGCGCAACTGCGCTTCGATCTTGGACACGCACGCGAACGACAGGTGCTCACGCAGCAGCTCGATCGCGGACGGCGCTCGGCGGGCCAGAAGGTGGCGGAGCCCATGTTGAATGCGATGTATGGCAGCGGTGGTGTGACGATCAATCCGATGGCGCAGATTCTTCGCCAGTCCGACTCGCTGCGGCTGACCGGCCCGCAAGCAGACAGCATCGCGACGCTGAACCGGATGTACACCATTCGGCAGAGCGCGATCTGGGCGCCGGTCGTGAAGGAGTTCGCGCGCCTCGATGATCGCTACGATCGCGACATCGCGTACGGCAAGTACAAGAAAGCGCGCGAGTCGACGGTTGATCTGCTCCGTTCATTCGCGCCGCACATCCGCGGGTTGCTCACCGATGAGCAGCGGCGCAAACTCCCGCCCATTGTCGCCAGCCATCTCGACCTGCGTTACCTCGCCTCCATCCGCTCCGGCACGATGGGTGGTGGCGAATTCGGCGGCTTTGTCGGTGGCGGGATGAATATTCCGCAGGGTGGTGGCGGTAACACCATCATCATCCGATGAAACTTCTTCAAACCGGTTGGCTCATGCCTGTTTCATACGTTCGCCGCGTCCGTGCGACGATTCTTGCGATCAGCGTCTCGACGCCGCTGGTGTCGCAGTCACTGCCGCCCGTTCGGCCGCTGGGTGCGGTCGTGCGCATTTCGCCGAGCGATGTGTTCGGGAGCATCTCGAGTGTGCGGCCGCTTCCGGGTGGTCGTGTCCTTGTCAATGATCTCACGCGACGACAGCTCCTGCTGCTCGATTCCGCATTCGCGATGGAAGCTGTCGTTGCTGATACGACTGCGGCAACCGCCAATGCGTACAGCGGTCGCACGGCCGGGCTGATTCCGTATCGTGGCGACTCGAGCCTGTTCATCGATCCGGCGTCGCTGTCGATGCTCGTGATCGATGGCGCAGGGAAGGTGACACGTGTGATGGCGGTGCCGCGACCGAGTGATGCGCAGTTCATGATCGGTGGTCCGTTCGGCACGCCGGGATTCGACAGCAAGGGACGCATCGTCTATCGCGGTTTTACGCGTCCGAACATGCCGCCGCCTCCCGGACCGAATGACCCGCCCGGTGCGCGCATGCAGATGCCGCAGCAGCCGGATTCGGCGCCCATCCTGCGCGTCGCACTCGACACGCGCACCCTTGACACGGCGTCGTTCTTCAAGATTCCGAAGACGAGCGCGAAAGTCACGCAGAACGATCGTGGCCAGGTGTCCGTGCAGATGGTGATGAATCCGATGCCAGTGGTGGATGACTGGACATTGCTGCCCGATGGCACGCTCGCTGTCGTGCGTGGCGCGGACTATCACATCGACTGGCTGGCGCCGGACGGGTCGCACACGAGTTCAACGAAGATTCCCTTCGAGTGGCAGCGTTTGAGTGACGAGGCGAAGGCCACGTTCCTTGATTCCGCGAAGACCGCGCTGGAAGCGAATCGTGCCCGCGCGATGGCAGCGAACGGCGGCGCGCAGACATTCGTCGGCCCACCAGGCGGTGGCCCGGGCGGTGGCGGGGGTGGTGCAGTCGTGATGCGATTCGAAGGTGGCGGCCCGCCGTCCGGCGGTGCGGCTCCCGCAGCCGGTAGCGGCGCGCCAACGACCATGTCGATGCCGTCGATCAACATGATCCCCGCCAGCGAACTCCCCGACTACCGCCCCGCCTTCGGCACTGGCGCGACGCGCGCGGATCTCGACGGCAATCTCTGGATCCGCACGAGCAAGGTCGTGAATGGTGGCCCGGTCTACGACGTCGTCAATCGCCAGGGCGCCCTGATCGACCGCGTCTCGTTCCCCTTCGGCCGCGTCATCGCTGGCTTCGGCCCCGGCGTCGTCTACCTCGGC
>JANLPZ010000079.1:0-2851 GCA_031367535.1 Gemmatimonadaceae bacterium
CGATTGGTCGCGTAGCGCAGCACCGGTTGCGACTCACCCACGATGTCGAGCGACGCACCGGTCGGCTCCCACGCCGGCGCTGCCATCGGATACCGCTCGATGCGATACGTGAGGCGATCGGTCGCCTTCGCTGCGGATTCCATCACATAGCCGGCACGCTGCAGCCGCTCGACGATGTGCGCGATGCTGGCGTCGAAACCGCGATTGCCGGGCCAGCGGACGTAGCGGTCCAGAAACGCCACAGTCTCCCTCGCGCGATCACCGGAAAACGTCGCGCGGACGGCAGGCCAGTAGGAGGCGGCAGGCGACGTGGCAGTCTGCGCGACGAGGGGAGCACCGCCCAACAGGAGCGCGCTCAACCCGATACGACACGATGTGATTCTCATCGCACGAAGTGAACGACGCTGGCGCGTGGCGACAAGGCATTGAGGCGCGATCAGGCAGCCACTGCGCTCTGCTACTTGTCTTTCGTGCGCGGCTTTGGCGCGGAAGGCAGCGGTTCGTCGCGATCTGTCGGAATCGGCCCCCAGTCACGCTTGGGTGCGCCACGCGCTGCGCTGCGCCCCGGACCCGCCGGCTCGGCACCCTTGCCCGACGGCTTCTTCCGACCGAGTCCGCCTTTACCACCTTTCACGGCCGCTCCGTCACGTCGTAATCTGCGACGCAAACGCCGCCGGATCGGTGTTCGCGCCGCATACGATCACGCCGACCCGCTGACCTGCCAGCCGCTCGCGCAGCGGATACATCAGCGCCGCCAATGCTGCGGCTCCCGCCGGTTCGACCGCAAGCTTCGCGGTCCGAAACAACAGGCGCATGCCGTCGCGGATCTGGGCGTCGCTGACCAGCACGACCTCGTCCACGTACCGGTGATTGAGCGCGAACGAATACGGCTCCGCACGCGGCGCGCCGAGGGAATCGGCAATCGTACGCACGGCATCGATCGCTTCCGGCGCACCGCTGTCGAAGCTGCGCCGCATGGTGTCAGCACCTTCCGGTTCCACCACATACACCGCGGTGTCGGGGCTCATCTGCTTCACGGCGCATGAGACGCCGGCCGAGAGTCCACCACCGCCAGTGGCCACGATCACCGCATCCAAGCGCGCGCCAGCCGCCGTCACCTGATCGATGAACTCCATGCCGACAGACGCCGTACCGAGCGCCGTTTTTGGCCCTTCGTACGGATGCACGAAGGTGCGGCCTTGAGTCGCCTCGACTTCCCGGACGCGCGCGAAAGCAGCGTGCACATTCTCCACCAGCTCCACGTCCGCGCCCATGTCGCGGCATACCTGAATGCGGTACGCGTTCGCGGTCTTCGGCATCACGACCAGCGCCGTCGTGCCAAGCCTGCGCGCGGAGTACGCCAGTGAAATCGCATGGTTGCCGGCGGACACACCCGTCACGCCACGCGCCAGCGTCGTTGCATCAAGATCGAGCATCACGCTCAGCGCGCCGCGTGGCTTGAAGCTGCCGGTGCGCTGAAACAGCTCCTCCTTCAGCCACACCGCCGTATGCTCGCCGACCGCCGCGGCGAGCGCGTAGTCCTCGAGCAGTCGCACCGGAGTGGTGATGACGAGATCGCCCAGTCGTGCACGATTTGCACGAATCTGTGCGACATTCGGGGCTTCCACGCTCAACGTACGCATCACGCAGTCAGCTCGCGTTGATGTAGGAACAGCCGGCTTCCTGCGCACGCAATGCGGCGAAGACGCCATTCGGCTGCAGGATCACGCCAGGCATCAGCATCGTCTTCGCCCTCGCGCGCGCGGCGTCTTTCTCGAGTGATTCCTTCTTTGCGATCTGAGACGCCGCGCCGCCGAACGACCACCCGCACGCGAGCACGATGCCACCGACTCCCTGGAATCCTGCGAGCGCGTACTTCTTCGACTTCTCGTCAGCGCCGGCGCCGAGTGATCCGAGCGGATTCACCTTCGTCCACTTCTTGCCTTTCTCATCGCGAATCTTGAGCTCCTTGCCGACGTCGTAGAGGTCCCAGAACTCATCGTTCATCGCGAAATAGAAGCCCAGATGGCGCAGCACGACGATTGCCGACAGCTCCGACGGCTCAGCGTCATACACCTCCTTGTACTGCTCAATCCACGACACCGCGCGAAAGATGGCGGCGCCATCCGACGCGTCCGGCGAATCGAACACTGCCTTGTATTTGCCGGTCACGCGCGACGTCCAGCTCATGTCCCACGTTTCGGCGACAGGCAACGCGTGCCCCTCGGGATCGCGCGTGTCGCCGAGTGTTTGTGCGCGCAGCACTGATGGCGAACCGGCGGCACCGAGCAGCGAGACGCTGCCAAGCCAGCCGAGAAAACCGCGGCGGGAGGTGGACATGTGAAAGAGGGGGAAGGAAACGGTGCGACGCGGTGAGCGGCGATGCGCCTGGCGGTTCGGCACAAACTGCGTGGTCGGATCGCATTCTGCGAGTGCGACGTGCGCACGAATTCGTGATCGGAGAAGCAATGCGCCCCGTCGAGGAAAACCTCGACGGGGCGCATCGTCCGCTGGATGAGTGACCGCGTCCGAAGACGTGATCAGTTCACGTCGGCGTAGTTCAGTGACCCGAGCGCGTCACGTTTTCGGCAGCCGGACCCTTCTGGCCCTGCACCATGTCGAAATCGACCGACTCGCCTTCAGCCAACGTCTTGAAGCCGTTGCCCTGAATTGCGGAGTGGTGGACGAAGCAATCCTTCTGTCCATCGGCCGGCGTGATGAAACCAAAACCCTTGGCGTCGTTGAACCACTTGACGGTGCCAGACATACGTGCCATTGCAATGCTCCTGATAGTTGTGCGGCTGTGCACTCGGAGCATGGCCTTGACGCCTGTTCCTGACAGAGACTCACC
>JANLPZ010000092.1:0-4813 GCA_031367535.1 Gemmatimonadaceae bacterium
CATCACGATGGATCTGTTCGTTCATGCGCTTGCCCACCAGCAGTTCGGGCGGCACACCCATCACCTTCAGATGCGACGGGCTGGCATATCGCACCGTCGTGTCCAGCTCGAGGATCATGAGCATGTCGCTGCCGTGGCGCACCAGCGCAGCCAGGCGGCGATCAGCCTGCTCGAGGGCCAGCTGCGTCTGCGCGCCGGTGGCGGCGCGACGCCCAAACGCGCGGCGGATGAGCCGCGCGAGTGCGCGCCGCAACATCGTCACGATTCTGGGGGTGGGCGAATGGGCCATCATCGAAGAAAGGGTCGACCCGGGCCGGAGGAGAGTTGAGTGCCGCGTCGCGACGCCGACGACATCCGGCGCCCGTGCGACTCACGATCCGTGGTGTTCGGTGGCCGACGCTCAGCGTCGGTACGGGCGCGCCGGCACAATCTCAAGCACGGCAAGCGTCGTGTTCGCGGACGGCTCGGCACTCAACGCCACGCTGTCCGCACCAAGCCGGTGCAGGTATTGCGAAAATTCGGCAAACTGACTCGACCGCAATCCGCGGATTCCGATCCGGCAGCCGAAGCGACGACACGACGCCACCACCTGCGAAAGCTCGTCACGGGCCACGGGATCGCGGTCGGCAAAGCGCTGTGCGCGGATCACGGTGTCCGAGACAAGCGGCGCAAATGGCGCCTCCATGTCCGTATCGCGCGGCTCCGCGTGTCTGGCGTCGGCAACGCGCGACGCCGTCCCCACTTCGCCGGCGCCGCGCTCGCGCTCCGCCACACGCCCGGCGCGCACTTCGCGATCGGACAGGCGACGCCACGCGACGTCCGGCATGGTCTGCAACCGGAAGCTGCTGTCCTGCGCTGAGGCAATCAGCCGGATGGTGCTCGACATGTCACCGTCACGCACGTGGAGGTCGAGAATCCGGATGTGCGCCCGGGCGTCCTTCACTTCGGCGATCCATTCAATGGGCAGGACGTCGCCGCCGCCCGCGCCACGCGAAAACCGGATCATCGACGAATCGACGGCCACAGTGCGACCGGCGTAGCGCTCGGCCGACGCCGCGAATTCGCCGCGAATCCAGGTCGGGAGCGGTGCCGACGCAGGATGGCGGTCGCGGTATTCCAGCACGCCGAATCCGGCGAGAACGAGCGTTGAACCAACGATCCACAGGACTCGCGGCTTCGTCATCAGGCAACCTCGCGCAATCGTGTGTCGAGCGTGGCGCCGGCGGACGGTGAAAGCGCAGCCAGCACGCTGATGTCACCCTCACGCACACACGTCACGAACAGGCGCGCGACCTGAGGATCGAAGTGTTTTCCTGCATTCTCATTGATGAATTGCACGACGTAGGCCAGTGGAAGTGCGTCACGATATGGCCGTGTCGCGAGCATCGATTCCGCGACATCAGCCACGGCAAGCAGCCGCGCCAGCGGATGAATCTCTTCGCCACGCAGGCCGTCAGGATACCCGGTGCCATCCCATCGTTCGTGATGACTGCGCACCATCGGCAGCAGCGGTGCGAACGCCGCGATCGGCTGGAGGATGCGCGTACCGACGTCGGGATGGGCGTTCATCACCCGTCGTTCCTCGTCCGTCAGCGCAGCGGGCTTGTCGAGAATTTCGACGGGGACCGCGAGCTTGCCGATATCGTGCAGCAGCGCACCACGTCGCAGGAGCTCCACAGTCGCACGATCGCGACCGTCAGCCCTGGCCAATGCCACGGCGATCGCGGTCACGCGCACGGAGTGTCCAGCCGTCCATGGTGAGGCGGCGTCGGTCGTCCGCGCCAACGCCTCGAGCGCGCCGGTGCTCAGTGACTGCAACTCGTCAACCAGCTGAAGATTCGAGAAGGCCACGCACACCTGGGCAACCAGCTGTCGCACGCGATGTCGATCCTCTTCGTCCAGACCGTGCCCTGCAGGCACGCCGAGAATCAGCGCACCGACCGTCGCACCGGCGACCCGCACCGGATACACTTCGGCGCGCAGCGCCGGGATCCCGCGTAGATACGAGCGATGGCCACCTGCCTGCACTGCGTACCCCGACTCAGGGACCGTGAGCAGTTCGACACGCTCGCCGTCGGTCAGCGTGACACCGATGGTGCCACCGGTCATACGTGTGCGCTCGAGCCGCCATCCATCGAGCGGACCATCCGCTCCCGCCGCTGGTGCCAGCAGCATCAGTGCCGCATCACACGATGCGACATCGTGAATACGTGCGAGCAACGCTTCGATCAGGCCGGCGCGCGAACCCGCGCCGAGCACTGCGACATCCACGTCATGACGCAGTTCCAGTGTGTTGAACTGGCGGCTGAGTTGTCGGGTCATGCCGTTGAACGCGCGCGCGAGTTGTCCGAATTCATCGCTACTGTCGACATCCACGTGATGCGAGAAATCGCCCGCGGCGATGCGACGAGTGCCGGCATCGAGCGCCGCCAACGGCGCCGTGTGACGACGGATCGTGACCTGCGCGACGAGTGCGGCCAGCAACAGCGCGCTCACCGCGACCGGCACGAACAGGGCGCGGAAGCGCCGCAGGGGTGCGAACGCCTCCTCTTCCGATTCCGCGACGGTCAGCAGCAGTTCCGGCGCGGCGAAGGCGTAGCGCAGGAAGACGAGCGACGTCGCGTGGATCGGCGTTTCGCCATCGACGTCGGAGTCGATCGCCTTCACACATCCCAGCGACGCCGATGCCACCGACATGCAGAGCACACTCGCCGGCGGCACGAGATCGACACCGGACGCGCCTCCGATCACGCGACGTATGTTCACTGAAAGTACGGCGATACGGGTCGAGTCCGTGGCGATGGGCGCCCAGCGCACGAGCTGCAGTCGTGCGGCGCCAAACGCCTCTGACACATGCACCTGCGACTTGCCGCTGCGCACCCGCTTCTGCTCGACCAGCGGCAGCGCCGCGAGTGAGTTTGTTTCGACTGTCGCCGCACGCGGGTCGGGCACCGCGGGAGTCGCATCGTTCACGCTGGTGCGGATCGCGGCTGCCAGCTGGTCGTCGAGTAACGTCAATTGCTGCAGGATCGATGTGCTGGCGTCTTTCCCGCCTCGTTGCACACGTTCGAGGGCCTGTGTGCGCAGCTCGGCACTCACCGCGCGATCGGCGAGCACGCCGAACACGGCAACCGGCACCAGTGCGCACAGGACGAACAGCGTCACGAAGCGCCGACCGAGCTTCGTGTGCAGCACGAGCTGCGGCCGCCAGCGCCGCGTCAGGTCGTCAGAAATCGGCAGCGGAGCCAATGAATCCCCCGTCATTCGCTCGCACGATATCATCGCGGCTCATGGGTGCCGCCAGCGCCGACACGGTCGCGCCGTCTGCCCCCTTGGAGTACAGGTCATACGTCGAGTTGATCGGGACCAGACTTCGGTCCTTGCGCGCACTTCCCGTTGGGTTACCGCCAGGGAAGGGCGCGTAGGTGTACGCGTTGCCCCACGGATCGAGCAGCGTCGTGCGTCCGATTTCCGCAAGATCCACTGGCAGCCGGTTGTTTTCGTTCTGGAAGCTGTCGATGTCCGTCTGGATCGCTTTGATGTCGCCGATCGCCTTGGCGACTTTCACTCGATCGAGATAGCCCCAGTAGCGCTGCGAACCGACCTTCGCCAGCAGGCCGATAATGACCACCACCATCAGCAACTCGATCAACGTGAACCCGAAACGGCGGCGCACACGCTGCAATCCCAATCGGGGTCGTGCGCTTGGGGGCGAAGCGTTCATTGAGGGATGAGGCGTGAAGCCAGTCGGCAGGACGATCTGTTGCGTAGCGAGGGCACTCGGCACGGCGGAAACACCGCGTCGTCCTTTCCAGTTTCGGGACGTGAGCGCACTACCTGAAGTCGCAAGGCTCGGCATCAGCCATAGCAGTCATGAGTGCACAGCGCGCGCGCTAGCCACCGAACCATCGATACGCCATAAAGACAGCAACGAAACGGCACGGCCGTGTCGGCAGCCGCCCTCGCCAATCCATAAACGCATGCCTGTCAATGACTTACGAGATTCACAAAAAGTTGCCTTGTGCTGCTGAATCCGATAGATTTGTGGAGCAGCCGACCACCATTCCATTCGGAATTTCTACGGTCGGGGCGTCAGACCCGCAGCGAAGGGAGCAGCATGGCAGACGTGAACGGCAATCGTGGTGAGTACGGCGGCGACGACATCCAGGCCCTCGAGGGCCTCGAAGCCGTCCGCATGCGCCCCGGCATGTACATCGGCTCCACCGGCTCGCGCGGTCTGCACCATCTCGTCTACGAAGTCGTCGACAACTCCATCGATGAGGCGCTCGCGGGCTACGCGAGTCTCGTCAACGTGACGATTCATCGCGACGATTCGATCACGGTCGTCGATGACGGCCGCGGCATTCCCGTCGAGAACAACACCAAGGCCGGCATTCCCGCCGTCGAACTGGCGCTCACGGTGCTGCATGCCGGCGGCAAGTTCGACAAGAACAGCTACAAGGTGTCGGGCGGCCTGCACGGCGTCGGTGTCAGCTGCGTCAACGCGCTCTCCGAATCGCTCAAGGTGTGGGTCAAGCGCGACGGCAAGGAGCACTACATCGACTTCTCGCGGGGCAAGACCATCACGAAGCTGCGCCAGATGCGCGACATCCCGAAATCGGAGACCGGCACAACGGTGTGGTTCAAGCCGGACCCTGAAATCTTCACGGAACTGCGCTTCGACTACAGCATCCTCGCCAGCCGCATGCGCGAGTTGTCGTACCTTAACTAGGGCGTCACCATCACGCTCTCTTACGAGCGCGAGGACGAGGCCAAGTGCGACACCTTCCTCGCCGTCAACGGCCTGCGCGAG
>JANLPZ010000134.1:0-12514 GCA_031367535.1 Gemmatimonadaceae bacterium
GGAAGAGCAACGGCCAAATGCTTTTGAAACAGCGTCTCGCGAGCGCAGTTTCACGAGCCTTTGCTTTCCCCCGCGTTCCCCGCGAGCCCCGCGTGAAAACTGTTTGCTCGAACGCTGAAGAACTCTCTGTGGCCCTGTGGCTCTGTGCGAGACCAGCAGTTCAGTCAGCGCACCGTGACATCGAGCGCAGCGGTTTCGATGGTGCCCGTCGTGCGACGGAGCTGGACGAAGATGCGATAGGTGCCGGCGGACGGGAACGCGACGGGGAAGCGGACGTCGCCGGGGATTGGGGTAGCGTGCATTGCAGTCATGTCCATTGCGGCGTCCATCGGCTGTTGCGCGCCGTGCATCGCGGTGTCGCCGGCTTCGCGGCGGACAAGTCGATCCTGCGCGGCCATCGAGCTGGTGCCGAATGGATGGAGATGCATGAAGACAGCGCCGTCGGTGCGCACGAGCATCGCGTGACCGGCCATGCCGAGCCATGGCAACACCGTGGCGGGTGTGCCATCGGCATTGGTGAGCTGCGCGTGAATCACGACGTCGGTGCCGACGGTCGGTGTACCCTCGAGCGCGATGGCGAAGTGAGCGCCGTCACTGAGCGTGGCCGACGACGTGGTGACGGTTGGCGGTGTGAGTGCGAACGCGTCGTCGCCATCGACATTCGGTCGTGCGTCACCCGTCGCGACGTTGACCGTGTCGACGAACGTGCGCGTGTAGCCGCTCTCGTGCACGACGTCGGCGAACATCCAGTAGGTGCCGGGAGGCAATCCATGCAGTGGAGTGACAAACGTGCGATCGTCGGTGCGCACCGGATGCAGATGTGCGACCGGCCCTTGTGCACCGGCCGCAATAAGGAACATGTGCATCATCTTGCCATGGTCCGGCATCAGCGGTGAGCTGAACGAGCCACGAAGCGGCTCGCCGGGCTTCAAAACACGCCAGGTGCTGTCGGTGATGCGCATCGTGAGTGTGCGCTCGCTACCGCGTCTGACGGTCGTTGCGACCTGCAGTGGCCGATACAGTGAGCGCTTGTAGTTCCGATCGACCGCGTTCCACCACGTCCAGCCGCCGAACACCATCGTGCACGTGATCAGTGCGGCGATGGCGGTGGCGAATCGGGCACGACGGCGACGCGGCGTATCCGGTGACGCGCCCACTGGCAGCGTCGCTTCACGCGACGCGGCGCCGACGACGGCCGCCAGTCCGAATACCAGGAACGCACCCAGTGCGGCGAGCACCCAGCCGAGCCAATCGGGCATGCTGAGTGTGGCCGTGGCGACGCTGGTGTAGGGCACGATGAACGTGCCCGCACCGGCGGCACCGGTGGCCGCGATGTGCAGCGCGTACGACCCGCTGCTCATGATCCACACCTGCGTCTGGAACGTCCCGGGTTCGCCGGGCACGGCCACCGCCGATTCCGGTGCCGGCGCGCCTTTCGTACCATAACGCCACAATGCCGGCTGCAGGGTGACTTGCGTCGGAATGGCATTCGGCGTCGTGCTGCGGATGACGACATCCACCAGTCCGGGAATCACCGCTGGCGGCCGCACCAGCACGCGCAGACCGTACGGGCCGGCGGTGCCATCCTGCACCACCAGCGTGTTGCCGATGTGTGCGCTGCCGGTGAGCCAGATGCCCACCAGCACCAACAGCCACGCGAGGCGACGACCGACGGTCATCGCTTGACCTCATGCAGCCAGTTCCCCCACCACAATCCGATGCGCGAGGACACGACGGCGGCGAGCACGCCCCACGACATCGCTTTCACCAGCGCGACGGTCGCACCGCCGTCTTCCATCCAGAATTCCCGCGGCCCGATGAGGTATTCCGCCGGTGCGCTGTACGGTGCGAAGGCGCCACCGAAGAACGGATGGCGACCGATCTCCGTCGCGAGGAATGAGCCGAACGGCCATTGAAACGCAAGCAGCGCAAGCACGAACGACAGGCCGAGCACGAATGCCGTGAGCCACCCGTTCCGGCCGCGCATGCGGCGCAGGACGAGATCGATGGCAATTGCCGGTGCGATCAGCAGCAACGGGAAATTCATCGGCACCATGTGCGTCACGTCATGGCCGATCGGCCCGAGCTTCGGATGGGCCTCGAACAGTTGCAGGATCCAGAGTTGCGCCGCCATGATGACCATGTAGAACGCGGCCGTTGCGGTGGCCGGCCATCGCAGTCGCGACGCGCGTGATGCCGCGACGAGAAAGAGCGGATAGACGCCGCCGGCCACGATGTAGAAGAGCGAGTTGTGCATGAGCTGCACATCGCTGTATTCCGTGATGGCGATGGCCGCCAGCGTGAGCAGCACACCGCTCGCAAACGCCACCACGGTCGAACGAGCGGTCGAATCCCCTTCGGTGTTCTGCGTTGAGACCGCCATCGTCTGCGCGCCGATCAGGATACCGAGCAGTCCGCAGAGCAGAATGACGTGTGGCGGGCTGAGGATCTGCACGTCGAGCCCGTAGGCACCGTGCCACCAGTCGTCGAACGGCGCCGACGTGAGCATCGCGAACGCGCCCCAGATGCAGATCCAGCCGCCGATCGGCCCGGTGAAGAACTTCCAGAGGCGCACGCCGTCGGTGGCGTGCGTGTCACGCTTCCAGAAAGAGTTCGCAAGCACGCGGGCACCGCACGACAATCCGGCCAGCGTGCCGCCGAAGTAGATGGCCATGTGTGCCGGCGTCCAGAACGTGTCGCGACCGATCGTCATGTGCCACGAGATGTCCCAGATCAGGCCGATCAGGATGCTGGTGGCGCCAACGACGACCGCGGTCAGATGCAGCGGCAGATCGCGGGCAGGGGCGGCAGTGCCGGCGGTGGCCGCTGGCGTGAGCAGCGAGGTGGCCATGAAGACGTCCGGGCGACGGGAGGCGAAGGGTACGTACCGAAAAGTACGTCATTGAGCCGAATCGGGTTGCAGTGCCACTCGTTTCTCTGGCTCGTGCGACGCAGAGTTCATTCCGCCCGCAACGTCACCGCCGGATCGACCATTGCCGCGCGGCGCGCCGGCACGAACGTCGCCAGCGCCGCCACCGCAATCAGCACCAGCGGCACCAGCGCAAACGTCGACGGATCGTTGGCGTTCGAGCCGTACAGAATGCTCGCCAGCGCGCGCGATGCGGCCAGCGCCGCCATCAGGCCGATCGCCGTACCAATCGCGACCAGCGTCAACCCTTGCCGCATGATCAGGCGCACGACATCCGATGCCGTCGCGCCGATCGCCATGCGGATACCGATCTCCCGCGTACGCTGCGAGACGGCGTAGGCCATCACGCCATACATCCCGACCGACGCGAGCAGCAGGCCAAGCAGTCCGAACACGCCAAGTGCGACGCCGGCAATTCGCGCCGGCAGCAACGAGGACCCGAGATGTTTTTCGAGGGACCGGATGTTGCCGAGCGGCATGTTCGGATCGAGCGCCGCCACTTCGCGCCGCAGTGCCGGAATCACTGCATTCGGGTCGCCGCTGGTCCGGATCATCAGCGACATGCCGGCGTTGAACCGCTGCGCCTGTGCGTAGTACATGAAGACTTGTGGATCTTCACCGAGCCGCTGGTATTTGCCCGTGGGCACCACGCCGACGACGGTGTAGAGCTGCCCTCGTGCCTTGACGGTGCGACCGATCGCGTTCTGGCCCGGCCAGAACTTCGACGCGAAGCGCTCGTTGACCACCAGCACCCGAACGGCAGCGGAATCGTCGCGTGCCGTGAACGCGCGTCCAGCACGCAGCGGAATGCCCATCGCCTCGAAATAGTCAGGCGCGACGCTGGCGTATCGCGCCGAGAGATTTTCGTTGGCGACCGGCACATAGCCGGGCACGTCCACTCGATTGTCACTATTGCTGAAGCCGAGTGGCACGTTGTCGATCATCCCGACGCGCTCGACGCCCGGCACGGCCGACAACTGCGTGATGAGTCGCGTATAGAACGCCTCGGTGTTGGCGCGATTGTAGCCCTGCAGCGACGGATCGACATCCGCGATCAACATCCGCGTCGCGGTGAAGCCTTTGTCGATGCTGGTCGCGCTGCGCAGGTTCACGAGAAAGAGGCCGGCGCAGACGAGCAATACGATCGACAGCGCCATTTGCGCGATGACGAGCCCTTTGCTGGTGCGCGAACGCGAGGTGCCGGACGGCGCTTCACCCTTGAGCGCGGGGACGAGCGACGGACTGGTCGCCTGCAGCGCCGGCACGAGCCCGAAGAGCATGCCGGTCACGAGCGCGACGCCGACCGCAAAGCCGAGCACCATCGGACTGAGTCGCAGGCTCGGCTGGAAGTCGATGTCCATCGGCAGCGTGATGCCGTTGGCGAGCCTGATCGCCACGTAGGCGATGATGAGACCGACTGCGCCGGCCACGAACGAGACCACGATACTCTCGACCAGCAGCTGTCGCACGAGCTCACCGCGCGTGGCACCGAGTGCGAGCCGGATCGCCATTTCGCGGGCGCGATCCCGCGCACGAGCCAGAAACAGGTTCGCGACGTTGACACAGGCGATGAGCAGGAGAATCGCCACCACCGTCATCACGACGGCCGACAGGCCGACCTGCGCGCCGCGCATCGAGGGATGAATCCCCGCATCATCCTGGCGAACGAGATTGATGCCGGAATTTTCGTAGTCCACC
This sequence comes from Gemmatimonadaceae bacterium, assembly GCA_031367535.1. Lineage (GTDB taxonomy): Bacteria > Gemmatimonadota > Gemmatimonadetes > Gemmatimonadales > Gemmatimonadaceae > JACMLX01. The sequence continues at coordinate 4,628 of JANLPZ010000134.1, forward strand.
GGGTATTCCGACCGCAGTTCGGTCGACAGCGCATCCATCCGCGAGCGTGCCTGTGCCACACTGACGCCGGGCGCCAGTCGCGCGATCACGTTCATGTAATTGTTGCCGCGATTCTCGAAGTCCCGCAACGCTCCGGGCTTGATTTGCGAGAGTTGCATCAGCGGCACCCACATCGCGGGCTGCAGCATCGGCATTGCCCCACTGAAGCCCGGTGCGGCGATTCCGACGATCGTCATGCTCTGGCCGTTCACGATGACGAGCCGGCCGACCACGTTCGGATCGCCACCGAAGAGTGATCGCCATCCGGCATCGCTGAGCACCGCGACGGGGTGTGCACCGCGGCCGATATCTTCGTCGGCGGTGAAGAAGCGACCGGCCGCCGGCACTGCACCGAGCACGCTGAAAAAGTTGGCCGACACCATCACGCCGAACACGGCGCGCGGACGATCGTCGGCGGTGATGCTCAGATTCTGAAACGACCACGCCGCGACGTCGGAATAGACAGACTTCGTTCGTTCGCGCAGGTCCTGGAAATGCGGAATCGAGTTGGAGCCCAGATCGTCACCGCCGGGCCAGCTGCGATACAGTTGCACCAGCTCATTGGACGCGCGCACACCCGGCAGCGGTCGGAGCAGCATCGCATCGATCGCCGCGAAGACGGCGGTGTTGAGGCCGATGCCGAGTGCGAGTGTGACGACGACCACGCCGGTGAAGAGCGGGCTCTTGGTGAACATCCGTCCGGCGAATCGCAGGTCGCTTCGCAGCGCGGCGAAGGAGATCAGGCGGTTGCGGGTTCCTGGATCAGCCATGGGCGAGCCTCGTGTTGAGAGCGTCGTCCGGACCCGGGAGGGGGAGGGGACAGCGCTGCCTACGAGGACGGTGCGGATCCGGTTGCAAGCGGGAGGCGGTGCCGGGCGGGAATGACGCGTGACGGACCACTCACCGACCCAGAAGTCGAACTGATGCGCCTCGACCCCGCGGCAGGGGAAACCGTTGCCACGGACATCCGCCCGCGTTCCGCAGGCTCCCCAATCTGCATCGCGATCACGCGCTGTGCGCCAATGGCCGTCCGCAACGCCAGCATCCCGGGATGCGAAGCCGTCACGTCGCCGATGATGGCGGCATTCGCACCGCGGGGATAAGCGCGCATCTCCGCCTGCACCGCCGCTGCATGCTTCGGTGGCACGATCGCCAGCAACGTCAGCGACAACGCGAGGCCACCGCGTGTCGGCTCGCGTAGCACGTGAATGTCCGCCGTCACGCCGAGCATCGCAACCACCAGACCGGTCAGCGGAACACACTCACCGACGATGGTCGTGTCGAACCCGAGGCTTTCGCGCAGACTCGTGATCGCCATGTCCGCGCTCGATGACGTTCGTGTCGAAGGTGACGATCTGGACCCCGGCTTCCCCGTTTCCGTTTGCGAGCGTGATTGACGTGGAGCGTCTCCCGGATTCCTGCGGCTCCCGGATCAGGTGTGTGGTGGTACACCGCTGTGTTTTGTCGTCATGTTGCTATTCCTGAGTGATACCCCAACCCACTGAGTGTCCCGCCATGTCCGCCACCACGTCGGTCGGCCGCAGCGTCGTACGCGTGCGCGGCGGTGTGCAGGGCGTGGGCTTCCGACCATTCGTGCATGGGCTTGCCGTGCGGCTCGGGCTGGCCGGGTTGGTTGGCAATGACTCCGATGGTGTGTTCATCGAGGTCGAGGGTACCGCGGCGTCGATCGCGATGTTTCTCGAAGCGTTGACGCTCGAGGCTCCACCGCTGGCGCGCATCGATTCGGTCGAGGCGCACGCGACGCACGTGACTGGCATTCGAGGATTTGCGATCGTCAGCAGTCGCCGTGATCCGGACCGCGTGACACCGGTGGCGCCCGATGTCGCGACCTGCGCCGAGTGTCTGCACGAGATGCTGACGCCTGCGGATCGACGCCATCGCTATCCGTTCATCAACTGCACGAATTGTGGCCCGCGCTACACGATTGTGACTGCGCTGCCCTACGATCGCGCGCAGACCACGATGGCCGGCTTCACGATGTGCACCGATTGCGCGCGCGAGTACGGTGATCCGTCGGACCGTCGCTATCACGCGCAGCCGAACGCCTGCGCGGTGTGTGGCCCGCAGCTGGCGTGGTGTGTCGATACGTCGGGCGTGGTGTTCGCGCAGCGTGATGAGGCGCTCGCGCTGGCACTCGGGGCGTTGCGATCGGCCAAGATCATTGCGGTCCAGGGTGTCGGTGGATTTCACATCGCGTGTCGGGCCGACGATGACGACGTGGTGCAGCGCTTGCGCACGCGCAAGCACCGGCCGGAGAAGCCGCTCGCGGTGCTGGTTCGTGATCTCGACATGGCGCGGCAGCTTGCGATGGTGAGCGATGCGGACGCGGCGCTGCTGACGTCACCGGCACATCCGATCGTGCTGCTCACTCGTCACGCCGATGCGATGCTCGCACCATCGGTGGCGCCGGGTCATCAGTCGATCGGTGTAATGCTCGCCTATTCGCCGTTGCATCACCTGCTGGCGGAGATCGGTCCGCTGGTGATGACGTCCGGCAATCTTGCGGACGAGCCGATCGCATTCACGCCGGACGAAGCGTTCGCACGTTTCGCCGGACTGGTCGATGGCGTGCTCTTTCACAATCGACCGATCCATGCGCCGGCTGATGATTCCGTGATGCGAGTGGCACTCGGTGCCGAGTTACCGATCCGGCGCTCGCGTGGCTACGCGCCGTATCCGGTGATGCTGCCGCACAGCGTGCCGCCGGTGCTGGCGGTGGGCGGGGAGCTCAAGGCCACGGTGTGCCTGACACGCGATGCGTATGCGTTTCTGTCACCGCACATCGGTGACGTCGAGAATCTCGAGACCGAACGCGCCATGACGCAGATGGTGGTGCGACTGCAGCAGCTGTTCGGCGTGCGACCGCAGGGTCTCGCAGCGGATATGAGCCCGGCGTATCGCAGCACCGTCTGGGCGGCGCGATTTGCCGCGGAACGTGGGCTGCGACTGCATCGTGTTCAGCATCATCACGCGCATGTCGCGTCGCTGATGGCGGAACATGGCCTCAGCGGCGACACGCGCATCCTCGGTGTTGCGTTCGATGGGACGGGCTATGGCACCGACGGCACGGTTTGGGGCGGGGAGTTTCTGCTCGGCGACTATCGTGGTTTCGAACGTGTCGCACATCTCGCACCGACGATGCTGGCCGGCGGCGACGCCGCGGTCAGGCAGCCGGCGCGTGTGGCACTCGCCCACCTGCACTCGGCGGGCATCGCGTGGACCGAGTCGTTGGCGCCGGTGCAGTCGCTGTCGGCCGAGGCGCGGCGCGTGCTGCAGCAACAGCTGACACAACAATTTCAGACATCGGTCACGACATCCGCCGGGCGATTCCTGGATGCCTGCGCGTCGCTGTGTGGTGTGCGGCAGTCGGTGTCGTATGAAGGGCAGGCTGCGATCGAGTTCGAAGCGATGGCGATGCGGGCACCGATCGGCTTTGGCGGTCGTTATGTCATTTCTCTCACTACCGACGACTTCACGACGATGCAGCTCGCATTCGACAATCTCTGGCCGCGTATGCTGCAGGACCTGACACAGGGGCGTGATCGTCGCAGTATCGCGCTCGATGTACACAGCGCGCTGGCGGATGCCATCGTACGTGTGGCGCAGCGTATTCGCGAGCTGCGCGGGACTGCAGTCGTGGGGTTGACGGGCGGCGTCTTCCAGAATGTGCTGCTGCTCACGCTCGCCGCGCGTCGGTTGCGCGCAGCGGGCTTCACCGTGCTCACGCATCGTCTCGTGCCGCCGAACGACGGTGGACTGGCCCTCGGACAGGCGATGGTCGCGGCGATGGCGGGGCGGTCATGAATGCCGGCTTCATCGCGTTCGTGGGCATCGGATTCCTGATCGGCTTCCGTCACGCCTTCGAACCGGATCATCTGGCGGCGGTGAGCATGCTGGCGACGCGTGAGCGCGGATGGCAGGCGGCGTCACGACTGGGTGTCGCATGGGGCGCAGGTCACACGGGCAGCGTCGCGATTGTCGCGCTCGTGATCACGGTGCTCGGCATTCATGTACCGGAGCGCTTCTTCGCCAGTTTCGAGCTGCTCGTCGCGGCGATGCTGATCTTCCTCGGCCTCTCCACGCTGATCACCGAAGCGCGCCGCCATCGTCGCGTGCTCGGCGCGGAACATGCGCATGCGCATTCCGCGCACGTGCCACATGTGCACCCGGAGCGTATACGGAACGCACGCAGCGCGTTCGGATTCGGTATCGCGCACGGCCTCGCCGGTAGCGGCGCGGTGATCGTCCTGCTGGTCGCTGCCGCGTCGAGCGTGTCGATGCAGTTTGCGTATCTGCTCGCATTCGGCGTCGGCACGATCGGTGGAATGTGCCTCGTCACACTGCTGATCGGCGGCATGGCCGGCATGGCTGTCGCGCGCAGCAAACACTGGGCGATGAGCATTCGTATCACGGCGGCGACAGCAAGCATGGTCGTCGGCGCGTTGCTCGGCTGGAGTGTTCTGCGCTGACTGGAGTTCTACACAACAGTTGTCGTGCAGATTTCGAGGACATTGCGCGCGCGATTCGAAAAGTTTTCGCACTTCCCCGCGTCCCCCGTGAGCCCTGCGCGAAAACTGTTCGCTACGAATTCGGCGTGATGATCGCCTTCACGACTGCACGCGACGCAACGGCGGCGAGTGCTTCGTTTGCGCGTGACAAAGGGAAGCGTGACGTGATTCCGGCTGCCCACGGCAGCGCACTGCCCTGCTGTGCGAGGACCTGCAACGCGCGATGGAAGTGTGAGTAGTCGCAGCCCCAGCAGCCGAAGATCTCGGCATGTTTGCGATTGATCTGCCGATGCGGGTTGAGTGTCGTCGTGCCGGCATCGGTGTATTGGCCGACCACCACCACTCGTCCACCATCGCGCACCAGGTCGAGCGCCTGCGTGACCGCGTCAGGCACACCGGCGGCCTCGATCACGATGTCGACACCGTGGCCACCCGTGAGTTCGTGCACGCGCGCGGCACGTTCCGCCGCCGGCAGATCGAGGCCGATGGTGTCGGTGGCACCCATGCTGCTTGCGAATTCGCGTCGTGACTGCGGATCACCGATCGCGATCACGGGATGCGCGCCGCTCAGTCGCGCGAGTGCCAGCGCTGCCTGTCCGACGGGTCCCACACCGAGTATCGCCACTGAGTTGCCGAGTTTCACGCCAGCACGTTCCACCGCGTGCAGTGCGGTCACCAGTCCGCAACCACCGGCCATGAACGTTATCGGATCCACACCCGCCGGAATGCGCAGCATGTTGACGCCGCGCTTCATCCAGATCTGCTCCGCCCATCCGCCGAGTGGTCCGTCGTTCAGGCCGTAGGTGATGCCGTAGACTTTGCGATGTGTGCAGCGCGTCGTCTGCTTGGTGACGAGGCATTCGTAGCAATGTCCACAGGTCTCGTGCACGTCGAGGAAGGTGACCAGATCGCCTTCGCGGAATGGCACGCCATCGATGTCCGTGATCGTGCCGCGCAGCGATTCGATATGCCCGATCGACACGTGCCCCGGAATGATCGGATACGGCACGCCGCTCAGTCGGCCTTCGTGCAGGTGCACGTCGGTGCCGCAGACTTCGGAGTAGAGCGTCCGTAGCATCGCCTCGCCATCACCGAGCACCGGCATCGGCACCTCGCGCATTTCAATCGGTGCGTGCGGCGTAGCCATCACGGCGGCGCGGATACCGGGCACAGTCGTTCCTCTCTTCGTCGTTTTGGTCGGCCAGATGCGGTGCTGACGAAGCTACTGGGGCTCGCACAGAGTCACAGGGCCACAGAGCGTTCGCTCGCATCGGACCGAACAGTTTTCACGCGGGTCCCGCAGTGGGCGCGGGGAAAAGCAAAGGCTGTTGAAACTGCGCTCGCGAGACGCTGTTCCAACAGCCTTTTGCAGTTGCTCTCCCCCGCGTCCCCGCCAGCCCCGCGCGAAACCTGTTCCGACAAATGCTGTAGGACTCTCCGTGGCTCGGTGGCTCGGTGGCTTGGTGGCTCTGTGCGAGTCCCGCAGTGTCGTCAGCGCTTGACCGGATGCTTCGTCACGATCTGAATGACGCCGTTGACTGCGCGCGGATCGCTGTACTGTGCTGTGGCAGCAACACCCTTGATCACGTTGACGGTGACAATCTGATCGGTCGGGATGCTGTTCACGACGGACGGATCGGTGATCACACCATCCACGATCATCAGGCCGGTGAAGCCGGTGCGCGCTTTCGACTCGGCGTCGCGCTTGACGACCGGGTGCGTGAAGGTGTCACTCGTTGCGGTCAGCACGACCCTGTCGCCCGGCGTGTCGAATGTGATACGCGTCGGGCCAGTCAGATCGCTCGCGGCACGTTCGTCGGTGCGCTTGTAGTAGATGCGCGTCGGTGTGGTGTCGATGTTGTAGCCCGCGCCAGGCAGAGGCTTCGCTGATTCACGCGTCATGATGCGCACTTCGCCGCCACTCTGCGCGCCCTTCTGTGTCACGTTCACCGTCGTGATCTGCTCGGCGGCGAGCTTCTCCGCTTCTGCTTTCGTCGCGGTACGTTCATCGATGTAGTAGGTGACCTTCGCCGTGTCGAGCTTCAAGACGTAACCCGCCGCAGTGGTGGCGGTGGAGGCGGTCATCTGATCGACTTCATCCGACGTCGGCAGCTTCGCTTCACAGGCGGCGAGCATCGCCAGTGACGCGAACGCGCCGGTGGCAAGCACGCGGGCAATCGGATACTTCAGGCGCTTTGGGGTCATGGCAACAAGTCTCCGCTCGAGATTCGATGGCGTGCAGGAAAAGGCAGGCAGTGCAGCACCGAATCCGGTGCGATGGTCCGTCAGGTCGATCAACAGCGTGCCGTAGTCGCGTGCACTCGCGCCGCGCTGCAACACGCGTCGATCACAATCCAGTTCAATCGCGAGACGCAGCCGGCTGGCCATCCACCACACCGCCGGATGCCATGGCATCAGCACGACGGCGATCTGCGCCAGAGCGAGCAGCATCGGATCATGCTGACGCACATGCTCCAGCTCATGTTCGAGCACGAGGCGTTGCTCGGCGCTGTCGCGTGTCAGCAACCATTGCGGCAGCACGATCTCCGCACTCGTCACACCGATTACCGCGGGACCGGTATCGCGAGCGATGCGCACGGTGGTGCCGAGTACATCGCTCAGCGGCCAGTGTGCACGCCGGCGCTGGTAGCGAATGTGGACTGCGAGAAATGCGGCCAGCACGACGAGGCTCGCGATCGCCCACGTGAGCAGCAGCCAGCGCTCGATCCCGTCGGGCATCACGCTGTGCCACGCACTCCAGGCGCGCTGCACCGTGTTTGCGAGCCATGTCGTCGCGTCGTTCCAACCGGTCAGCACTGATGCCATCAGGCCGACGGGTGTGGCGACGATCGGCGTGCCATTCGCTACGCCAGTCACCTGCAACACCCGACTCGACGTGGGTGCGGTCGCGAGGCGCGTCGGTGCGAAGGCACCGAGGGCGATGGTCATCCCCATCGCCACGACCCACACCCAACGGGTCTGCCGTCGCGCGACCTTGAGCGTCGCTTCGGCCCCGACCGCGGCCACCGCCAGCAACGTGCCGAGCAGCGTGAGCTGCGCCATCCACCAGGCGATCATGTCTCGTCTCCCAGTCGGTCGGCGAGCAGGCGCCGCATGCGTTCCAGCTCGGTGCGACTGAGTTTGTCGTCCGAGACGAAATGCGCGAAGAGTTTTTCGGCGGAGCCCTGAAAGATCGATTCGCGGACCCGCGCCAGCGCGCTGTCACCGGCCTTCTCCGCATCGACCAGTGCGCGATATCGATACGCGCGTCCTTCGGCCTCGTGCGTCACGTACCCTTTCTCCTCGAGCGTCTGCAGCG
>JANLPZ010000020.1:0-9712 GCA_031367535.1 Gemmatimonadaceae bacterium
CGCCGGCAGCATCGGTGCATCGCCGCGCAGCAGGCGCTCCAGCACACGCATCGCATCCGCACTCAACCCGCTGCGGAATGCATTCACACTTGGGGCAACCCACGGCGATCCAATCGTCACCACTTCACTGATCTGCGTGACCGTGTTCGCCGCGCGCATCGCTGCCGCACCACTCGCGCCGTACGCCATCACCGTCACCGGCGCCGTGCGCGCCTGCAGCACTCGCACGAGACGTTCGGTCATCTCCGTGACTGCGTCGTGATCCGGCCGAGCCGCGCGCGCCGCAGCAGGCGTCGGCAGCATCACGAACCAGTCACCTGTGCCGGCGGCCGAGATCGCACCCGTAGCAGTTGCACCCGTCGCATCCACCGCGCGACCCGCCGGTCGGTCGGTGCGCCACACCTCTTCGCATCCGACATGTACGATCGTCGCCGGCATGGCCGCGAAGATCTGTCCGGCCAGCAATCCACTCGCGCCCGCACTCAGCATGTCGTCGTACGACGAGTCGGTGCGCGTCACCTGCGTCACACCACTCGGCATCGTCGCCGGTACCACCAGCACACCGTCGGTGTCGACGATGCGTGTGATCAGCTGTTCGAAGCCCAGGCCGAGTGAATCACGACCCGTCAGCAGGTCCCGCACATCGGGCAGCTGCAACGCCGCCTGCTCGAGTCGCGAGACAAGCGAGTCACCATCTTCCGGCACACCCATCGCACGGCGCTGCGGCAGCGTCTTGCCGAAGTCGATGCGCGGTGGACAGGGTGGAATCAGCCACGCTGCGATCGCCGGCGCGCGCACTTCACCCGCGATCGGCGCACGATACGGTGAGCGTACACTGCCCGAGCCGAGCGCTTCACTCAGCGTGCCACCGCTCAGCAAGCGCGCGAGTATGCCCATGCCCTCGCGTACGCGATCACAATCGAGCGTCAGCTCCGCGAGCCACAGCCTGATCGCGAGCGCCGGATCACCGGCGACGAGTGTCGCGAGCGGCAGTTCCGGCCCGCTGCCCGTCCATCCGATCAGCGCGAACAGTTCGTCGAGAATCGGGATCTGCGCTTGCGCGGCGAGCGAGACGATCAGCGATTGTGCATCGGGCCACAGCGTCGCCGGCAGCGTGAAGTTGCCGTTGATGTCGCGCACTGGAATCGGCAGTGCAAATTCGGTCACCGCGCGCGGCAGGTTTGCTGTCGCGCGCGCCGCTGGCGCTTCCAGATCGAGCAGGAATCCACCGCTCGGACTCCAGCGCACCACCGCACGCAGCGCATCCGCCGTCAGTTGCAGATCGCCGATGTCGAGTTCGAGTTTGCCGACAGTGCGCTTGAGCTCCACCGAGGCGCTGATGTTGCCGACGAACGTCACCTGCACCGGCGTGAACGCGAGGCGCAGCAGCGAACCGCGCAGCGTCGTCGTCGCGATGCTGTTGCCGAGCACTGGCGTCGCGATGTCGAGCGCCGCGTCGATGACCAGTGCGTCACCGTCCTTCCACACCAGCAGGATCAGCGGCGCGACGAGTTCCACACGCCACGGCAGCGCGCGCGTGCCGAGGCCCGGCACATTCGCCGCCGGCACCGAGGCCACCAGCGACCGCAGCGCGCCGAGCACTTCCGCCATCGCCGCTGATGTCGACGTGAGGTCGCGCCAGTAGCGCGTCATCTCGGCCAGCGGATCGGCGAGCAGCGCCGTCGAACTGACGGCCGTCACGCCGGCCGGCGCACGAATGCCGAGCAGCTTGCCGATCAGAATACCGGCAGGTCCGAAGTTCGCCATCGCCGCATCGAGCGCGCCCGAGACGACCGTATCCACCGCCGTCATCGCTGCCTGTGGCGACGACAGGTCAAGCACCTCGAAAGTGCGGCCGAGCGTGTTGACGTTGTGCAGCGTCAGTGCGAACGCCGGACGACGATCGGCCTTCAACACGAGCCCCGTGCGCAATCCACCGACCGACGGATTCCCCGTCAGCAGCGGCGCGCCACCCGCCTGGTTACCGAACAGCGCCTCGGCGCGCAGGTCGGGCACTGCCGTGATCGCACCCGTCGCGAGATCGGCGCGCATAAGATCGATCGCCAGTCGCACCTTCGCACCCGGCACCGTGTTCAGCGACAGCGCCAGCCACGGAATCACGACCAGCGAACCACCCGCGCCCGTCGTCGTGCGCACACCGACGGTGAAACTGAGAGAACCGTTCGTGACGCTGACACTTTCAGCGCCGCCATCAACGTTTCCGCCGATGATTTTCTTCAGCTGGTTGAACCACGCCGTACGCGCTGCTGTCGTGTTGAACACCGTGCGCAGCCACTCCACGATCGCGTCCAGCCCGCGCGTCGGCAGCTCGGCAAGCGGCAGTGCTGGCAGGTTGGTCACATCGGTCAGCCCCAGCAATCCAAGCAGACCAGCCACTTCCTGCGGCAGCACCGATGTCAGTGCATCGACCTGTGCACGAACGAGTGTCGCCAGCAGCTCGAGTACTTCCGCGCCGAGTTGATCGGGCGTCGCGGCATCCAGCATGACCGTACGCGTCGATGTGCCACCGGGCAGCTGCAGGTCACGCAACTCGAGCGCGAGATGCAGGTTCGCGGTGCCGTCTGTCGGAATGCCGAGTGTGACGGCCAATGCGCCGAGCGAAGGTTGACCCGCTGGCGGTGCATCATCGCGCAGTGTCAGGTCGAGATTGATGTCGATGCGTCCATCAGCGCGACCGAGCAGCAACCATTCCGGCAGACCGCCGCCACCACTCAGCGGAGTGGTGCCACGCTGCACGCGGAAGATCGGGACGTGCACTCGCGTCGCGACTTTCGGTGCCGCGCCGCCCATGTCATGCTCGAACCCGACACCGATGTACACCGCGTTCGCGACCGGCTTCACGACCGCGAATATCGTGACCAGTGGTGACGCGTTGCGGAACAGCGGCACCCACGTTGCGCCACCGCGTGTGCTGCGATCTGGCGCGCCGAGCACTTCGTCGACGAAGCTCAGCAGCGCGTCGCGTTGTGTGTCGGAGGCGAGGATTTCTGCCAAGCCGTTCGGATTCGTCGACGTGCCGACCGGATCCGCGAACCACGCATCGTTCGCGTTGCCATTGCTGTCGAGAATGCCGAGCGCGGTGGCCAGTGCGCCGAAGGCATCGAGCTCAGTGCCGATGCTCATTGGCCGGCCCAGGCGAGATTGTTGCGCGCCATCGCGCCGATCAGCAGCAGGTTCGTATCAGCGGCGATGGTGCCGGGCACGAGTGGTCGTCCACTCGCATCCTTGCCCACGCCGGCCGCGAGTTGTTGCGCGGTTGTGACGAGCGTCTCCCACGCAAATGCGGTGATCGATGCGCCCCACGTGTCGAGGATGACGGCCGGACCCTGCGGCCGATCGAACGTCGACATGACGAGACCCGTGGGTCGTTGCGGCGACCCCACCGCGAAAGCGATGTCGATGCGTTGCACGCCGCGCACTTCATCACACAGTACGAAGAGTGAGAGCGTGATGAATCCCGGCGCACACGTCAGTCGCGTTGCATCCAGTTGCACGAGCAGCTCATCATCCCCCGCCACCCACACCACACTCGGCCGTGTATCCACGGCGATATCGGCGACGAGATGGATGATCCCGCGCATCACGGTTTCCGCGTCCTTCACCGGAATCCGCAACAGGTGCGGCGCGATGGTGCCGGGCGGCAGCTTGATGTCAGGATGCAGCGGTCGGAACCAGTCGCTGTTCTTGATCGGAATGATCGCGCCCGGCAGCACGATCGGCGTGAGCGTGGGGGCGACTGGGCGAACGGGGCGCGGTGGCATGAGTGCGCGTGGCGACGGGTGAGCATCGCGCGGCGCCGGTGATCAGCGAATGATCAATGACGGCACGCGCGATGCGAGGCGCAGGTCAGTGAGATTCGTCGTGATGTATCTGTCGCGCACGCATGCGACTGCGTGTGTCGCGCAGGTGCGGCGCGCCAACCGGCAGCGCGGTGTGAATCGGTAGCGTCGCGTGACCGTGCGATGTTTCCACAACGCGCAGCGAGCGCCGCGCTCTCGGATGTGCCGCGAGGATGCGGATCGCAATCACGCCAGCGACCACAAGTGCGAGATCGACGAAGATGAACCACGGTTCGTCGAACAGTTCACCGCTCGCGGCAGCAACGAAACACGCCGTAAGCACGCCGAGACACAGCAGTGTTCGCTGTCCGATGAATGCGCGCCGATGCAGCAGCCCCAGCACTGCGCCACACAACACCGGCATCCACTCGAACATCGTCGCCTCGTGGGAATCGAATGATCAGACATCGTCGTCCGAACACGCCACACGTGCATTTGGCGTGGGGGCAACTAATGCAACTCGACATCATAAGACGCAAGGCGTCGCATTTTCTTCTCGCTGGCGATCACATGTGTGACGTCGCTCGCGATGTGTGTGCATGAGATCGATTCGTGCGCGCGGAGTTCGGTGCGCACGTTGGCATCGTGAAATACTGGTCTCGCACAGAGAGACAAATCAGTTCTACTCAATTCGAAAAGTTTTCACGCGCGGCGCGCGGAGGACGCGGGGAAAAACAAATGCTGTTGTAACTGCGCTCACGAGACGCTGTTACAAAAGCATTTGTTGTTGCTCTTCCCCGCGTCCACCGCGCGCCCCGCGTGAAAACTGTTTGATGCCGCGCGTTCTGTCGAAGCCGCTATGGATGCCACACCAGTCCGAGTGACAATCCGCCGGCAGCGAGTGAGTTGTCGGCGACCATCACCTTCGATCCGTTCAGTTTTGCAGTCGTGATCTGACCGCCCGCACCGCTCCACACGATTTCCAATGCGACGGCGCGATTGAAGTGGATCTGTCCACCGAGTGCGAGTGTGAGCAGACCGGCCTGCTGTTCGAATCGGCCGAGCACCGTCTCGGTGCGCTCCGCATACCCACCGAAGCCGACGTCGAGGAACGGCCGGAATTGATTGCGCGCATGACGGAACGTGTAGCGGTACGTGACGTCCGCCTGCGAGAATTTCGGTTCGCCATCGAGATCGAGCTTGCCGCCCTGAAGGCGCAGGCCGATGCCGTGGTGTTCGTTGAATCCGCCGTGGATCACGACGCCGCCGGAGCCGCCGTTGACGGATTCCTGTTTAGAGCCGTCGACGGTCGAGCGGAAGGAGCGACCGGCCGCGAAGGCGCCGATGGAGAATCCGGTGGCGGTGGACTTGGCGTCGGAGGATTGGGCTGTCGCGGTTTCCGCGGTGGCGAGAAGGGCCAGGGCGGGGAGAACTGCGAGGGCGGTATGACAGAGGGTGCGATTCATGGAGGTCCTGGTGAATGCATGAGGAGCGGTCAGTGAAGACGGTGTGGAGCGTCGGGATGTCACTCGCCGGCACACACTGCGATCCGGCGTCGGTGCATTCCTGCGTCCCACACATGCACGGGTTGTACACCGCTCGTGATCGGGCGTTTTCAGGTGCCTGACCCTTTCCCACGAGGAAGTGGGTTGATTCACCGAGACTGCTTGCGTCCTGAGGACGCGTTCCTGGTACGACGCATTGCAATGCACAGCGCGTCTGAGCGTCAACGCATGACCAACCGGAGAAGGTGCATCCGGTCGATCCCGACCTCATCGGCTTAGCGGTCGGCATCGCACCAGCGCCTGGGCAAGGAGACGTTTATGACATCGCCAACGTGACACGTCGGAAGACGCTGGCCGGCGTGTCGTCGATGTCGCACGCGATACCCGTATTGACGCGATAGTCCGCACCATGCGGGTTGGCCCGGCGCGCAACTTCGTCCAACCTTCCATCATCATCCAGCTGGCCGGCGCCAACGCCGCGTGCCCGTTGCGGCGGAGCACACTGACGTCCCCGCACAACACGTGAGGCGCCGGCACTTCTCAGCGCCAGCGCCTCACGACAGACAACGCTCACATCCGGTGACGACGTTCGCTCAACTCGACCGCCGCCTCCGTGACGCCCCGATCACTCCCACGAGCCCCGTCGCCATCAGCACATACGTCGACGGCTCCGGCACAACGCCTGGTACACCCGGTTCGATCAGCGCGCTGTTGATGCGAGCGATGAATCCGTCCGTCACACCATCACCCTGCCAGCGGAACTCGAGCGTATTCATGCCGGCAAAAAATGAGGCGGGGCCGATCGTGAACTCGCTGGCGAGTGTGTAGGTGAGGTCGTTCCCGCACACGTTCGAGCCGAATTGGGTACCGTTGATGAAAAAGCCGAGCCAGTAGTTGTCGAACGTGCACTGCATGCGAATCGTCAGCAGGTCGCCAGCATTGAGTGAGAAACTTGTTCGTGCTGCATACGTGTATCGGCGCGAGCCGTCGCCGACGGCTCCTGGCAGCGACCCGCTTTGTCCCTCGGCACCGATCCAGGAGGCGCCTCCGGGCTGAGTCCAGACCGGACTCTGGATGCGCCAGGCATCCACGAACGTGGTTGGCACCACACTGCCGGAGGCGATTCCGATCTGCCAGCGGGTGTCCCGCGTGTTGATGCCGGTACCGGACACCTGCGACCCGGTGCTGACTGGCAGCTGGCCCTCGACGAGGGCGGGAGTCAGCAGCAGTGCGCTGACGGCGAGCAGGGAGCGAAGCGTGAGCAAGGGAATACCTCGCGAGGGATGAGCTGCAGCCGGGCCCGCGTGCGGCGTCGCACACGGATGAGCCCGCAGAGGCAGTAGACGCCGCTTCCCCATAATAGTTCTCACACCGGAGAACGCTCACTCTGATCGGCGAAACGCTGCCTCGATTCGGGGCGCTTGGTGACCCGTCTGATTGCCCGATCAGCGCGGACGGCTCGTCGGCTCGTTCCGCTCCATTGCGAACGGCGCGTACGACCACCGTGCCTCGGCGCAACGCGATGTCATCGAGTTCGAGGAAGTCGGTCGTGGCAAGCGGCGACAGGAAGTCACGGCGTTGCCGCTGGCCACGGCGCGTCGTGCTGCCAGCGGTCCTCCCCATCGTCGCCCTGGTGATGACGCTCCTCGCCGCACGACGGACGTGAGCCGTTCGATCGCATCAGCAGCAACACTTTTGCGTTGGATCTTGCAGCAGCTGACAGCCTCCAGACTTCAGGCCGGCTGTACCAGCGAACGCTGGAACTCGACTCGACGTTTTATCTCGCTCGCGTGGGCTACGCGATTCTGCTGGTGAACAGCGGTGCTACGCTGCACGGTGCGCAGCGGCTGGTTCGAGTGGCAGCCGATAGCAAACCGTCGGTGCAGACGATGGCGAATCTCGCGTGGGCCCTCGCGATGCTCGGGAGCGCGGACTCGGCCGCCCGCGTGCTGAACACCGTCAAGGCACGGCTCGCTTCCTCCACCGCTGCACGCAACGCATTCGTGATCGCGCGAGCGCACATCGCGCTGCGGCAGCGTGACAGTGCGTTTGCCTGGCTCGAGCCTGCGGATTGGCGCTGGCCACCGAGGGGCAATGTGCACGCAGGGAGCTATCGTCGCTGCGGTCGGATCCGCAGTATGCCGTGCTTACGCCCCAGCTCAATGCCCGGGGTTGCTCGTCATCCATGGCGCGAAGCGCAACATCGCCCCATTGTAGACCCCCGATGGAAATTCCCGTCGCGGACATCTCTCAGGAGGCACGCGCATGAGCCCAATCACCGCTTCACCGACCTCCGTGACGTCGATCGAGAATGCGAATACGGTGCGGAAGGTGATCGACGAAATCTGGAATCGTGGCCAGATGGCTATGGCCGACATGTTTTTCACGGCCGATTACGTCGACCACGACCCGGCCTCGACGAGCACGATGCGTGGTCCCGAGGCCGTCAAGCACAACGCCACCATGTATCGCAAGGCGTTTCCCGACCTCCACCTGCATATCGAAGACACCATCAGTGATGGCGATCATGTGGTCGCGCGCTGGACGTCAACAGGCACGCACACAGGTGACCTGATCGGCATTGCACCAACGGGCAAGAGCACAACGTGCACGGGCATCACGATCGCCCGTTTCGAGAATGGAAAGATCGCCGAGGAATGGGCGAACTGGGACACACTCGGCCTGATGCGTCAGCTCGGCGTCGTCAAGTGAGCGATCGTTGAACACAATGGCGTGCGGCGGTTCGTGATCGAGCCATCGCCTGCCACGATCATTCCCCAGGAGCGTACCACTGATGCCGCTCACCCGCACGCAAACGCAGAGCAAGTACTTCCAGCTCTACACCAACTCCAAGCACCTCGCGTGGGACCCAGCGGCGATTGACCTCTCGCGTGACGCCGCCGAATGGGCCGTCATCCGCCGAGACTTCGCGAACGAGGAATTCGCAAAGCAGCTGCACCAGCTCTGCGCCTTCTTCCACGCTGGCGAGGAGAGCGTCACCTGCACCCTCGCCCCCCTGCTCGGCGCCGTCTCACGACTGAAGCTCGGCGTGGACATCGAAATGTTCCTCACCAGCCAGATTTACGAGGAGGCGAAGCACTTCGAGTTCTTCACACGCTATTTCCACGAAGTCCTCGGTGAAGAGACGTCGGACTTACTCGCAGAACTGACCGCCGCGCCGCAGGCCGTGCTGATCGACGATCTCGACGCCACCACCGATCGTGTACGCGCCGAGACCGATCCGATACGGTTGCGCGCCCTACTGGTCGAAGCGGTGGCGCATTACATGGGCGTTGTCGAAGCGATGCTTGCGCGCACGGGCTACGTCGGCGCCGGCGATGCACTCGGCGCGCGCAACTGGCTCCCCGGCCTGCAGGAAGGCTTCCGGCTCATTCGTCGCGATGAAGGACGACACGTCAGCTTCGGCATTCATTTTTTGCGCGAGATGACCACTGCGCATCCGGAGTTGATTCCCGTGGTGCAGAACACCTTCGAGCGACACCTGCCCAACGTGCTCGCCACGGTACAGGCATTCGACTATCCGCACCCGATCGTCGATCTCGACAAGCTGACGCAGTATTCGCTGGACGCGTATCAGCAGTTCATGGGGGCGATCGGGCTGGGGGATGTCGATGACTCGGCGCTGCAGGAGGAGATCAGCGAGGAGAGTGCCCAGCCGTTGTGAATCGA
Organism: Gemmatimonadaceae bacterium; assembly: GCA_031367535.1. Lineage (GTDB taxonomy): Bacteria > Gemmatimonadota > Gemmatimonadetes > Gemmatimonadales > Gemmatimonadaceae > JACMLX01. The sequence continues at coordinate 8,996 of JANLPZ010000020.1, forward strand.
TGCGAGCAGGTCACACCGGCGAATCGTCCGGCCCCATAGGGGTAGATCGGTGACAGTGCACTCAATTCAATTTCGGTGACGGTGCACAAATTGTGGAATTTCGTGCACTGTCGCCGAAAGTGGCCGTCCACCGAAATTGACCACCTTGACGGAGCTCCGTCGAATTCACCTCGCTCGGAATGCGCATCGATGCGATGACGTGAAGCGGCCAATACCAGCCCATCGAGCCACGAGAATACGGCGCGGCGCAGGTCATGCTCGAGAATGAGATTGGGCATGAAGCGATGCTACCGCCAGGCCTCGGAGCCGGCCAGGAGGGCTGCACGTTGTGTTCGCAGTGCACTTATCTCGCGAGACCATGAGAGGACCGCAGTGATCCACGGTAAATCGCCCCATGAGTTGAGGCGTATGGCTCAGAATTCTCCCGCGCGGTAGCGCACCCGCAAGAGTGTCCGGATTGCGTGATTCGCGTCACCGGTAGGCAGGCCCGCGATTGTCGCCCACTTGTGTGCAATGCTGGTGAAGCACAAGAAACCATAGCGATAAAATCGAGGGGCGCCGAGCATATGCTCGACACCCCTCGAATATTTCGGCAGTGGCCAGGGAGGGAATTGAACCCCCGACACGCGGATTTTCAGTCCGCTGCTCTACCAACTGAGCTACCTGGCCAAGACCCCCAACCTACCCTCACCCACGATGACCATCAACCCACACACG
>JANLPZ010000200.1:0-8618 GCA_031367535.1 Gemmatimonadaceae bacterium
AGCTCCGGGGTGGGCGCGACGAGTTCGAACGCGTCCCTCGCCGCTACACCGCTGCCCCGCTCCCCGCCTTCCCGATCACCGCGAAGTCCTCGCTCCCCTGCCCGTTCGCGATCTCTTCATCCATGCGCGCAGCAAGGGCACTGAGCATCGGGGTCGGCGCGTCACCTGCGGTTTCAAGCATCAGTCGCAGGTCCTTGCGTGCCACGTCGAGTGTGAAGTTCGGCTCGTATTTGCCGGTGGCCATCATCGTGCCGCGCATGGTGAGCGGGCCGTTCAGATTGACCTTCGCCAGCATCTCCAGCACGCCAGCGCGGTCCACGTTCGCGCTGTCCGCAAGGCGCATCACATCGGCGATCACACCGACCACGGACAGACCGGCCGCGTTGCCGAACAGCTTGTACACGGCGGCCAGATCGCTCCGCTCGCCGAGGTACCACAGTTCACCGGTCATCTCGGTGAGTGCCTCGCGCACCGATTCGAATCGCGCCGTCGGGCCGGCCACAAGCATCATGCCCTTCGCTGTGCGCGCGGCACCCGGGCCCATCATCACCGGAGCATGCAGATACTTGATGCCCGCTGCATTCAGCGCCGCTGCGCGCGTGGCCGTTCGCGCCGGCAGTGTCGTGGTGTGATCGATGATCACCGCATCCGGATGCAGCGCTGCCTGAAAATCGGCGATCGTCTCGTCGACCGTATCGTCGTCGAGCAACACCAGATGCACCCGATCGGCGCCGCGCACTGCTTCGGCCGATGATTCGGCGGCCGTGGCACCGAGCGCGACAAGCGGCTCGGTCTTCGCTTTCGTGCGATTCCAGACCACCAGTTCGCTCGCGCCGCGCGACAGAAATCCTTCCGCGAAGCCGCTGCCGAGCAGCCCCATTCCCAACACTGCAATTCGTGTCATTCGCTCGGACTCTGCTCGAGGGGTCACACCATCCTGCTGAAGAATAGCAGGTCCGGCAATGAGCACGCGTGCGGATCCGAAGGGCGTGGCACTACCGAAACGTCACCTCGCCCGCGGGACACGCGAGGACGATCGTCATGTGCGGCGAGTCGGCCTTTGTGACTGTGACTTTCACACCAGCGGTCGCCAGGAATTTCGTCAGCGGTGCCGGATCCGGCTCCGTCATCGCCGCTGACCGGAACGTGCACCCGGTTGGCGACTGCGTGCTCGGATGCGGCGTGCCCGCGCCCCACATGATGAAGAACGGCGCCGCGTCCAGTCCCGCACCGCGGACGTCCGCGGTCTGCCAGCTGAGTTGCACACCATCGGGTCGTGCCCGCGCGCCGGGACGAATCTCCGATACGGTGAAGCCCGCGGCGCGCATCGTCGTGACCGCACTGTTGAGGTCCGTTGTGTGCAGCGCCCAGCCCACCGGCGTCAGCGTTGCAAATGCCGTCCGTGCATCCGCGGTGGTGCCCGCCTCGTGCGATGGTGCAAGAATCTCGATGTAGCGTCCGTCACTCAGTGACGCGAGTGCGTTCTGCGTCCCGCGTCCCGGATGCACACCACCCTTCACTGGTGTGACGCCCGTGCGCCGCGCAAACTCGGCCATCCCGCGATCGAGATCATTCACGCCAAGGATCACGTGATCGATCCCGATTCCCGCGGCGCCGGCGGCCTGTGCATCCATCCGCATCGGGACGGCGAATATCGCCGTGATGATGAGCATCATCGTGTGGCGCATGGCACGCGTCCGGTCGCGCATCCGTTCGTTGCACAGTGTCGTTGCAGCCCCTCGCGTCAGTTCCCGTTCAGACATACACTCCCTCCGAGTGATTTCATTCGGCACACGCAGCATCCTGCTGCTCATCGGCACTGTCCACGGGCTGGTGCTCGCAGCCCTGCTGCTTCGAACTCCGGCCAACCGCGTCGCGAATCGGCTGCTGGCGCTACTGCTTGCGCTGGTCGCCTTGCGCATCGTTCCGTACATGATCGGCTTCGCCGGATTCTACGACGCGCATCCGTGGCTCACCTACCTGCCCTATGAATGGTCGCTGGGCTACGGCGCCTTAATCTGGCTGTACGCGCGCGTGATCTGCACCGGTGCATTGCCGACACGTTACCGCTGGCACCTCGTTCCAGCACTGCTGCAGGGCATGTACTACTGCGTGCTGTTCGTGCAACCGCTGACATTCAAGAACGCGTACAACGGCACGATTCACGACCCGATAGTGGCACCGATCGAGTCGACGCTGACGATCCTCTCGATGGCCATCTATCTCGCGCTCGCGTGGCGCGAATACGTCGGCTATCAACGTTGGCTGGATGCCGACCTGTCCAATCGCGAAGAGTTCAGGCTGGACTGGCTGCGGCTCTTTCTGCTCGCGTTCGGCGTTACGCTGCTGCTGTGGGGCGTCACGATGTTCGTCGACGTCGCCGTGAAGCCGTTGAGCTACTTCGACAGGTTCCCACTCTACCTCTGGTTCTCGGCGCTCATTTACGCACTCGGCCTGGGAGGCCTGCGTAATGCGTCGAAGGGCTATCCACGTCCGGGGGACGCGTCCGACGCCGCAAGCTCCACGGTGCCGGAAGTGCCTGGCGAGGTCGAGCCTCGAACGACGCCTGCGCCGGACCGCCAGCCGGACTGGGCTGCGATGGGTCGGAAATGGAGCGATTCCGTGCAGCAGTCCGACTGGTGGCGTGACCCGGACCTGACGGCGCCGCTCCTCGCCCGACACCTGGCCACCAACACCACCTATCTCTCCCGCGCCCTCAACGACGGGCTCGGCCAGAACTTCAACGAGTTCGTGAACCGGATTCGGGTGCAGGCGGTCCAGGCCGAACTGGCACAGTCCAAGAGCGATCGGGACGTGCTCTCCATCGCGCTCGACGCCGGATTCAACTCGAAAGCGTCGTTCAACCGCGTCTTCAAGCGGCTCACCGGGCAGACGCCAACCGAATTCCGGCGACAGAATGATCCGATCAGGTCTCAACTTCAGTAATTCGCTCCGGTTTTCAGAATTCGCGACGCGTGAGGTGACCGATGCGCGCACTCTGGCGTTGTCACTTCCCTCCGGAGCCCCTGTGTTCGCCGCCCGCCGCCTCATCTCACTCGTATGCGCAGCCTCTGTCAGTCTGGCAGACTCGGCCTTTGCGCAGCTGCCCGCTCCCTACGTCCCGGTCACGCTCGCGCCATCGCAGCTCAGCACTGACATCACGCTGCTCCGCCGCGCGCTCGAACAGGTGCATGCCGGCTTCAACCGGTACATGCCGCCGCGTGTGCTCGACACGGCGTTCACCCGACTCGAGCGCCGGGCCACACTACCGATGACCGAGCTGGAGCTCTACCACGACGTCGCATTACTGCTTGCGACGATCCGATGCAGTCACACGAAGGCCGAGTATTCCGATCGCCTGCACGACTACCGGGAAAAGAGCGCGACCCACCTTCCGGTGATGGTGAGGATTTTCGGGAAGCAGATGTTCGTCGCGCGCAGCGCCGAGCGTTCGATCGTGCGCGGAACCGAAATCCGCAGCATCAACGGCGTGCCGGCAGCCGAAGTGATCTCAAGACTCTCGCGCTACGCTGCGGTGGACGGCTTCACGACGTTCACACGACCAACGCTGCTCGCGAAGGACAGTGACCTGATGGGTTCCGATCTCGATCACTACTGGCCGATCGAATTCGGTTTCGCCGGCAGGTGGACGTTCGTGCTGCGCTCGACTGCATCAGTGGAGCGTACGGTCACCGTTGCGCCAATCACCTTTGCCGCGTGGAAGATACTCGGCGGCGAATCGGCACCGATCGATTTCCGCGACGGCACGCACGTCGCAATGCTCGACGATACGACAGCCTCGCTCACGATTCGCAGCTTCGTCAACTACCGCACGCCGGTGAATCCCGACTCGCTCTATCGATCGATCTTTGCGCAGCTGCAGACGCGGCAGGTGTCGCACCTGATCCTCGATCTGCGCGAGAACGGCGGCGGCTCGGACGAAGCATCGGAGGGCCTGATCCGGTTTCTCGCCGACACCACGATTGAGCCGCTGCGCGCCATTCGTCGGCGCACGATCACGATCGACCCGACACTGGCCCGCGCTTTTGAAACGTGGGGCGATCGTGCGCCGATCTTCTCGCCGTTACCGGCAGGATTTGATTCGGACACGCGTGGCTGGTTCACGGAACGTCTGCGTGAACCGCCGATCTCACCGGACTCGCTGCGCTTTCGAGGTCACGTGTCAGTGCTCGTCGGCCATCGCAACGCGTCCGGTGCAACGATGCTGCTCGCCGTGCTGCAGCAGATCGGAGCGCGTACCGGACGATTGCGATTGGTCGGCGAAGAAACGGGTGGCAGCGCTGAAGGACCGACGGCGGGCCAGATTCTCTTCCTGCGACTGCCGAACAGCGGGATTCGCGTACGCATTCCGCTCAAGCGCAGCGATGTGAACGTTGCGTCGTTCGTGCCGGGCTTCGGTGTATTCCCGGATGTGGACGCAACGGAATCGTTGATGGACTTCCGTCTCGGCATCGATCGCGCACTCGTCACGGCGCGTACGACGCGTTGGGCGCCGCCGGCGTCACCGCTCGCACCCACGGTCGGGCTGATGCGTGGCGCGCTCGAGTATCGCGACTACGGCAGCGGCAAACGCGTCGTGCTTCCGACATGGCAGCACACATCACCGATCGGCGCCACCGGCGCATTTCGTCAGCGTGTGATCTACGACGACGGTCCGGGCAACACGATCTACTCGAGCGATGTGCTGCGCGTGATCGGCCACCGCTGGATCGAAGGGGCCGGCGCTGAGGAGGGTCAGTCGGGCAGCGAACGCACGACGTTGCGCATTGCGTCGCGTACACAGAGTGGCGCAACAACACAGCTCGTGTTGCGTGGCACGGGCATGGACGACAACAAACGCGTCGAATTCCGCTACACCGTCGCACTTGGCGACACGGTGTCGAGCCGGCTCAAGGAATTCAGGGTGCCCGGCAAACCGTGGCGATACCGACACACGTATCGATTCACGAGGGCGCCCAGGTGAGCCCGACGCGGACTACTTCGTCTCCACGACCTTCGGCGGCAACGTCTTCAGATACAGATACACCGCCTGCAATTCTTCGTCCGACATCTTGCCCATCGCCTGCCACGGCATCGTCACGTCGATCTGCGTGCCGTCAGGTCGCACGCCGGACCTGAACGCCGCGACGAACTCCGCCTGGCTCCACTTCGCGACATTCCCGCTCGGCGTGATGTTGGCGGAGGGCTTGGCGCCCTTCCGGGCACCGGGAATCGGTCCGCCGCCGTAGTCGTTGGCGTGACAGCCGACACAGCCCGCCGCGAGGTATCGCCCCTGCTCGACGGTGCCGCCGGTCGGCGCCCGCGAGCGTGTGGCGCGGGAATGGTCGATCACGTTGTACGCGATCGGAATCACGCCCGTCGCGATCAAGCCGCGACCGACGGGTCCCAGCGCCGTCACCGGGAGTTCGCGATCAACGGCTGGTCGCGAACGGAGATTCGCAATGATCGCGGCGATGTCGTCATCGGCCATACCGGCGTATTCGATCGACGGCATGATCACCAGCTTGCGACCATCCCACGACACACCATCCCGGATCGCGGCGTCGAGCGCGGCGTCGGAATAGTGCGACAGCTTCCCGCCCGCCCCTGACGTCAGGTTGCTCGAGACCAGCCGACCGAATGCCGGATCATCCGCCATCACTTTGCCGGAGAGATTCTCGGTGTGGCAGTCCTGACACCCGTACGTCTGCGTCAGCGTGTGCCCGCGCGCGAGTGTCGCCGAATCGCGACTGACGGTGATGGCTGCGCGCGTCGGTGGCGCGCCTTGCCGCGTGAGCTTCCACTGCGATAGTGCGTAGACGCAGCACATCGCCAGCACTGCCAGTGCCACCAGCCCGGCGACCCCTTTCGCGATCCATCGTAGCACCCGCATGTCTGGCTCCGGTGTGTGTTGTGCTCCCACAACAGTATGGTCGCCGCACTCATTCCGGATGAATCAAACCATCCAACCATCCGGAGTCGACGCTATTCGTGCGAGGTACCTGCGGCGGGCAGGGTCAGGAGCGCCGTTGTCCCGCGACCGATCTCGCTCTCGAGCGTCAGCGTGCCGCCGTGTGCCCGCACGATGCCATGCGCGATGGCAAGTCCGAGCCCGGCGCCCGAACGATCGGTGCGCCGGCTCTGCCAGAAACGATCGAACACGTACTGCAGGTCATCCGCCGCGATGCCGATGCCGGTGTCTTGCACGATGACCTGCACACCGGTCGAATGACGCATCGCCCGCAGCTTCACGTGACCACCCTCAGGCGTGAACTTGACGGCATTGCCCACCAGGTTCGACAACACCTGTGCAATGCGATCGGGATCGATGTCCACCATCGGCAAGCCGGCCTCGAGTTCCGTCTCGAGCGTCACACCACGTGATGCAGCCATCGGCGCGAGCACATCGGCGGTCGTTGCCATCAAGGGCGCGATCGCATGCGGACGTCGCGCAATACGCAACTTCCCGCGTTCGAGTCGCGTGACATCGAGCAGGTCCTGGATCAGCGTATCCATCTGCGTGGCGGCCTGCAGCATCACGCTGGCGTGCTCCGACGCGGCGATCGGAAGACTCGTCGCACCTGCTGCGCTTGGGAAACGCAGCAGCGCACCCGCGAGCATTTTCACCGCGTTCACGGGATTGCGCAGGTCGTGCGACACCAGTCCAAGCAAGTCGTCGCGATCACGCAGCGCGAGTTCCGCGTCGGAGAGTGCCCGCTGCACGAGCGCTTCGGTGCGTCGCTGATCCGTCACGTCGCGCATCACGACCGCAAACAGCGTCCGCGCATCCGTCACGACGCGCACGATGGCGGCTTCGGCAGAAAACTCTTCGCCGCTTTTCCGAAGCCCGAAGATCGGCGATCGCTCCGACATGCGGCGCGCTTCACTCGAGCCGTGGCCAAACGCGCGGATATGACTGGCGTGCGCCGTGCGGAAGCGGCTCGGCATCAGCATCGACAGTGATTGACCGAGCACCTCCTCCGCCTGATACCCGAACATGCGCACCGCGCCGTCGTTGAAAAAGCAGATCTGCTGCGCGTCATCGACGCAGAGAATGGCGTCCGAGGCGACGTGCAGGACGCGGGCGAGGACATGGTCGGGAACGGAGGGAATTGGCATTCGCCCGAACAGTAGTTTCCCGAGAGCCGAAAAGTGTCCGGCATCGCCTGACACCGCTGCGCTTCGCGTTGCTGCACTCTTGGCCCGAGACCTGGAGGTCACCATGGACAATGACGTCATCACTGTGCTCCTCGCCGACGACCACGCCGTCGTGCGGTACGGTCTCCGCGCCGTGCTGCAGACGGCGCCGGACATCACCGTCATCGGTGAAGCGCGGAACGGACGCGAGGCGGTCGACGCGGCGATGCGGCTCAAGCCCGACGTCGTGGTGATGGACCTCAGTATGGATGTCATGGATGGTGCGGCGGCGACCCGGGAGCTGCAGTCTCTTCGGTCGACGTCGAAGATCCTGATCCTGACCATGCACGCCGAGGATGACCATCTCGTCCGGTTGCTGGAGGCCGGGGCGAGCGGCTATCTGGTGAAGAATGCCGCGGACCGTGAACTGGTGGACGCGGTGCGGATGGTCGCCCGCGGCGATCAGTATCTGCGGCTCGGGGCCGTGCGCGCGCTGGCGAAGGAACTGAAGAAGCGGGATCATCGCGCGGTCGAGCAGACGCAATTCGATTCGCTCTCTGATCGTGAGCGTTCGATCCTGCGCCTCATTGCGGCGGGATACACCGGCCCCGACATCGGCGCACAGCTGCACATCAGCGCCAAGACCGTCGACACCTACAAGCAGCGCATTCAGGAGAAGATCGGACTCGCGCATCGCCCAGACTACGTGCGGTTCGCGGTGCGGCTCGGCCTGCTCGACGAAGAAGTTCGCCTGTAAGGCAAATGCGGACGGTTCTGTCGGGCATGTACGCCGGCATTACAGAGTACACCTGACAGTCTGACGGGTGTGTCAGGCGAATCTTGGAGGCAGGGACTCGCGCGCTCGGCGCAGTCCCTGCCTCCTTTGCCTTTCGAGGTCTTCGCCGATGACCGCTGCCGTCGCTGCGCAACCGGGCGCGACTACGCCGCTCGACGCGTTTTCCTACGACGACGACACCGTGCGGAAATTCATGGTCGCCACCGTCGTCTGGGGCGCCATTGGCATGCTGGTGGGCGTGCTCATCGCGCTGCAGCTCGCCAATCCAATCTTCAATCTCGGGTTGCCGTTCACAAGCTTCGGCCGCTTGCGACCGCTGCACACCAACGCCGTCATCTTCGCGTTCGGTGGCAACGCGTTCTTCTGCGGCTGTTACTACTCCACGCAGCGCCTGCTCAAGGCGCGCATGTTCAGCGACACCCTCAGCAAGATCCACTTCTGGGGCTGGCAGGCGATCATCCTCGCCGCCGCTATCACTCTGCCGCTCGGCTTCACGCAGGCCAAGGAGTACGCCGAACTCGAGTGGCCGATCGACCTCGCCATCGCCGTCGTCTGGGTGGTGTTCGCGGTCAACTTCATCGGCACACTGATCCGTCGTCGTGAACGACATCTGTATGTCGCGCTCTGGTTCTACCTCGCGTCGATCATCACCGTCGCGATCCTGCACATCTTCAACAACCTGTCG
>JANLPZ010000224.1:0-10851 GCA_031367535.1 Gemmatimonadaceae bacterium
GGAGCGACTCGACGCCAGCGAAGCGCGGTCACGCGAACCGATCGCCGTGGTCGGCATTGGGCTGCGTTTCCCGGGCGCTGATTCGCCCGACGCGTTCTCACAGTTGCTCGACGATGCAGTTGACGCGATCAGTGAAGTGCCGAGCGACCGCTGGGATATCGACGCGTACTTCGATGCCGATCCGGATGCGCCGGGCAGGATGAACACGCGCTACGGTGGATTCATCACCGGCATCGACCAGTTCGATCCGGCGCACTTTGGCATCTCGCCGCGCGAAGCCGTCGGCATGGACCCGCAGCAGCGCATCCTGCTTGAAGTGGCGTGGGAAGCGCTCGAACACGCGGGTATTGCGCCCGATTCCCTGTTCGGTACGCAGACCGGTGTCTTCCTCGGCATTGCGACGCTCGACTACGCATCGCTGATGATGCAGCTCGACCCGTCCACCCTCGATCTGTACTCGTCGTCAGGCGGATCACACGCAGTGGCCGCAGGACGCCTCTCGTATTTTCTGGGGTTGCACGGTCCGGCTGTCGCGGTCGACACCGCCTGTTCATCGTCGCTGGTGGCCGCACATCTCGCCGTGCAGAGCCTGCGCAACGGCGAGTGTGAAACCGCATTGGTTGGTGGAGTGAATGTGTTGTGCGCGCCCGAAACCACACTGATGCTGTCGCGCGCGCGCATGATGGCGCCCGATGGTCGCTGCAAGACGTTCGACGAAAGTGCCGACGGCTTCGTGCGTGGTGAAGGATGTGGTGTGCTCGTGCTCAAGCGACTCTCGACGGCACAGGCTGACGGCGATCGCATCCTCGCCGTCATTCGCGGCTCGGCGGTGAACCAGGACGGACGCAGCAGCGGACTCACCGCGCCGAACGGACCATCACAGGAAGCCGTCATCCGTGCGGCACTGACGAATGCCGGTGTGTCCGCGTCCGACATCGACTACGTCGAGGCACACGGGACCGGCACCTCACTTGGCGATCCGATCGAACTGCGCGCGCTCGGTGCGGTGTACGGAGCCGGACGTGACGCGACAGGATCGCTCATCACATCGTCGGTAAAGACGAACTTCGGTCACCTCGAAGCAGCGGCCGGTGTCGCCGGGTTGGCAAAGACGATCATCGCCCTGCAGCGCGAGCGGATTCCCGCGCATCTGCATGCACCGTCGCCGACGCCGCACGTGGATTGGTCCACGCTCGGTGTTCGGTTGCCACGTGACGGCGGTGAAGCATGGGTGCGAAATGCGCGTCCACGTCTGGCTGGCGTCAGCTCGTTCGGTTTCAGCGGCACGAATGCACACATCGTGCTCGAGGAAGCGCCGGCAGTAGTCAGTGTCGCCGAAGTGGTAGTGCCACGCGCGTCGTGCATCCTGCCGATCGCCGCACGGACTGCGGCAGCAGTGCGCGAGATCGCGGATCGATATGCAACGCATCTCGCTGCGGTCGATGCCACGTCGTGGTCCGACGTGTGTGCGGTTGCCGGCGCCGGTCGCTCACAGCTGACCGGTGCACGCGCTGCGATCCTCGCACCAACCGCTGACGATGCCCGCGAGCTTCTCGCACGCCTCGCACGTGGTGACGGCCCGCTCTTGAGCGAGACGACCGGCAACGCATCCGCGATCGCCGCCGAGGCGGTATCGTCAGAAGTGGCAGAGGTCGCGTTCGTGTTCACGGGTCAGGGTGGCGCAGACGTCGGTATGGGTCGCACGTTGTTCGAGACGGCGCCGGTGTTCCGTGCTGCCATGACGCGACTCGACGCCGTGATGCGCGAGACCATCGATGTCTCACTGATCGAGGTGCTCTACGGCGAGATGACGCAGGAATTCACGCGCCCCGATGTCAGCGCCACGGCACACGTCGCGTTCCAGATTGCGCTCGCCGAATTGTGGCGCAGCTGGGGCGTCGAGCCGGCGTCGGTCGCTGGACACTCGCTTGGTGAGTACGCCGCCGCCGTCACGGCAGGTGTCATGTCGGAGCGGGATGCGCTGCGACTGGTGGCGTCGCGCGGACGCCTCGTCGGCGCGCTGCCACTCGAACAAGGTGCGATGGCGATCGTCGATGCGCCGCAAAGCCGGATCGAAGCCGTCATCGGCGCGCCGATTGGTGCACCTGCTCCGCTCGAAATTGCTGCGACCAATGCACCAGAACAGATCGTGCTCAGCGGACCCACGGCGCACATCGAAAACGCCGAGCGCGCACTGGTCGAGCAGGGGATTCGCGTGCGCCGACTTGGCCTCGTCGCGCACGCGTATCACTCGGCACAACTCGATTCCGTGCTGGCGGAGTATCACGCCGTCTGTGCCACGTCGGAATTCAGGACGCCTGCCATCGAGTGGGTGTCGTGCCTCAGTGGCGATGTGCAGTCGAGCACCGTGACGGTCACGGCGCAGTATTGGATCGACCAGATGCGGCAGCCGGTTGCATGGCGCCGAGTGGTCGAGACGCTTGCGACGCGTGGCGTGCGCGTCCTGATCGAAATCGGGCCGACGGCAGTGTTGTCCGGATTGTCGCGCGCATCGTTGCTGGAAGCTGGCGTGAGCGATGCGGTGTCGGTGCCGTCGCTGCGCGCGGGTATCGATCCGTGGATCACGATCACCGATGCACTGGGTCGCGGCTGGGTGCGCGGTATGGCAGTGCGCTGGAAGCAGTTCGCGCAAGGAAACGGTGCGCGCCCCGCACTGCCGACATACCCGTTCCAGCATCAGCGGTACTGGCTCGACGTGAGTGCCTCGCCACGTCGACTTCGCACTGCGACATCTGCCCCCGATGGCAGTCTGCTCGGTGCACGACTGCCTGGGCCGGTTGCGATGTTCGCGGTGCCGATCGGTCCCGATGCGCCGGCCACGCTGCGTGAACACATCGTGCGCGGTCGCCCGCTATTCGCCGGCTCCGCGTTCATCGATGTTGCGCTGCTCGCCGCCACTCGGATACTCGGCCAGTCAACACTTGCATTGCACGACATCCGCTTCGTCGCGCCGCTGGAAGTGGGGCGTGAAGATCGTGAAGCGTGTATCACCGTCGAACTTCGTGACGATGGTGAGGCGACGGTCACCCTGTTCAGCCATGCGCTGGACGATGACTCCTCCGCGTGGACTCGCCACATGCGTGCGCGCGCGAGTGTGACTGTGTTGGAATCGCCGACCAGCGAGAGCATCGACACACTGCAGCAGAGTCTGAGCGAGCATATCGACCAGGACGCAGTCTACGCTGCATTCGATCGTCGAGGCATCACAATTGGCGACTCCGTGCGCACGGTTCACGAACTCTGGCGCTCGGACGGTTCGGCGCTGGCGCGCCTTGTGGTACCGAGTGACGTGAGCGCTGGTGAACACCGCGCGTCCGTGCTGGATGGCGCGTTGCAGGCGCTCGGCGTTGCGGCGCCGAACTTCCATGATCGTACTGGCAGGTCGCACGTGCGCATGCTCGCGCGCATCGGTGCCGCGCAGGTCGATGGTGATCTCACGAACGCTGCCTGGTGCCACGCCGCCATGACCCCGGGCGACGACGATGCGGCGTGGAGCGGTACCGTGCGGGTGCTCGACGAGGATGGCGTCGTGCTGGCATCGTTCACCGACCTGTCGCTCATCGTGGCGCCTGCCGACGACGATGTGGGCACTGCGGGGCTCACCTACGCTCTGACCTGGGAGGACGCGCCGCTCGCTACGGAAGCAGAGTTGCCGCTCACTGATGCCCTCGCGCAGTTGATGTCGGAGCGCCTCGATGTGCTTGGAGTCGAGCACGGCTTCGCTGAGTACGACGAACTGATTCCGGTGCTCGAGGCGACCGCCGCCGCGTACACATCGCGTGCGTTGCAGACACTCGGGTTGGCACATGCCGGTTCGACGCCATCGGATGCCGTGTTGTCGTCGGTGCTGCCGCAGCACCATCGTTTCGTGAAACGGCTGCTCGCGCGGTCAGCAGCCGCCGACGCTGCAGTGATGCCGGATGACGCGACGCGCGCCCGCGTGCGTGCGATGGGTGGCGGTGAGATGGAGATTCTCGAGCGCTGCGGCGAACGACTCGCTGATGTGTTGCGTGGTGCACAGGATCCCCTCCAGCTGCTGTTCCCTGATGGCTCCTTCGCTGCGCTTGACGGGCTGTATCGTGACTCGCCGTTCGCGCGGACGTACAACGGCGCACTGCGCGATGCGTTCCGCGCGGAAGTCGCCGCGCGCAGTGACGCACCGCTGCGCATTCTGGAAATTGGAGCCGGCACTGGCGGCACGACCGCGTACACGCTCGACGTGGTGCCGGCCGGTTCGACGTACGTGTTCAGCGATCTCTCGCCACTCTTCCTCGAGCGCGCCCGCGAACGATTCGGCGGTCACGCTGCGCTCGATGTGCGGTTGCTCGACATTGAGAAGGACCCGCTCACGCAGGGTTTCGCGTCGCACGAATTCGACGTCATCATCGCGTCCAACGTGTTGCACGCAACCGCGGACCTGCGACAGACGCTCGCACATGTGCGTCAACTGGCGGCACCCGGTGCGTTGCTGCTGCTGCTCGAAGGTACCGCGCCACTGCGCTGGGTGGATGTCACGTTCGGGTTGACCGATGGCTGGTGGCGTTTCACTGACACCGACGTACGACCATTGCATCCGCTGATTGATGGCACACGCTGGATGCAGCTGTTGCAGGCCGCTGGATTTGACGACGCAGCCGCCGCGCCATCCGCGCCAGCGCTCGGAACGGCCGCTGCGATGCAGTCGGTCTTTGTTGCCCGTGCGCCGACTGCAGCACGCGCGACGTCCGCTCCGACTCTCCTCTTTGCCGACGCCGGCGGTGTCGCGAAGGCACTCGCACAAACGCTCGAGGCGCGACACGTGCCGGTGCGCGTCGTAGCGCGCGACGATGCGACGCCTGAGAGCGCACGCCACGACATTACCGCATTCCGCGCACGGTATCCCGGCCCCGTGTCGATTGTCTACCTCGCCGCACTCGACGTTGCACAAGGCATCGCGGAGTCAGGCGCAGATGTCCAGACCAACGTCGCACTGACGGAAACGCTGCCGCTCGCGATTCTGCGCGCCGCTGCGGAGGATGCCAGCGATACGCGTGTGTGGTTCGCAACGCGCGGTGCGCAACGTGTCGGTGATGCCGACGCCGCGACGTCGCCGGAACAGGCGCCACTCTGGGGCTGGATGCGCGGATTCTCCCTCGAGCATCCGCAGTGCGCGGGTGCGGTGCTCGACCTTGATCCCGCGATGTCCGTTCACGCGGCCGCTGACGCGGTCGCCGATGAGATCAGACACGCCCAGGCCGAAGGTCAGGTCGCGTTCCGTCGCGGACGGCGCCTGGCCGCGCGACTCACACCGCGCACCACTCCCGTCGCATCGCCACTCACGCTGCACGAAGATGGCGCGTATCTCGTGACCGGTGGCACCGGTGGACTCGGCATTCGTGTGGCGGAATGGCTGGCCGCGCATGGCGCGGGCGAGATCGTGCTCCTCTCGCGCAGCGGTGTCCAGCCGGATCCCGCCGATCCGCGGCACGTCGTACTCGCCGGCATCAGTGAACGCGGGACCACGGTGCACGTCGTGCGCGCCGATGTGTCGAACGACGCGCAGATGCGCTCGATCATGGCGCGCTTCGGCAATCAGTGGGCGCCGCTCCGCGGTGTGGTGCACGCGGCGGTGCAGATGACGAGTGCATCGATCGCCGACGTGTCGCCGGCTGCGCTCGAGAGCATGCGGGCGGGCAAGGTGCAGGCCGCGCGCGTGCTCGATCGCCTCACGACCGACCAGCCGCTCGACTTTTTCGTGCTGTTCTCGTCCACGACATCGCTGCTCGGCGTCCACGGCCTCGCACACTACGCGGCCGCGAATCAGTATCTCGATGCGCTCGCGTCCTACCGGCGTGCACAGGGACGCACTGCGCTCTCGGTCGCGTGGGGCACCTGGGACCTGATGCGCGTCGCCTCCGGAGATGAGCAGGCCACGATTGCGCGCGGCGGAATGTTGCAGCTGGCGTCGGACACGGCTCTCGATCTGCTCGGCCGTCTCATTGGCGCCGACGACACCTTTGCGGTGGTCGCCGACGTGGATTGGAGCACGCTCGTCCCCGTCTACGAAGCGCGTCGCACGCGACCACTGATTCACGCACTCGCCGCACCTCGCGCGGTCACTCGCGAGGTGCATACGCTGTCGCCAAAGGGTGGCGGCACATCGCCGACTGCGATGACGGCGGTGCGTGCGGCGCGTCCGGAAGCACGCCTGCCACTGCTGCAGCAACTTGTTCGCCGTGAAGTGGCGACGGTCCTCGGCTACGCCAACGACGACGGGATTCCGCTCGACTTCGGCTTCTTCGAGCTTGGCCTCGACTCGTTGATGTCGGTGGAACTCAAGCGACGCCTCGAGACAGCGGTGGAAAAGACGCTGCCGTCGACGCTCACGTTCAACTACCCGAACGTGGCCGCGCTGTCTGCCTTCCTGCTGACGGAGTTGTTCGCATCGCCGGTATCGCCAATGGCGAGGCCATCGGAAGCCGTTAGCCCCGCGGATACCCGTGGCGACGACCAGCTGTCAGACGACGAAATCGAGGCGCGCTTGCTGGCTCGGTTGGATGCCCTGCGCTGACGTCTGTGGCCGGGCCGATTGACGATCGACGGTGTCGGGAATAGGCTTCGCTTCACTAGCTGATATTCATTCTCATCCACTGACGATGATGCGAACCGTACTGTTCTGGCTGCACCTCTCGGCCGGCGTCATCGCAGGCGCCCTGATCATCGTCATGTCCGTCACCGGTGTCCTGCTGACGTACGAGAAGCAGATGGAGCACTGGGCAGACATGCGACAGCTACAAGCCATAAATGCGCCGTTGTCGACACATTTGCCAGCAGACTCTCTGATTCGACTGGC
Source organism: Gemmatimonadaceae bacterium (assembly GCA_031367535.1). Taxonomy (GTDB): domain Bacteria; phylum Gemmatimonadota; class Gemmatimonadetes; order Gemmatimonadales; family Gemmatimonadaceae; genus JACMLX01. The sequence continues at coordinate 6,854 of JANLPZ010000224.1, forward strand.
AGAAGCAGCGAAGCCGAACGCGCACGCCACCGGCATCACGCTGCGGTCGAATCCCACGGAACCAGCTCAGATTTCGTTCGGCCGAGAAGGCGTGCTGTTCCTCCATCCTGCCACCGGCAGCGTGCTTGGCAGTGGAGACGCTGCCACTCGCGCCTTCTTCAGCGGCGCCGAAGAATGGCACCGCTGGCTTGCCGGCGAAGGACCGAACCGGACCCGCGGCAAGAGCCTCAACGACGCCGCCAATCTGCTCTTCCTGGTGCTCGTGCTGAGCGGCATGGTGCTCTGGCTGCCGCGTACCTGGACCTGGGTTCGTGTACGCGCCGTGCTCTGGTTCCGCACCGGCCTCTCACCCAAGGCACGCGACTTCAACTGGCACAACGTGCTCGGTATCTGGAGCGCGATTCCGCTGATCGTCATTGTCGCGTCGGGCTCTGTGATCGGCTACCAGTGGGCCGGCAACCTCGTGTATCGCGTCGTCGGTGAAGCACCGCCGCCGCGCACACCGCCCGGACCGCCACCCGGCGCACGTGCGGCGTCGCCGGACACACCAGCACCACCCGCCGCGTCGCTCGCCGGAATGATCAGCACAGCGCTTCCGCTGATGCCCGACTGGAAGGCCGTCACCGCGCAGGTGCCGGCGGCCGGAGCGAAGACCGCATCGGTGACACTGGATCGCGGCACTGGCGGCCAGCCGCAGCTTCGCGCGACGGTGCAGTTCACCGCTGCAACGGGTGCCATCGCGAAGTACCAACCCTTCGACAGTCTCTCCACCGGCCGTCAGGCGCGCAGCGTACTGCGCTTCGCGCACACCGGCGAAGTCCTCGGTACCACCGGGCAGACGATCGCGGGTCTCGCGTCACTGGCGTCGGTGATTCTCGTCATCACCGGCATCAGCCTCGCGCTGCGCCGGGCTGCACGTGCGTACGAGCGGCGTCGGGCACCCGTGTCAGAACCCGCCCTCGACGCGCCCGCGATCTGATTTCGAGACTGTCAGGGAGATCGATGATGTCACCGCATTCTGCCACTCATCGATGTGATGACTGCAGCAGGTGTCGCGGTCGCGGATGCGTGAGAGTGGCGACGCGGCGGTGACTTTGGTACGTACGGCGATTGCCGAGTTGGCTCACGCAATCATCTTGGGAAACGTACCACCTACCCGCGGGAGCTGGCGTGAACGAGCATACGACTCGCGAAGAGGATCGCGCGCATCGCTTTGAGGTGCAGATTGCCGTCCTTGCCGAGGGAGTTGATACCGCGCCGTCGGGGAACGCCACCATTCGCGGCATCTTCAACTCGATCTTCGCTACCGGCTTTCCTACGCAGCTCCCCGACCTCACAGTGTTCGTCCGTGTGCACTATGGGTTGTCGTCCGCGTCGACGTCTCCGAAGCCGACAATCTTCAAGTTCGCCAATGAAGACGGGTCGCTACACGAGTTTCGACTCGACGCGTGGTTCCCGCCGCCGGCGCACGGCGTATGGGCTATCTCCGACAACTCCATCAGTCTCAAGAACTTTCCGATAGAAGCGAGCGGCGAGTACTGCTTCGAATTCTGGGTCGACGGACATCGACTGTGCACACTGCCGCTTATGGTGTCACACGTGAATCCGGACCAGCAATCCAATCCGGGAACTACGCCAGCAGCGGCGCAGTAGCTAAAATGACGCAGCGCCAGAAGGTGCTCGAAAGGGCGAGAAACAGTCCCAGAGGATGGACGGCCGCCGAGTTGGCGGGCCTGTTGACGACCTTCGGCTTCGAGCAAAAGTCCGGCAAGAAGCACGAGCACTTCGAATCGCCGCGTGACCGATCATTGTTCATGACTGTCACTCGCAGTAGCGGCGAGATTCCGAGTGCGTATGTGCGGCAAGCTGTGTCGTTGATCGACGCGCATTGCGCGTTGTCTCTCTCGGAGGAGTGATCACATGCATGAAGTTCTACGGCGCGTTGCGATTCAGGCCGAAAAGCTCGAGTCAGGAACACGAGTGTATGTGGCGCGCGATCTCGATACACCAGGCCTGATGGCGCATGGCGATGATCCAGACGCGGCAGCCGCGAGTCTTGAAGAAGCACGCGCGCTCCGGAGTGACCTGACGCATCAGGGCGCTGTACCTGAAGGACCTGACGTGAAGGCCACACCAGTTTTGGTCGCGTTCGACAAATCGTCAGCAACGATCGCGCGGCCCTATTCGCGTACGTCATAACGCGACGCGCTCGCCACCTTAACTGCCGTCTGAACAGCGCAACCACGTGCGCAGCGAGTCCGTCACGTTGCGCACGGTGGCGTCCGACTTGAGCAGGCCATTGTGCGACGCATGCGCATCGCGCAGCACGACGGGCGCAGGCCGCAATGCGGCGATGAACGCGCCGCTCTCATTCTTGCCGATCAGCAAATCGCGCCCCGCCACGACCACCAGCGCACGACCGCGCACCTGTGACGCGTCGTCGATCGGGTTGAACGCGAAACTCGTCGTGTCGAACAGCCGCGGCCCGATCGCGCCGGCCTTCGATCGCACCAGCGACGTGATGCGCGTGTACGGCGACATGTACACCGTGGCGGCCGGGCTGTAGTCACGCGATAATCGCGCCGCGAGTGCGGTGCCCATCGAATGCCCGATCACGACGATCGGCGTCAGCGTATCGCCAAGCCGCGCGCGCAGACTCGAGTACGACAGCGCGGCATCGTCGAACAGTCCGGTCGTACTCGGAACACCCGGCGTACCACCATACCCGCGATAGTCCGGCACCAGCACCGAGAATCCCGCCGACTGCAATGCGCGGCCCAGCGGCATCATCTCGGCGCGATTGCGTCCCTTGCCGTGCAGCAACAGGACGCCGCCGCACGGGACCGCGCGATCGGACGCCGGCCCCCACCACGCCAGTACACCGCCGGCCGAGTCGCGGCGTGAGATGGTATCAAGACGAGCCGATGTCCATCCCCACTCCTCCGGTGCCGCCCGCATCGCCCGCATCGGCTTCGGGCGAAATGCGATCGACTCGGTGAGCGGCCCGCGCAGGAAACACCCGCTCAGTGTCGCGAGCGCGACGCCACCCACCCCAAGCCGACGGAGCGCACCCAGCGACAGCATCCGCGTGTTCAGCGTGTGTGTGGCGGCGATGTGTCCTGCGGCGTCGCAGCTGCCGGTGGGTGCAGCTGCCGCGTCGCGAACCAGAGCACGACCGCACCGATCGTGATCGCCATGTCAGCCACGTTGAAGATCCAGAAGCGCCTGCTGCCGAAACCGACGTCGATGAAATCCACCACGCCGCGGTCCCATCGCAGTCGATCGACGAGATTGCCGAGTGCGCCGGCGGCGACCAGCGCAATGCCCGTGAAGAGGACGGGTTCATCGCGGCGGGTGCGGAGCAGCCAGATCGCGACACCGATCAGCAACGCGGCGGCGAAGCCGGCCAGAATCCAGCGTGACCAGGCGCCGGCCGTCAGGCCCATCGCGGCGCGTTCGTTGTAGGCGAGCGTGAAGCGCACGGCATCGCCGAAGACGTCGTGTGGCTCGTACGGCGGCGAGAGCTGCTCCACCGCGACACGCTTGCTGGCGCAATCACTGAGAAACACACCCGCGAAGATCGGCAGGAACACACGCGCCTTGCGCGACGGGAGTTGCATGCGTTGGCGTCCGATGGGAAGTGGTCGAGTCGGGTGGTGTGCAGTCAACCAGCGGAGAACCGGAGAATACACTGCGACAGCGACAAGGGTTCTCGCGGCGTCCGGCTTCAGCGGAAACGCAGGATTCGGGAGGCGGCCCGGGCGATTCCGGCGCATGATGCCGTCAATCCCGCAACCGTGAGTCAGCCAATGCCCGTCATCGACCCTGCAATTCTCTACTTCGGCACACCCGTCGCGCTGATCAGCACACGCAATGCCGACGGCTCGGCCAACCTCGCACCGATGTCGTCCGTCTGGTGGCTCGGCCGCAGCTGCCTGCTCGGCTTTGGTGCGCGGTCGCACACACCCGCGAATCTCCGGCGCACACACGAGTGTGTG
>JANLPZ010000228.1:0-3901 GCA_031367535.1 Gemmatimonadaceae bacterium
TTCGTTGCGCGCCGCGATCAATCCGATGCTTGACGACCGGCAGCGCGAACGACTCGCGCGCTTCGTGCCCGGCCGTCCCGGTGGTCCGCCGCTGCGCCGTGATCGCGACGGACGGCCGCGCGACGGTCGGCCGCCGCGCGCCGACAACGATCGCGACCGACCACCACCACCGCCATGATCAGGTGCGCGCGCGTCTACTGCACGACGTTGCGCGCACGCTCCGCTTCGGCGGACAGATAACCGAAGCTGGCCCACTGCGATTGTGCGCCGAGGATCTGCGTGAAGATCTCGTCTGCGCGCGCCTTGCGCCCGTTGTAGAGATGCCAGTTGGCGACGCCGTACGCGGTCGTGATGTCCTGCAGATCGCCGTCGCTGCCGAAATTGCGGAGCACCGCCGACTCGGGCAGCTCACCCTTGTACATCAGCAGCAGCCGGTGATACGCGCCATTCTCGATCACGTCCATCGACGCCGTGATCGGCGTCAGCACCGCGGCTGCATCGTCGCTGCGGTTGAGGCGACGCAACGCCATGTACAACCAGTGACTGGTTGCGACGAGCATGTCGGGATTGCCCTTCGACGCTGCGATATCCTCGCGATAGATCGGCAGCGCCTTCTCGAACTGCCCGCTCAGGTAATATGCGAGCGCGAGGTGGTAGCGGATGTTGCCGTTGAGCGTGCTGGTGGGAATGTTGCGCGCGTTCGGCTGGCCATCCGGCTCCACCACATCAGCCTTGCCTTTCGTCATCGCGTACGCACGTTCGAAATCGGCTATTGCCTTGGGTAGCTGACGTGTGCTCAAGTAGCGATGTCCACGATGCCGATACAGTCGCGCATCGTCCGGATGTTCGGCAATACCTTTCGTGTAGATGTCGATCGCCTCGTTGAACCGGCCGAGGTATGCGGTGCGCCGCCCGAGCCAGATGATCGAGTCGACATTCGCCGGCGTGTGCTGATACGCGCGTCGCGCCGTGTCGAGTTGCGCCTCCATCTTCTCGCGCGCGGCGCCCTGCGGCTCGGGGCGATAGAGCGGCTGACCGGTGAGCGACGTCGCCTCGACCACACCGCTGCCACCGCTACCCTTCAGATGCCGATCGAAGAACGCCGAAATGCGATCGTGATAGTCGATGAAATCTTCGGCGGTCGTGCCGGGTGTGCCGTGGCCGGAATTCATGTAGTTGACCCACGTCACTGGCTTTCCGAGTCGACGCAGCGCGTAGTACATCTCGCGCGTGTTGTCGGCGGGCACATTGGGATCCTGTGCGCCGGTGATCAGGAGCAGAGGCGTGGTGATGCGATCGGCGTAGAAAATTGCCGAGTGTGCGATGTACTTCTGCGGCGCCTGCCACAGTGTGGCGCCGATGCGATCCTGGCTTTTCTCGGCCGCATGCACATTGCGCACGCCGAGTCGCGGCGAGTCGGTGTAGAACGACACCATGTCGACCTTGCCGGACACGTTGACCGCAGCACGGAAACGGCCGGTCTGTGTGATGAGCAGGTTGGTGGCGTAGCCGCCGTAACTCGTGCCGTACACGCCCAATTTCGATGAATCCGCGATGCCCGCCTCGATGACGGCGTTTGCAGCAGCCGTCACACCTTTCAGCCACGCTTCACCCGGAAAACCGGTCTCGAATCCGACCGATGGTTTGACGACCACGTAGCCCTGCGACGACAACACGTTGAGCGACGCATCGAACGTGTCGTCGAAGAAGTCCTCGTACACGCTGAAGAGCGTCGGATACTTCTTCGTCGCGGAGAAGCCGGCCGGCAGGTAGACCACGCCGTATCGCGTCTTGCCGTCGGCGTCGTGGTAGTTGATCAGGCGTGTGCTGGCGAGCGCCTTCGACTCGAGTGCGGGGTTGAGCGTGGTGAGTCGGCGCGCACCACTCATCGCGGCATCGGCGACGTAGAGATCCTGCGGCCTGTTGCCCTCGCCCGAGGCATAGACCATCACCGCACCGTTCTTCGACAGGCGCACGTTGCTGTAGAGTCGCGCGTCGCGTGCGAGTGACGTGAGTTGTCCCGTCGTGCGATCAAAGCGCGACACGCCGCGTTCCCACGTCGTGCGCGACGCGGACGTGAGGTAGATGTAGCGGCCGTCTTCGCTCCACGCGACCGGCGACACACGCGGCGTCGTGTTGACGGTGTCGTTGGTGGCGACGACGAGCGTCATCGCCGCACGATCAAGCGGTGCGAGCCAGAGTCCGTGCGGATTGGACAGCAGCAACGCATCGGCGGTCGGTGACCAGCGGACAACGGAATAGAGAGTCAGTGCACGGGCCGCACGCGCAGCCGGAGACGTGTCGCTCGCCGTGCGCGCCGCCGTCGCCGAATCCGGACCGGCGATCTGTCGCGCCGTCGAATCGCCGATCGAACGCACGAACACACGACCATCCTTCGCGTATGCAAAGCGTCGTCCGTCCTTCGCCCACATCGGCGTCAGCCCCTTGATGCTAGCGAGCAATTCCATCGGCGCACCGCCACTCACACGCCGCGCCATCAGCCGGCTGTCGCTGCCGAAGATGATGTCGTAGTCGGTCTTCTTCGTGTTGTCGGCCGCCCACGTGATCAGCGAATCGTCTTCCGACAACTGATACGACTGGTACATGGCCATCGGCAGCAACTCGGTCGCCTTGCCTGTCGTCGCATCGAGGCTGTACACCGCACGCACGCTGCCCTCGCGCCGCATCTTGTCCCATGCAAGGAACGGGTCGCTGCCATCCTGCACGAACACTGGGCCCTTCGTCATGCGCGCAAATTCGGCTGCCGCATCGCGCTTCCACGCGTCGGTGTGCATCGACACCAGCACGCGCGTCCCGTCGCCACTCCACTTCAGGTCACTCGACTCGGCGATGTACATACCGGTCGGCGCTGGCAGTGTACGCGCACGTCCGGTGGCGCGATCCCAGATCACCGCCTCGACACGATCGTTGCGCACGACGAGTGCGCCGACCTTGCTCGCGTCGGGCGAGAGTGCGGCCGAGCGCACGGTGATCTTCGCCGGGAACACATCACGTTGTGACCCGTCGCGTGTGTCGATCACACGCAGGCGCGCCGGATTGGCGCGCAGGTAGGTCGGGTCCGTGTCGCGGCGATAGTCGACGCCAAGTCCGTCGCGTCGACTGGCCGTTGTCACGAGCAGCCATCGCCCGTCGGCCGAGAGGTCAGAGATCTGCGCGGTGGTGACATCGAGCGCGTCATTGGCAGTGAACGCCGTACGGGCGACCGTTTGCGCGGCGAGTGCAGGCACGAACGCGACGAGGAGAGCGACGCTGCGGCGGAGAATCATTGCGTGCGACCGGAGGCGGGAGCGGGCGGCGCGGCGCGATGGCCGCGCATCCACGGAAACTCTGCGAACGTCGGATGAGCCGCGTTGCGCAGAGCTTCCCTAGGAACGTCAACGGGAATCGAAGCGCTGACGGGCCGGCGGTCAACGTATCGCCGCGGGAAGCGGTGTCGGTCGCGGCCGATAGGCGGATTCCGGAATCTCGGAGAGTGTCGAGTGGCGTACGCGCGGCCCAAGACCGTAGAACTGCGTGAAGCTCATGATCAGCGGGCGCCACAGGTCGGGATCGATGCGATCTGCGTGTCCGGCCAGCAGGATGTCCTCGTGGACATGGACGCGGACGATCCGCATCTCGAAGGCTACCAGATGGCCGGCGCGGAGCGGATCACTCGCCGCCATCGGATGCTCGGCCTCGAGCACGGCCTCCAGCTGCACGGGACATTCCGCAACGCGAGGTGCGGCCACGATGTCTGCGTCAATCGGCGACAGCCCGGCGACGTCGAACTTGTCACGGTGGTGTCGGTACCCCATCGCGAGTTTGTGGGGCGGGACCGGGTCCGAGCCGGTGGTTCTGGCGAGTCGATCGACGGCGTCGACCTGCGCTACCGATGGCAGGT
>JANLPZ010000022.1:0-11947 GCA_031367535.1 Gemmatimonadaceae bacterium
CGCGCCCCCGCGTGAAAACTTTTGCAGTTGCAGTTGCTGTTGCCGTTCAAAAAAGCAGTGGCACCTCCCCGCGTCCACCGCGAGCCCCGCGCGAAAACTGTTCTGGTAGATCTCGCGCGAAAACTGTTCCGCCAGATCTCAGCGGAGCAGGCCGAGACGGCGGCCGTTGGACTGGCTGTTGAGGCTCCAGTCGTAGTCGGTTTTGACGGCCGTGAAGTCACCACTCTCGAGCAGCGATTTCTCAGGGCCTGCCGGATAGTAGCGCGCGATGAAGCGCCCCATCGCGGCCTTCGACCCGCCGAAGTCGTTGAGGTAGTTCGAGAACGTGAACACCTGACTGTGATACACCGTACGACTCGCCACGTCGACGCGGTTCTTCGACGGTGTCTGCGTCAGGAACTTGACCGCCTGCTCGTTGAGCTGCGCTTCGATGCGCGCGCTGGTATACGCCTCGCTCCGCAGTGGCGGACAGCCGATGGCGGCGCAGACGAGCGCGAAGTGGATGCGTGGTTCGCGGAACGTCGGGCGGATCGTACGCTGCTCGATGTCGTCGAGGCTGTACGTCTTGCCACCGACCACCGCGAACGCTTCCGACCACGGGCCCTTGAACTTGAGGAAGCCCAGCGACTTGTTGACGTTCCGGATGCTCTCGCGTTCGCCCTTGTTGTTGATCAGCTGGATCGTGTAGGCGTTATAGGCGTTGATCCAGAGCGCGAGCTGTTCAGTGCGTGGCAGCGATGCCGGATTGGTCGCAGCCAGCAGCTTGAGATAGCCGGCAAACGCTGGATCGGCCTTGAATGCGTCGTAGTCGACGAGGCCATTCACCACATGGGCCTTGAGCAGCCGATCGTACGCGCTGTGGTCCACCGTCTGAGCCTGCAGTGTGGTGGTAAGACTGATCGCCGCGACGGTCATGGCGCGGCGTAGTGTGGCAGGATTCATCTGAGCAGCACGAAGTAGCGTTGAAAAAGGCGTTTCACGAATGGTGTGAGCTTCGTCCGGCGCCATGCGTCCGCGACCTTTCGCAGAACTTCGCCCTGCGTCGGATACGGATGCATCGTTTTCCCGATCGCACCGAGGCCGAGCCCGTTCGTCATGGCCAGCGTCACCTCGCTGATCATGTCGCCGGCGTTCGGTGCCACGATCGTCGCGCCGAGGATCTGGTCCGTACCGCTTTTTACATGCACTCGGCAAAACCCGCGCGTCTCGCCCTCGAGGCGCGCGCGGTCCACGTCGTGCAGCGGCACGGTGAAACTCTGGATCTGCACGCCGGCCGCCGCCGCACTCTCTGCGGTATGTCCGACCTGCGCGAGCTCCGGTGAAGTATACGTCGCCCAGGGGGTGATCAGATTGCTCGCCTTCGCCCGACCGAAGAACAACGCATTCTGGATCACCATGCGTGCCTGAAAATCAGCGGCGTGAGTGAACTGTTTCGACGAGCAGACATCACCCACGGCATAGACCCAGCTGTTCGTGGTACGCAGGCGGTTATCCACCGTCACACCCTTCGCGGTGAACGCCACGTTCGCCTTGTCCAGGCCCATCCCCTCCACGTTGGGCGCGCGCCCGATCGCCACCAGCAGCTCGTCGCACACGTGCAGCGCTTCGACGCCATCGCGCATCACGCGCACGAAGATCTCCGCACCTTGCGTGTGGACCTGCTTCACCTCGGTCTGCAACGCGAAGTGCACACCATCCTCCACCAGCGCCTGCTGCACCAGCTGTGCCGCCTCGGCATCGTCGCGTGACAGGATGCGCGCGCCTTTGTCGATGAGGGTGACCTTCGACCCGAAACGTGCGAAACTCTGCGCCATTTCGCACCCGATCGGACCGCCGCCCAGGATCACGAGTCGCGAGGGCAAGGTCGTCAGGTCGAAAATCGATTCGTTCGTGCGATACGGCACCGTCTCGAGGCCCGGAATCTTCGGTGCGGCGGCGCGTGCACCGGTGGCGATCACGGCGCGGCGGAACTTGAGCAGTGCCTTGCCGACACTGATCGCCGACGGATTGATGAACGCACCGCTGCCCAGAAACACATCGACACCAAGTCCACGAAAACGCGCAGCACTGTCGAGCGGACTAAGCTCACTGCGGATGCGGCGCATGCGATTCATCATCGCCTCGAAGTCACCCCGGGCATCCGGCGCCATCGCGGGGCCGCCGAACGCACCGCGGGCACTGCGCGCGATCGACCATGCGCGCGCGGCGCTGATCAAGGCTTTCGATGGCACACAGCCGACGTTGAGACAGTCGCCGCCCATCAGGTGCCGTTCGATCAGCGCGACCTTTGCACCAAGTCCCGCCGCGCCAGCCGCACTCACCAGCCCCGCAGTGCCCGCACCGATCACCACCAGATCGTAGTTGCCGGCTGGCTTCGGGTTCACCCACGCCGGCGGAAACACCTGCGCAATGAGTTCGCTGTCCCAGTGATCATGATCAAGCATGTGCGCGGCGAAGAAGTGTGGATCGAACGGCGCTTTACAGATCAGTGCTTCGACGCGGCGTCGGACTGTGTGGTTGCGGTGGCCAAGGCACGCTTCGCGAGTCGCGTCACGATCACCGTCACCGCCGCTGTTGCTGCAAGGCCAAGCCCGAGCACCGCGTAGAACGCCGGCCCGCGCGGTGGTGCCGTCGACGCGCCGGCCACCACCTTCGCCAGGTTCCCCGTGTACACGTACAGGAGCGTACCAGGGATCATGCCGAGTGACGCGATCAGAAAATCAACCACGCGCACCTGCGTCAGGCCCAGCGCGTAATTCAGCACGTTGAACGGAATGACCGGCGACAAGCGCAGTAGAAAGACCACCCGTCGCCCCTGCTCGGCGATCGCCGCGTCGATCGCGGCGAATCGTGCATCACGCGCAATACGCTGCGCCACCCAATCGCGCGCGACGTATCGCGCGATGAGAAATGCACCGAGTGAACCGAGCGTTGCGCCGGCCAGCACATAGATGGTGCCTTTCACGATGCCGAACAGCGCACCCGCGGCCAGCGTCAGGAGCGAGGCCGGGACAAATGCCACGCAGGCCAATGCATAGGACGCGATGAAGACGATTGGGCCCCAGACGCCGAGCGCATCGACCGCAGCCGTGAGCTTTGGCAACTGGCCGCTCAGTTGTCGGCCAAGCAACACGAGTGCGACGACGACCACCAGGGCGAGGCCGATGCGAATGGCCGTGCTTTTCGACGATGCGGGCGCGGAGGTGGTGGTCTCAGTCATGCCGAACAATACGTCGAGCCCGCACCTTCGGATCGGTCACCGCGGTCGCAAGTGACGAGCGTTACGCAGACTGTCCGCCAAGTGCGATCGGTTCGCCGCTGTCGCTGAGGCCGAGTTCGACGTGCAGCCGTTCCTTCGCCGCGGCAATCGCGTCGCGCGTGCGCTGCTTCAGCAGCTGCAGATCTGCCAGCGTCAGCCCCGTCGTCTCGATCGGGTCCAGCACACGACAGATCGCGCGGGTCTTCTGGAACTGGAAGGTGTGCTTCGCCATCGCGCGACGCGTGCCGGCCACGACGATCGGCAGGATCGGCACGCTGTTTTCGATCGCGAGGCGAAACGCGCCGTCCTTGAACGGCAGCAGTGCACCGTCCGGCGAGCGGGTGCCTTCGGGGAAGATCATCACGCTCAGTCGCTGCTTCAGCTTGTCGCGGCATCCATTCATGGCCGCCACGATGCTTTCACGCGTGCCCCGCTTCACCGGAATGTCGCCGGCCAACCACATCATCCAGCCGAGGAACGGAATCCTGAACAGCTGTTCCTTGCCCAGCCACTTCATCTCCCACGGCAGGTGCGAGATGAGGAAGATGTCGGCGTAGCTCTCGTGATTGGACACCGCCACGTACGGCCGTCGCGGATCGCGAATGCGCCGGCCGTCGGTGGTGAACGTCCACAGCGGATTGAACTTCACGCAGGTCGAACCGACGATGCGGAACATGCGCCCCGCGAGGTAGCGGTCACGATCGAACGGCACGGTCACGATGAACACCGCGAGCACGACGAAGAACCCGACGATGATCGCCGAGATCAACACCACCCACGCCCACGCGTTCAGCATTTTCTGCAGCACGGGACTACCCGAGATTCTGCATCGCTGTGATGCACGTGCCATCGAAGCCGTTCGACTTGTGCGTACCGTCGCAGAACGGTTTGCGCGAGCTGGCGCCGCAGCGGCAGAGAAACACGTTCTTGCCTTCCGGCAGCGGAATCACGGCGCCGGTCGAATCCGTGAGGATGACTGACGGGGCGTCGGCGGCGCTGATCATCAGCGGGCCGTTCGTGTTGACCTTGATCGTGATGGACATCGGCAGGGACTGGGGAAGAGCGACATCAGGGACCGGTTGGTCCGCAGCACAGCAGAATAACGCCCCGGCCCGCTTGCCGTTACCGGCCGGTCAGGCGGCCGCCGCCGCACTGGCGTGTCGCTTGAGGCGCTGGACCATCGCATTGAGGCCCACTTCCCGCCCCGCCAGCCCGATGTCGTGCATCAGCTGGCGCACAATGTCGTTCGGGATCGCGAGGGTCACGGCCGGTGGCTGATCGTTCACCGACAGGAACAGAATTGCCAGGACCGCGGCCACCGTCGGCGATTCCCGCACGTTCACGTCGGCGTAGAAATGCAGCACGCCGTCGTGCGCTTCGGGGAACACATCGACTCGTGTCTGGCATTCCGGCACGGTGAACGCGCCGCGATCGAGTGCCGCGAGATGCGCGGGCAACGGCTCGAGTTTCTTCGCGTACGCCACCAGGCTCGCCATCTTCTCTTCGCGCCCCATGGACCGGAAGCGTGACAGCACGCGTTCCAGAGCGGGCGGCAAAATCTCCGTCTGCGACATGCGTCAAAGATAGCGCGGCCAGTCAATATTCCCTGCAATGCACCTCGTCATCGTCACTTCAGGGTCGCGCGGCGACGTGCAGCCCTATCTCGCGCTCGCGTTGCGCGCCCAACGCGGCGGTCATCGGGTGACGCTTGCGACGCACGAGGGGTTCCGCCCATGGGTAGAACAACTCGGCCTTCCGTTTCGTGCACTGCACGGCGATCCGAAAGGCATGCTCAGCGCACCGGGCGCCGGCGCATGGCTGGCCGACGGTTCGCGAATGGGCCTCGTCCGTTTCGCGCGCGAATTCGGTCGTGAGTTCACCGGATTGTTCGACGGATTGCTGGCGGACATGACGGCAGTCACGGCCGATGCGGATCTGATCGTCCACGGCATGGTGTGCATGGCCGCGACACAATTGCACGAGGTGCGCGGCACACCGGTGATGGGTGGCTGGCTCGCGCCGCTGACACCGACGCGAGCGTTCCCGGTGGCCGGACTGACGTGTCGTACACCGCGCTCGCGATGGGAAGAACGTCGCAACTGGGTGTCGCACCTCGTCGGTGAACAACTGCTCTGGCAACCGTCGCGCACCACGGTCAATCGCTGGCGTCGCGGCACACTCCACACGACACCACTGCCGTTCTTCGGGCCGTTCGCCGCACAACGCTCGGCCGACTATCCGGTGTGTTACGCGTACAGTCCCGCCGTCTTGCCACGACCCGTCGACTGGCCCGAGTGGATCGCACCGACGGGATGGTGGTATCTCGACGAGCCCGCGTTCACACCATCGGCAGCGCTAGCCGCATTTCTCGCCGCTGGCGATGCGCCGGTCACGATCGGCTTCGGCAGCATGACGCCACCCGATGGCGAATGGCTGACACGCGTCGTACTCGAGGCGTGCGAACGCGCCGAGTGTCGCGCGATTCTGCTGCAGGGCTGGGGCACACTCGGGCACTCGGCGTTACCCACGTGGGCCCATGTCGAGCGCGATGTGCCACACGCCTGGCTTTATCCGCGCAGCAGCGCGATCGTTCACCACGGTGGCGCGGGCACGACCGGTGCGGCGGTGCGCAGCGGCGTGCCGCAGGTCATCGTACCGCTCGGATTCGACCAGCAGTTCTGGGGCAGCCGACTGAATGAGATGGGCGTGTCACCGCCACCGATCCGTCGCCGCGACCTCACCGTCACCCGCCTCACCTCCGCGCTCCGCACCGCGCTCACCGACTCGCGCCTGCGCGCCGCTGCTGCCGCACTCGGCGAGATCGTCCGCCTCGAAGACGGCACCGGCGTCGCACTCGCGCGGATCGAGGCTCACTTTGCGCATTCTTGCTGAACTGCATTGACGCAAGCGGCTTCGCCGCCGCAAAAGAGCGAACAGCCGCAAAACGGCAACTGCCGCATAACTGCAACTGAGAAAAGCTTCGACGCAACGGCGCAACGGCGCAACGGCGCAACGGCGCGACGACTGCAACTGCCTTGACGCAAAGACGCAAGGAAACAGCACTGCGTTCAGTCGCTCAGCAAACGCCGCTCGCACGCGACGCTGAATTTTTTGTGGAACAGCAACTGCAAAGGGCAGTTACAAAAACCCATCGATCCTCAAACGCGCTTTTCGCAGTCGATAGTATCGCGGAGCGCTTAGCGTCTTTGCGTCAAAGCAGTAGCAGCCGTTGCGCCGTTGCGCCGTTGCGTTGAAGTAGTTCGCTTGTGCTGTTTTGCGGCTGTTCGCTCTTTAGCGGCGCGCGAAGCGCGCTTGCGTCAGGCCGTTGCAGCTCTACGCGACACCAAGCACCGGACGCTCCGGCGTGGACGCCGCAGTGGTGAGCGCGGCGATGAGCAGCGGACGCGTGGTGCCGAGTGCCTGAGGCGTGTCGAGCACGCTCTCGACCACGATCCGTGCGCGGCCGTCGACAATGCTCTGCAGCCTCGCCTTGGCTGAACGCACACCTTCGACACCACTGACGGCCGCCTCACACTGCTGCGCCAGAGCAAGCAGCGCATCACCCGTGATGCCGTTCGCGGACACGCCCACCGTGAGTGGCACCATGCGCGTGTGTGTGCGTGAGTTGTTGACGAGGCGAGTTTTCATCACCTCGGCGTTCGCAAGACTGACTTCTTCGCCCGTGCCGAGCCGCAGGCGCGTGGTCTTCAGTCCGACCTTCTCCACCCGGCCCGTGATGTCACCGACCACGATTTCATCGCCCACGGTGAACGGCTTGTCGAACGCGATCGCGAGGGCGGCCAGCAGGTCGCCGAGGATGTTCTGCACCGCCAGCGCGACCGCGATGCCGGTGATGCCGAGGCCTGTGACGAGGGCGGTGACATTGACGCCGAAGTTGTCCAGTGCCAGCACCATCACGATCACGAACACCGCGGTGCGGATCAGCACACCGACCACTGCCAGCGACGCGCGTCCGCTGTGCTGGCCATCGGCGGTGCGACTCATCTGCTTGAGCCAGAAGTCCACCGACGCATTGGCCCACCACAACAGCTGCAGACAGAACGCGCCGATCGTGAAGATTCTCAGCCACGTCGGCATCGTCGTGCCGGACATCTCGTAGACGCCCGCAACGGCGATGCCCATCGCCAGCATGTAGATGCGCGAGGTCTTGCGCGCGAGCAGCAGGAAGAGGTCGTCGACCCACGTCTCGGTGCGTGCGGCGCCCCGCAGTTTCCGCACGAGCAGGTGGCGCAGCGACCAGAGCCCGAATACCGTCGCCGAACCGACGCCGATGGCCTTCAGCCACTCGAGGTACGAAATGCCGAACAGGTATCCGTCGCGCAGCGTGGTCATCAACATCCGGTTCCGGGGCTGCCGTCGTAGGGGGAAAAGGGAACGATCCGGCAATCTGACGACTAGTCGCAGAGCCGGAGTGCCTGTTTCGACAAACATATCTTCCGTTCAATGCGCATCCTTCATTCCGCTGCTGTCGTCACGCTGCTCGCCTTTCCGGCCACTGTCTCTGCACAAGACGTCACACGAGCCCGTCCTGACAGTGCGACCTGTGCTGCCAGGCCCGCGACCGCCGGCTGTCGTCGCTGGCGCGATTCCACCGCCGCGCAACTCTCCGTGATCAGTGTTGTCTCCGACAAGCCGCGCCGCTTGCTCAACACCAGCACCGCGACCGTCGGCGGCACGGTGGAGCGAAAGGAACTGAACGCGCTGCCGACCGACTCGCGCGATCCGATTTCACTCGCCTATTCGTTGCCGAACGTCGCGCAGGCGACTGGATTCTTCGGTGACGCGCCTCGCCTCACGATCAATGGCAGCAACTCGCTGTACACGTCGTACACCATCGATGGTCTCGACAACAATGAGGGCTTCCTTGGCGGACCGCGCGTAGAGCTGCCGCTGTCGGCGCTCGAGCGCCTGAGCGTGGCCGCCAACACGTATGGCGCCGACATCGGTCGCAGCAGCAATGGCGTGGTACAGTTCGAGACACGCGCGGGCAAGGCAAAGTGGGGTGGCGACGTGTTCGTCTACAATCGGCCGGGTGTGCCGTTCGACGCGCGCGCCAAGATCATCCCCGGTGGAAACGTGTCATCGTTCAACAAGGCGCAGGACGGTTTCCGTCGCACACAGGCCGGCGCGTCAGGCGGTGGTCCGCTGGTCAAGGATCGGACGTTCGTGTTCGGCGCGCTCGAATACACGAACGAGAATGAGGATCGCATCGCGTCGACGACCAGCGTGCCGTTTGTCGGCCGAGAGCTGCGCCAGATCTACAAGGCGTTCGGTCGCATAGACCAGGGCCTTGGTAACGCCGGCAGTCTGACGGCGAAGTTTGCGCTCACCAGCACCGATCGCGCCGGGCAGGGCAGCGGCATCCTCGCGCCGGAAGCCGACACACGTACCCAACGCATCGGATCACTGAGCAGCGTCACACATCGCGCGGCGCTCAGCAACGGTCGCGCCAGTCAGATCACGTCGCTGCAGTTCGGCACGTTCCGCTGGAACTTCCCGCCCACGCGCAGCAGCTTCTCGACGCCGCAGGTCACGATCGTGGCGAACGATCCGTCACGGCCCGGCAACACCATCACGCAGGCGGTCGTCGGCAGCAGCAACTTCGTGTTCGACGAATCGGAGAAACAGTTCCAGTTCCGCACGGAACATCGTCGACAGCTTGGCGAACGGAACACGATCAGCATTGGTGTCGACGCGGCACGCAGCGCGTTCCGCCTGACCGGTTCGAACACGAATCCGATCGGCAGCTACACGGTGCTCAACGAAGGCAACATCAATCCGTCCGCCGGCAACTTCTATACCTTCGCCGATGTGCCGCAGAACGTGAAGGTGCTGCGCTACAGCATCGATGCGCGTCAGAAGCAGGTCGACCTGTCGCAACTCGTGGCCGGCGCGTGGATTGAAAATCGGTACACGCCGAGCGCCTCGGTCACGGTCAACGCCGGCCTGCGGTGGGACTATGACGACCTCACATCCCGCGGTGACTCGAAGCCCGACCTGAACAACGTCCAGCCGCGCCTGAGCATCAACTGGACACCGACGGACAAGAGTGTCATCCGCGGCGGCGTCGGTCGCTACACGGGCAAGTTCCCCTATGCGATCTACTCCGACGCGGTGCAGTTCGGCCCGGACGGCAACGCCACGATCACGCTCGATGGCGCACAGGCGCCCGCGTACCTGCAGGGCCCGCGCGGCCCGGCGCTCGCGTCGCAGACCAGCACGTTCCCGCCGCGCGAAATCCGCCGACTGTTCGCGCTCGGGCTCGAGAATCCATATAGCGATCAGGTCAGCCTTGGCTTCCAGTATCAGCTCACGACGTCGTTCGGTGTCACGATCGATGCCGTCGCGACGCAGACGAACAAGCTGCCGCTGTCGTGGGACCTGAATCCCGACACGCGCGGCATTGGACCGACCGACGTGACGACGGTGCCGGTCTCCGTCGGCGACAGGTTCCGGCCCGTTGCTCCGGTCACAGGCAGCTACCGCCGACTGACCACATCCGCCTCGCGCGGCGAGGCCAACTACGTCGGTCTCACCACGGCACTCCGCTGGCAGCCGGAGCGCACGATTCTCCTCGATGCGAACTACACGTTGAGCCGCGCGCGCAACAACACCGAGGATATCAACTTCAACGCCACGCAGGGCAACAACTTCGACGCCGAATGGGCGGATGCGGTGAATGATCGCAGGCACAAAGTGTCACTGCGTGCGGTGTACACCGGCGTGCGTCGCTTGTCGCTCAGCACCGTGTTCGATGTGCAGTCCGGCACACCGATCAATCGCATCGCCGGCTTCTGCGGCGCGTCGTACTGCGATCTCGATGGCTCGGGTGATACGTTCGGGAATGGCTTCCTCGGCAATCAGGATCGATTCTACGGCGTCGGGCGAAACGGCGAACGGTTGCCGGCAGCCACGTTGCTCAATCTCGGTGCAGGTTATACGATCGGACCGGTCGAAGTGCGGGGCGATGTGTTCAATCTGTTCAACACACGCAACGTGAGTGGTTACGCGAATGGCCTGCCGGGCGGAGGTGCGCGCACGCAGGTCGGTCGGCCGGGCGATCCGGTGGTGTATCCAAGTGCAGCACCGGCGCGCCAGGTGCAGTTCTCTGCACACTACACATTCTGAATGACTGCTGACCTGCGGCGTGTTTTCGTGATCGGTGTGGTATGCGCGGCAGCGATGATGGGTGCCTGTTCACGCCCGGCGCCGCCCGTCACCGCCGCCGCGCTCGCACCGTTGCCGTGGGACAGCATTCTGCGGCGTGCGCACGGCACGACCGTGATCTGGCGCATGTGGCGCGGCGATCCGTCGGTGAACAAGTTCGTCGACCTCTGGGTCGCGCCGCGCGTGCTCGCGGAGTATGGCATCGTGCTGCAAGGTGTGAGCGGGCAGGGGAACGAGCTTGTCGAGCAGCTGACCATCGAGAAACAGTCCGGCACACCTGTTGGTCGAGCCAGTCTGCTCTGGCTCAATGGCGAGACGTTCGGCGCGCTGCGATCGCGACAGCTGCTGTCGGGGCCATGGAGTCAGGTGTTGCCGGCCGCGGCACTGGTTGACAGTGCATCGCCGATCATCAGTCGCGACTTCGAACAGGATCCCGGTGGCTTCGAATCGCCGTATGGCACCGTGCAGATGGCGCTGATCTACGACAGTGCCCGCACGCCGAAGCCGCCGCGCACCCTCGATCAATTGACGCAGTGGATTCGCGCGCATCCCGGGCGATTCACCTATGACCAGAGCTTCACCGGCATCACCTTCCTCAAGGGTGTGATGTATGCGCAGAACGGCGGCGTCGACACGTTCAAGGGTGGCTTCGACTCGACGACATACGTCACGGCGCGCACCCGTCTCTTCGCCTGGCTCGATTCGCTGAAGCCATTTCTCTGGCGTCAGGGCACGCAGTATCCCGCCGATGTCGCCGCCATGCATCGCCTGTTTGCCAATCGCGAGATCGACTTCAGTCTGTCGTACAACCAGAACGAAGCCGTGACGAAGGCAGTGCAGGGTGTCTTGCCGACATCCAGTCGTGCGCTCGTGCTGCGCGACGGTACACTCGCGAATGCACACTACCTCGCCATTCCAGCCAACGCGCCGAATGCTGCCGGCGCGATGGTGGTCGCCAACTTCCTGCTCTCGCCCGCCGCACAACTCGAGAAGCAACGCCCCACCGTCTGGGCCGATGGCACGGTGCTCGACCTGGCCCGATTGCCTGCCGGGTGGCGCGTGCGTTTTGATTCGGTCGTCAACGATCCGCGCCTCGTGCCTGCTGATACGCTGCGACGCTACGCGCGACCCGAGGTCTCGCCTCGGTATCACGAACGCCTGACCGACGACTGGCGCCGGATGATCCGCTGAGATTGCGCGCGGCCGTCGCTCTGTCCACTCTCCGATCGTGAACCCATCCCACGTTTTCGGGCGCCAGCGACTTGCGCCGCTGCTTGCCGCCGGCCTGTTGCTCGGCGTGCCGATCGCGGTCGGTATCGGATATCTGGCGGTCGGCGCGATCGGTGGCCGTGGCAATGCGGATGGCTCGGCACTCGCTCGTGTGCTGCGTGATGGCGCCGTCTGGCGATCGGCGCTGCTGTCACTCTGGATTGCCGGCGCGGGTACGGCGCTGGCACTCGGCGGCGCGCTGTGTATCGCGTTGGTGCTGAACGGTGACTC